>NZ_JANLNL010000007.1:0-218446 GCF_027568365.1 Niveispirillum sp. BGYR6 | reverse complement strand
CAACGAGCCGATCTGCGTCGAGGTCAAGGCCCGCAGCTGCGTGGAGGCCAGCGTGCCGATCTGATCCGTCGTCAACAGACCAACCTGCGTGCTGTTCAGGCCCGCAATCTGGCTGGTCTGCAAGCCACCCAGCTGCGTCGAGGTCAGCGCAACAACCGCCGTCGTCGTCAGGGCGTTCAAATGACCCGTCGTCAGGCCCGGCATCTGGGTGGCAGACAGACCACCAAGCTGCGTCGTCGTCAGACCCGCAAAGTCAGACGTCTCCAGAGCGCGAAGCTGCGTCGTCGTCAGACCGCCAAACTGCGTCTCCGTCAGCGCCGACGTCTGAGTGGTGGTCAGCGCGGCAATCTGGGCCGTCGTCAGACCACGCACCTGCGTCGTCGTCAGGGCAGCAAGGTCCGTCGTCTCAATCGCACTGAACTGCGTAGAGGTCAGCGCGGTCAACTGGAGCGTGGTCAGACCTGTGATCTGATCTGTTGTCAGCGCCGCAAGGTCGGTTGTTTCAATAGCCCGAACCTGGGTCGTCGTCAGCGCGCCAAGCTGCGTCGTGGTCAGTGCAGCGGCTTGCGTCTCTGTCAGCGCCGCCACCTGCGTTGTGGTCAACGCACGAACCCATGTTGTCGGCAGAACCGACAACTGAGTTGTTTCCAGGGCGCCGACCTGTGTGGTGCTAAGGGCGCCGATGCTGGTTGAGGTCAGCGATGCAAAAGCCGTGGTCGACAACGCACCAAGGGCCGTGGTGCTCAAGCCCACGACCTGCGTTGTTCCGATTGTCACCAGCTGACTGGTACCAAACGCTTGAATCTGATCGGTTGTGAGGGCACCCGCCTGCGTCGAGCTGAGCGACCGTATCTGGGTCGATGTCAGCGATGCGATGGTGGTGGTGGTCAACGCAGCGACTTGCGTTGTCGTGAGGAAAGACAAGACCGACATGGCTGTTGCTCCGACGCCCAGGTTTATTGGAGGAACAAGTCAAGACACGGTGCTGCCACACCATCGCCTGCGACTCACGAGCACGCCCCCGCAGACGCGCTCTAAACCCAATGGACCTCTGGAGCCTAACGCCGGATACACGCAGCCCATCTTATGGAATGCATTAAGCATCCAAGATAAACCGAGTCATTCCCCTTTTGGAGTAAGGCACCCAAATTTTTTGGGCCTGTATGGATATGATACCTCTTTCGGGCGGGAGTCAAGACGCATTTCTATTGCAGCTTTATGTCGACCCGTCATGACCCCAAAGACGCCCCCCCAAAAGGAAGACCAGGGATAAATCCACAATAACACGGGAATTTTTTCTCGTGAATTTTGGAGAATCCCTTTAATTTCGGATCGATAGGTTTACCCCCTCGGAAAATAGGCCTCCCTTGTCCCCCCATATGACGGCCTTGCGCTGCCTTTTCCTGATTGCCATGCATCATGGGATTCAGCTTGCGCCAGAAGAGCTACCCATCAGTGGCGCTAATGATATCAAGGGCTCTACCTTGAAGGCGATGCGCGCTGTCGGCCTGAAAGGCCGCACGTTGGAGCGCTGCAGCTGGGAAAAGGCCGGGCAGTTGGGAACAGCCTATCCGGCCTTTGCGATTCGCAAGGATGGCACTTGGGTGGTGCTGGCCCACATCATCACCGCCCCCGATGGCCAGCGTTTTGCGGCAGTTCTAGACCCGATCACCGAGCAGGAGGGCGTGAAGCTGCTGACGCCGGAACAGTTCATGGCGGACTGGAGCGGCACACTGATCATCTGCAAGCGCGTCTATGCGCTTACCGATGATAACCAGCCCTTCGGCTTTCGCTGGTTCATGCCGGAGATCGTCCGCCACGCCAAGTTGTTCCGTGGAGTCGCCATCTCGGCCTTGATGGCCAACCTGATCGGCCTGGGCATTCCCATGCTTTTTCAGGTACTCATCGACAAGGTCATCAGCCACCAGAGCTATCAGACACTTTTTGCTGTCGTGCTGATTTTCATCGTGCTGACCATGTTCGATGGCTTCTTCAGCTATGTGCGGCAAAACCTGATGCTGCTGGCATCAAATAAGATCGATGCCAGACTGACATCGCGCACATTCCAGCATCTTCTGGGGCTGCCGCTTTCTTTCTTTGAGACCAACACGGCCGGCGTATTGGTACGACATCTGCAGCAGACGGAAAAATTAAGACATTTTCTGACGGGGCGCCTGTTCCAGGTCATCCTGGACGCGGCAACCTTACCGATTCTTGTTGTGCTTCTGGTGTTTTATTCCGGCAGCCTGACCTGTGTGGTGCTCGCTTTTTCGCTGGCGATCGCTTGTGTGATCGGCGGCATGGTGCCCCGTTTCCGGTCAGAACTTGATCGGCTTTATCAAACGGAAGGTGCCCGTCAGGCGCACCTGGTGGAGACAATCCACGGTATGCGGGCGGTGAAATCATTGGTGCTGGAACCGCTGCGCCAAAAGGAATGGGACAATAAGGTGGCCCAGGCCGTGCGTCGGCATGCCTCTGTCGGCCGTATCGGCGCGCTCGGCACCGTCATCACCAACGGCCTGGAAAAGCTGATGCAGATCAGCGTATTGGCCGTTGGTGCCGTTGAGGTTTTTGATGGCAGCCTCAGCTTGGGCGCCTTGGTTGCCTTCAATATGCTTTCCGGGCGCGTCACCGGTCCCCTGGTCCAGATGGTTGCCCTGATCAATGAGTATCAGGAAGCCTCTCTTTCCGTGAAGATGCTGGGTACGGTGATGAATTCGGTGCCGGAACGATCTACCCGGTCCCGTCCTTCCCGCCCCCTGATCACCGGCGATATCCATTTCGATAGCGTAACGTTCCGCTACAGCGCGGGTGCCAATCCCGCTTTGCGGCATGTTTCCTTCACGGTGGAGGAAGGGCAGGTCATCGGGGTGGTCGGTCGTTCCGGTTCTGGAAAGACCACGATCACCCGCCTCATTCAGGCTATCCATTCGCCGCAGGAAGGGATGATCCAGCTGAATGGTGTGGACCTGCGCTACATTGACCTCAATCACCTGCGCCGGTCCATCGGCGTTGTGTTGCAGGACAATCTGCTGTTCCGCGGCACCATCCGCGACAATATTGCCGCTGCGCGGCCCGATGCCCAGATGCCGGAAATTCTGGAAGCGGCACGGATGGCCGGTGCAGATGAATTCATCAACCGGCTGCCAATGGCCTATGATACGTTTGTTGAAGAGAATGCGGCGAACTTCTCCGGCGGGCAACGCCAGCGTATTGCCATTGCGCGGGCCCTGTTGACGCGCCCGAGGCTGTTGATTTTCGACGAAGCAACCAGCGCCCTGGATCCGGAAAGCGAGGCTGTCGTGCAACGGAATCTCTCTGACATTGCCCGCGGCCGCACCATGGTCATCGTTTCACACCGCCTCTCCTCCCTGGTGACGGCAGATAAGATCATTGTGCTGGAGCAGGGTGAACTGGTGGATTTTGCACCCCACTCGGTGCTGCTTGAGCGCTGTGATATCTATCGCCATCTTTGGCAAACCCAGACGCAGCATATCCAATGAACGCGCCCTTGAAGAAGCTGGTCCCAGCCGCCCTGTGGCGACGCGCCCCATCGGTGCCTGCCAATCTGATAACGCCGGAGGCGCTGCCTTTCCAGGAAGACCTGGAAGAGGTGATTGCCGAACCACCACCGCCAATCCTGGGGAAGCCGCATCTGGCCGTCGCCACCCTGTTCGTCCTGTTGATCACGATCTCCGGTCTTGTTGAGGTCGATATGATCGTGGCAGGCTCGGGGCGCCTGCTGTCAGAAAGCCCGGCCATCGTTCTGCAACCCTTGGAGCGATCCATTGTTCGTGAGATCAATGTAAAGCCCGGCGATGCTGTGAAGAAAGGACAAGTGCTCGCGACCCTTGATCCAACCTTTGCCGGTGCGGATAAGGCGAGCTTGACTGCCCAACAGAAATCCATGATCGCCCAATTGCAACGATTGGGCGTCGAAGTGGCCGGGGAACCGCTGCCAACATCCATGGAGCTGTCCGAAGACCCGGACATGGTTCTGCAGGTCAATCTCTACAGGCAGCGTCAGGCGCAATATACGTCCACATTGGCGTCATTTGATGGCGAGATCGCTAATTTGCGGGCGGGCCTGCGGACCGCCCAGGATGATCGCACTTCTTTAAGCCAGCAGCTTGCCGTGGCACAGGACGTTGAGAACCTCCGCGATGAACTGTTCCGTGGGCAAACAGGCTCCCGCTTGCAGCTGCTGGACGCCCGGTCGAACCGCCTGCAGGTGGACCGCGCCCTGCAGAACACGACCAATCGGCTGAACGAGCTGAATTCCAGCCTGTCAGCCAAACTGGCACAGCGCCAATCCTTCATTGACCAATGGCAGCGGGAGTTGCTGGAAGAGCTGGTGCGGGTCCGCAACCAGGCTGTGCAAATTGATGAGGCCCTGACAAAGGCTGTGCGAATCAGCGATCTGGTCCGGTTGACCGCACCGCAGGATGGCATCGTTCTGGAGGTGGCGAAACGGTCCGCCGGATCCGTGGCGCGTGAGGCGGAAGCCCTGATTTCCATGGTGCCTAGCAATGTACCGCTGCTGGCGGAGATCACCATCCGTTCATCCGATGTCGGCTATACCAAGCCGGGAGATCAGGTGGAGGTGAAGGTCGATGCCTTTCCCTTCCAGCGCCACGGCATGTTGAAAGGCAAGTTGCAATCGATCAGTCAGGAGTCGTTCGCCGCCAACGGGGCAACTGAACAAACGGATGCACAGCGGGCACCGCTTCCGGCGGATAGCGGTGCGCTGCACCGCGGTCGGGTGGAGCTTTTATCCACGGAGCTGACCAATCTGCCGGAAGGGGCACATCTGATCCCCGGCATGACAGTCCGTGCCGAGATCAAGGTCGGACAGCGGACCATTCTGTCCTACTTCCTTTATCCCATTACCCGCGGCTTCAGCGAAGCGATCCGCGAACCCTGATAGGGGGTGCTTGGTCTGGCGCGTCAGGCCAGATCAAGCACCCCTCCCCTTCAGATCGGTCGCTTGAGAACACGTTCCATCGCCGCCTCGAACTGGCGGGTGAAGCGTTCCGTGTTGCCGATGCTGCGCATCCATGCCTCCCCCCCATCCAGGCGGGAACGCAAGGCCTGATAACGCGCAGGGTCATGGGCCAGCGACACCGCCAGCTCCACATAATCGGCGCGATTGGTCGTCACCAGCTCCGGCAAGCCAACGGCCGTCAGCAAGGCACTGGCCATGCGGGAGGCAAAAGGCTCTCCCTGAAGCGTGAGCAAAGGCAGCCCCACCCGTAGGGCATCACTGGCCACAGTCCCCGCATTATAGGGGGTGGTATCCAGGAACAGATCGGCCATCGCCATCCGGGCCTTGTAATGATCGGGTGACACGCGGGGAGCGAAGATCAGTTGTTCTGGCCCGACGCCCCGCTTGGCGGCCTCGGCGAGGATATTTTCCCGCGCCTTCTTTTCGTCGCTGACCAGCCAGAGAACACCATGCTTCACCCGGCGCAGTATCTCCATCCAGGCGTCGAACATCTCCTCCGTCAATTTATAATGATTGGAGAAGGTGCAGAAAATGAACTTGTCCGCCGGCAACCCCTCCCCTTCACGGCTGACCGGGGGGAGTTGCGGGGCACGGCTATCATTGGCCTGATAGAGATCATCCAGGTATAGCGGCTTCGGATGATACTGGTCGGCGATTTCAGGCGGGATCACATGCCGGTCGGCAATCAGGTAATCCAGCTCCGGAATCGGCAAGCCACCGATATAACCCAAATATGTCGCCTGAACCGGTGCCGGCTTCCACCGCAGGGTCTCCATGCGGGCGCCCTTGGTCAGGCCATTGAGATCAATGAGAATATCAATCTCGTCGGCCCGAATTCGCTGGGCCAGTTCCGCATCCTTCAGATGGGAGACCGGAATATGGTGATCCAGAGCGGCAACCACCCGGCGGCGAATATCGCTGCCATCCTCACGGGATGAGCAATAGCCAAACACCTCAAACTTTGACCGATCGTGACGCTCCAGCAACTCCACGATCAGAAAGCTCATGGCGTGGGCACAGAAATCCGACGACATATAACCAATGCGGATCCGGTCATGCCGATACCCTTCTGCCGGGGCCAGAAGCTGCGGAGCCGGCTTGATTTTCCGCTCCAGCCATTCCCGGGTGATCTGTATCTGGTCTGCCACCCGGTCAAACAGCGACAAAGCCGCCAGAGGCCCGCAATACCGTTTCACTTCCTCTGGCGACATGCCCGGAAGGGGCGGGGCAAATACAGGCCAGGCGCAAATGGCCTGACGGTTCAGGCTCCAATGCTGGATGGCATCGGGCTGCCGGGGATTGGTCAGAAGCGAGCGGTAAAGCACTTGTTCCGCCCCGTCCGGATCCCGTTTTTCCTCGAGAACACGGCCGATCTGATTAAGCAGCATGGTGCGTGCTTCGTCAGGCTGCAGAGCAGCGCGCCAGACGGCGAGGGCGCCGTCCGCATCACCGGCACCGCTTTTGATGATCCCGATATTATAGGCAGCCTGATAAAGATCAGGCTTCAGCATCAGCGCATTCTGGTAGGCCGTTACAGCATTGGCCTGATCCCCGGCGGCCGACAGTTCAACCCCAAGGTTGAACCAGACACCAGGCCCCCCGGCAGCGGCATTGCCGTGAACTTCCAGCCAGAGCTTGTAAATCTCCACCACGATGGCGGGTGTATAGGGCCGGGCCTGATCGACCAGTGCGGACAATCGGACAAAATCAAGCTGCGGCATGATGCTGCGCAGCCAAACCTGTTCACCCAACGGCATCGAAGCCACAGTGGGGCGACGGGCGATCAGGGCAAATTGCGGTGCAAAATCCATGGTCACAGCCATGTCTCCATCCATCCGTCAGAATCGGTTCACTGCGGGCCGGGAGCCGGCCAGAGACGTTTGTCGTAAGGAATGGGCGAGTAAGAATGCCGCCGCGCCAGAACTGCCCGATAGCGTTCCTCATAATCGGGAAGGAAGCTGGGCTCCACGCTGTCATGATCCAGCGCCGCGCCGATCTCCAGGTAAAGGTCAAGATTGGTAAGGTCAGGCTGCGGCACCTGGCCATCCTGCCATTCCTGCCAAAGGCGTTCACACAACGCCTCCATCTCCCGCACAAACAGGGGGGTATCGAACAGGACACAAGTGTCCCGCTGCGCCCGCAACTTTTCACGCACCGCCAGCAGGCGCGCCGGATCGCGCCCCAGCTCCACGGCAAGCCGCACATAGGATTCCGGGCTGTCGCAAACCAGTTCCGGCATTCCGGCCGCCCGCACCAGACTGGCACAGACGCGGGAGGCGAAATTGCGCCCCGGCACCGTGATCACCGGCACCCCCATCCACAGCGCATCTGAAGCCGTGGTGTGCGCCCCATAGGGCAGGCTGTCCAGGAACAGGTCGGCCAGGGGATAACGCGCCAGATGCATGGCATTGGGCATACTGGGGGCAAAGATCAGGCGGGCAGGATCAATACCCTGGCTGGTCGCCTCTTCCCGCAACCGCTGCGCCACCACCTCTTGCCCGCAGAGCAGCCACAGAACCGAATTGTCGACCTGCCGCAACACGTCCATCCAGCGGGCGAAGGTAAAGGGTGAAATCTTCTGCGGACCGTTGAAGCTGCAGAAAACCACCGCATTTTCCGGCAGCCCCAGTTCCGTCCGGGTGGGCACCTTGTCGGCGACGACACGTAAACTGTCATTCGGTTGGTAGCAGGGCAGACGCACCACCTTTTCCGAGCAGTATTTCTCCAACTCCGGCGGAATGATGAAATCATCGGCGATGATATATTGATGGTAGGGGGTGCCCATCGTGCCGGCATAGCCCAGCCAGTTGACAATTACCGGCGCCGGCCGGCGCGCCAGCATACGGGTCCGGCCGTCTTTGGTGTGGCCGTTAATGTCGATCAGAATATCGATCTGTTTTTCCCGGATCAGGCTGGCCGCCTGCTCATCATTCAAATCATTGATATCAAACCAATGTTCCACATTTTCCCGAATCCGGGCCTTGATCGGATCTTCGGCCTGGAAACCGCAGAAGAAGGCAAAGACCTCCACCTTGCTGCGGTCATGCAGGGCCAACATCTCCGCCGTCAGATAGCCAATGGCATGGGCCCGCAGGTCGGAAGAGAGATAGCCGATGCGCAAACGACCATCGGCCGCGCGCGGCCGACCGCGATAATCCTCCAGATCATGGAACGTCTCGGCCCAGCCCACTTCCTTGCAACTATATTCGTAGGCAGAGGCGAGGTTGAGCATCGGATCATCGGTGTAGATCGCCATGCTCAACGGGGCCAGCGCCTTGATCATCTGCGGGGCCGTCAGCCCCGCCACCGGGTTGATCACCGGCCAGCGGCAGAGGCGCTGACGCGACGACACATAATGCTGGATCACTTCCCGCTGATTGGGGTTTGTCTCCAGCGAGAGACGCAGCACCTCTTCCGCTTCCGCCGTGCGGTTCAACTTGGTCAGCAAGCGCGCACGCTGCTTGAAGGCGGTCAGACGGTAATTCAGGGTGACTTCATTTGCCGCCCCGGTCAGGCTGAGGGCATTGCCCCAGAATTGCAGGGCCATATCCTCCGCCCCCAGCCGTTCCAGCACGGAGCCCAGGTTGATATGGGCGGGCACCAGATCCGGCTTCAGCCGGATCGCCTCATTATAGGCATGCAGGGCCGCCTGGTCGTTCCGGTTATCGCCCAGCAGCACCCCGTAATTGAACAAAACAGCGGGAAGCAGCGGGTCATCGGCATGGCTGTCGATCCATGTCTTGTAAAGGCTGATGGCCTCCCCCAGGGCGCCGCCCGCCGCCAGCTTATTGGCACCACTCATGACATCAAGCGCGCTCAGATGCTGCACTGCCCATCCCCGTTGCTTCGTCGTCGCTACACCATCACCGGCCGGCACCATATCGCACAAGCACCACAGCATCGACGGTCACTGACAGGTTCCGTGGAAGCTCCGGTAACGATCCCTATGATTTGTCTGATGCCTTTGGCATTAAAGATTTCGGGCGCGGTGGGCCCTCTGCCTTTTGTTTATACCGACAGTTGATGGCAGATGCCACGACTTAAGCTGAAATGCCGAAGAGGATGATAAAGGCTTGGCACCATTGCCGGCCAACAGTATTTGTTGCCAGCAACCTGGGGGGAATCGTGGTGGCTGGCGTTTTGCGTAATCTGGGGTTTGGCTTGCTGCTGCTGGGGTTGGCCGGCTGTACGACGCACAGCCCACCGGCTGCACCCGCCGACCCGGAACTGGTATTCTGGGAAAGCATCCGCAACAGCCAGAATCCGGCGGAATTTCAGGCCTATCTCAATGCCTATCCCAACGGGCGCTTCGCGGAACTGGCACGCTTGCGCGTCAAACCACCCGCGGCGCCCGCCCCCAGCCCCACCCCGGCGGCGCCCAAGAAGCCCGCGGCCAAGCCACAAGCCAAGAATAACGTCCGCCCGCCGCCGCCGGCCCATCGCCAGGGGGAGCCGTCCATTGTCGATGCCCCGGCCCCGCCGGTGATGTGGGCGAAGATCGAAGCCCTGAACGGGGAGGCGGGGCCGGCCCTGCGCAGCCAGCTGATGGATTGCTGGACGCCCCCCGCCGTTCCGGCCGGCAATGGCAATATGCGGGCGGAGATCGGGGTTTACTTCGATGATGCGGGCCAGGTGCGCGGGGCTGCCTTCCTGGCCGGCAACAAGGATATGAGTGATCCGATCTTCGCCAGCTTCGTGCAGAGCGCGCTGGCCGCCCCGATGGATGCGGCCTGCCGGACAAGCCTGCGCCTGCCCAAACAGGCCGGCGATGCGGACAACCAGCGCCGGGGCGTGGTGATGCTGTTCGCCCTGGACAGCCCGCCCTGACGCTGCTCAGCGCAGGGCGTTGCTGATCAGGTAATTGGCATAATCCACCGGCTTCAGCCGGATGGGTGCCCGCTCGCTCTCCCCTTCCAGGGCGCGGGCCAGCACGATGTGGCGCTGCACGTCAGTATCCGTCAGCTTGTACAGTCCCAGTTCCCCCTTGATGCGGGGATAGTAGGTGGGGTCCACCTGCTTCTGCCGCTTGGCCAGACGTTCCAGCACCGCTGTCTCGTCCAGATCGGTTTCCACCTGCTTCAGCAGCTTCCAATCGGTTTCACCGGCCATGCCTTTGGCCAGCAGGACCGCCGGGTCGCCGTCGCAGACCCCAACCTTGAAGATATTCTTGCCCAGCCCGACATCCGAGGCCCATTGGCAGATATTGGCGCTGCGCGCCACATAGAGTGCGGCCATTCCCGTTTCCCTTGGCGAGGGCCGGCACACGGACCGGCATCTGTCTTGCGCTATAGCATGAAAATGGCCTGCGTCCAGCCGTTCCACGCTGCCTTTTCATTGTTCGGGTGCGCGGTATCAACGTCGCCCAGGAAACAGGCAACCGGGATAGGCGGCGGCGCCAAAAAAGGCACCGCAGTCCGGAAACGCTTGAAAGTCCGCAGCTTAAAGTTCATTTTATTATCATTGATTGCCTAATATTTGGACTGGTTATTCATGAAATCACTGATAATATTCACGCCCATAAAGCTCCAGAAAAGGAGCAGGAGCAAAATAATCGCAACAAATCAATCCAGCAGGCACCCTACGTGACGAGCATGATGCGCAATCTGGCCCGGTCGGAACTGAATTCAACCCCAACCAGCGGCAATGCCGCCTCACCAGAAACCATCATTGCCCTGGCGCGGGAGGTGGCCGACGTTTCGGCGCTGCGCACCGGGGCCATCGGTGACATTACCCGTCGCACCAAAATACTGGCCCTGAATGCCAAGATCGAGGCGGCGCGGGCCGGCAGCCATGGCGCCGGCTTCGGTGTTGTTGCGGCGGAGGTACAATCGATTTCCAGCGAGATTGATGAGGCCGCCAGCCGGATGCGGGATGAGATTGTCGGCAGCGCCCATCGGCTGCACCGCTTGGGCCAGGAACTGGTGGGCTCCATCCGGGGTCAACGCCTGGCCGATCTGGCGCTGAACATGATCGATATTATCGACCGCAATCTCTATGAACGCTCCTGCGATGTGCGCTGGTGGGCCACCGACAGCGCCATGGTCCAGGCCCTGGAAGCACCTTCGGCAGCAACGGCGACCTATGCGGCCGAACGGCTGGGCGTGATTTTGAAATCCTACACCGTCTATCTGGATATCTGGGTGGTAGATGCCAATGGACAGGTCATCGCCAATGGCCGGCCCCAGCGCTATGGGGTGCGGGGCCAGTCGGTGGCGGATCAAAGCTGGTTCCGGGATGCCATGGCCACCCGCCATGGCGGGGAATTCGCGGTGGCCGATGTCGCCATCAATCCGGCCCTGGCGGGGCAACCGGTTGCCACCTATGCCACCGCCATCCGGGCCGGCGGGGCGGAAACCGGCCGGCCGCTGGGTGTGCTGGGCATCTTCTTTGATTGGGCGCCCCAGGCCGGCACCGTGGTCAATGGGGTGCGGCTGACGGAAGATGAACGGCTGAGCAACCGCACCAAATGCCTGATCGTGGACAGCAATTTCCGGGTGCTGGCAGCCTCTGACCGGGCACTTCAGACCACAGCCCCCTATCCCCTGAAAACCGGCGGGCGCGATACGGGTTATTATCAGGCCGACGACGGCACCATGGTGGCCTTCGCGCTGACGCCCGGCTATGAAACCTACAAGGGGTTGGGCTGGTATGGCCTGATCGTGCAGAAGCCGCTGGAAACAGTGGCATAAAGGTTCTTTGCCCTGACGCGCCGACAGGGTCGGCGCGTCAGCATGGTTGGGGCTCATACTCAGTTGCCTTGATCAGAACCTATAGGTTCTGATCAAGGCCCTCAATCGCCGGCGCCAACATCCGTTGGCTTGGCTTCACGCGGCACGTGCCGCGCGGCGGCAGTCGCCGCCGTACCAAGTTGCGATGAGTTCACATCATCGCAACTTGGTATCAGGCCTTCTGAACCCCCGGCTTCTTGGGATCGACGGCAAATTTGGCGCGGGTGGAGAGCTTGCCCCCCCGCTCCGTCACCTTGTCCAACACCTTGAATTCCATCTCAAACCGCTTGTGGTTGACGTCGCAGATGCCATAGCCGCGCTGATCATTGATCAGCTTGATGTGCGGGTTTTCCGCCAGCATTCCCTTGGCGTTGGGGCGCATGTCGCTGCCATCCCCGCCCGAGGAGATGGAGGTGACGACGAACTCCGTCGCCACCACGGGCGTCGACTGGTCCATCGGATCCAGCTTGAGGTCGCCGGCGAAGTTCTGGTGCTCATCACCGGTCAGCACCACGGTATTGCGGATATTATTGTCGCTGAGATGCCGCAGCAGCCGCTTGCGGGCCACGCGATAGGGATCCCAGCTATCCATGTTGCGGATATCCTCTGGCCCCGGCTCCCGGTCGCAGGCCATCATCATCACCTGCTGGGCCAGGCTGTTCCAGCGGGCAGTGGATTTGGCCATATTGTCATACAGCCAGGCTTCCTGCCGGTCGCCCATCACCGTCAGGGCGGGGTCGTCCACTGCCGGACAGGCGGGACGGAAACCATCATTGCAGGGCTGGTCGCTGCGATATTGGCGCGTGTCCAGCACATGCATGTCCAGCAGGTCACCAAAGGTAAAGCGGCGGAACAACTGGATATCCGGCCCATTGGGAATGGAACTGCGGCGCAGCGGCATATGTTCATAATAGGCCTGGGCCGCGGCAGCCCGGCGCAGGCGGAAAATTTCCGGCGGCGTGCCATCCTTGTCGAAATCGCTGACCCAGTTGTCGACGATCTCGTGATCGTCCCAGACGGTGATCCAACTGGCCGCCATATGGGCCTGCTGCAGATCGGTATCCATCTTATAGACGGCATAGCGGCGCCGATAATCATCCAGCGAATAGGATTCGGGCAATCCTGTCAGGCGCGGCGTCGGCTCGGCCCGGTTGGTATTTCGGCTGAAATAGAAGGGCCGACCGCCGCTTTCATAAATGTAGTCGCCATAATGATAGACGAAATCCAGCTCTTCCCGCGCCAGCAGATTATAGGCGGTGAAGAAGCCCTGTTCGTAATTCTGGCAACCGACCACGCCGAAGCGCAGTTTCTGCAAAGGCGCACCGGCTGCCGGCGCCGTGCGCGCCACACCTTGCGGCGACCGCTCCCCGCCGCAGCGGAAGCGGTAATAATAGGGACGGCCGGGCTGCAGCCCCGTCACTTCCACATGCACGGCATGGCCCAGTTCCGGATGGGCCTTGGCCTGTCCCTTGGCAACGATATTCTTGAACTGCTCGTCCCCGGCCACTTCCCAACTGACCGGGATCACATCCTTGGCCATGCCGTAATCGGGCTCCAGCGGGCGCGGGGCCAGCCTTGTCCAGATGACGAAACCGTCCGGCCAGGGGTCGCCCGAGGCGACGCCCAGCTGGAACGGATAATCCAGGAAATTCATCTGCCCGAAAGCCGGACGCACCAGGGATGGCACCGCCAGGGCCGCCACGGCGGCACCGCCGGCAAGGCGCAGCAACTGGCGGCGGGTGGCAAGCAAGGGCGCGGGCAGGACGGGCTTCATCATCGAACCTGACATAAAGAGAAATGGCGGTCCTTTGACGACCGCCAAAGGGCTTCTGCCATCAAAGCCATGGCAAAAACAAGGGGACGTGCCGCCGCACGCCCCCTGGATAGGTTAAACGCCGATCGGCCCGCCGCCCTTGCGGCTGACCACCACCACAGAGGGGCGCGGCGGCAGGGTAGGCTTGAAATCCGGCCAGCGGGTGCCGGGATCGGCGAAGGTGGCGCGGCCGCCACTCTTCGTCACCTTCTCCACCCCATCGGCACCGGGGTGCTGGACGGAAAGGAACAGAGCCGAATCATCCGGGTTGAAGCTGGGGCCGGTCATCTCCGCCCCGATCGGCACGCGGAAGAACATGCGGGCGGTGCCGCGCAGCGGGCCTTCGGTTTCCACCGCCCAGATGCCATCGGCATCGCCGCTGGTCCATTGCCACTTATTGCCCTGGTCGGTGCCCACCCACAGCCGGCCCATGCTGTCAAAGGCGCAATTATCCGGGCAGGCGAACCAGCCATTGGCCGTGGTGGCTTTGTTGAAGCTGGCGCCCGTCTTCGGATCGGCCGGGTTGCCGGCCTTCAGCAGGATTTCCCACTTATAGGTGCTGGCCGTATGGTCATCGCCGGGCGGCAGCATTTCCACAATATGGCCCCAACTATTGGCCGGGCGCGGATTGGCCGGGTTCACCTGGGCCTGCACCGGGTGGATCGGGTCAGCCTTGGCCCGGTCATCATTGTTGGTCAGCATCACATAGACGCGGCCGGTCTTGGGATTGACCTCGATATCCTCCGGCCGGTCCATGCGGGTAGCACCCAGATGCGTGGCGGCCAGCCGGGCGCTGATCAGCACATCGCCCTGATCCTTGAAGCCATTGGCGGCCGTCAGCGGCCCCTGGCCATGCACCAGCGGCAGCCAAGTGACGCTGCCATCGGCATCGAAGCGGGCGACGGACAGCGTGCCCTCCTCCAGCAGTTTCATGTTGGCCTTGCGGTCGGCCGGGTTGAACTTGCCCTTGGAGATGAAGCGATAGACATGCTCGAACTTCTGGTCGTCGCCCATATAGACGATGACGCGGCCATCCTTGTTCAGATGCACCCCTGCCCCTTCATGCTTGAACCGGCCGAGTGCGGTCAGCTTGCGCGGGGTGCTGGTGGGGTCATAGGGATCAATCTCCACGATCCAGCCGAACCGGTTGGCCTCATAAGGCTCCTTGTTCACATCAAACCGCTCGTCAAACCGGCCCCATTGATAGAAGGGGGACGGGATGGTCATGCGGTCATAATTGCGCTGTTCCGGGTGGGACTGGTCGATCTTGCCCATGAAATAGCCGTCGACATTCTCCTCCCCCGACAGGATGGTGCCCCAGGGGGTCACGCCACCGGCACAGTTATTCATCATGCCGATGACGGTGCGGCCTTCCGGGTCGGCCTTGGTCTTCATGCGGGCATGGCCGGCGGCGGGACCGGTGATCGTCATCGCCGTCTTCAGGGCGCTGATGCGGCGGTTATATTTGCTGCCGCGGACATAGGCCCATTTGCCATCCTTGCCGCGCTTGATCTCGACGATGGAGCCGCCATGGGCGGCCATCTCGATCTCCGCCATCTCCTTGGTGATGGCTTCCGGGGCGTAACGATCCTGGCCTTCCGGCACCAGACCGGGGAACATCAGTTCGGCGATGGTATATTCATGGTTCACCCACAGCAGGCCGTGATCGGCGCTGTTGGACCCCAGCGGCAGCGGCATGAAGGCGGTGAAGTCGTTATTATAGCCGAACTGCTTCAACTGGCTGTCGGCCGTCTGCTTATAGGGGTCGAATTCCGGGCTGTCGGCGAACAAGGGCTCACCCCAGCGCAACAGCACATCGGCATCATGGCCAGCGGCGACATGGTGGTGATCATCCACCCCGCGCGTGATTTCCTCAAACACAAAGCTGAAACCGTCCTTGCCCCCCTTACCGGCGGCGGGGGCGGCCTGGGCGGCGGCATCGGCGATCCCGTCGGGCAGCGGCACGGCCGGACCAAAGGCGGCGATGGCCGCCGTACCCAGCAGGCCGCGCAGGATGTTGCGGCGGCCGAGACGCTGTTGCACCACCTCACCGAAGGTCGGTTCGCTCTCCGGGCTGCTGCCGCGATTCTGGACCGCTTCGAACTCTTCCAGGGTGATGCTATCAACGGACATGGGCCGGAAACTCCAATAGGCCGGAACCGGGCAAAGGCCGGGCCGGTGGCGTCAAACATATGCCGCCGCTTATAGACCCATGATGCTACAGTTATTTGACAGTCTGGCCGACAGCGATCCTCTGCCCGTCCGCGAAACAAAATATCCGCCATATCTTGCCCCCGCCCGACGAACTGGCTAGCTTGTGCGGCTGGTGTGACGGTAGCGTTCCAACCTTTGCGAGGGTGGGCGCGTACAGCCTTTTTTCGGAACGGTGCCGATGAATTTTTTTCGCCGTGCCGCCTGCGCGGCCGCTCTGACCCTGTCTGTTGTCGCAGCCGCCCCCGGCGCTGAATCCGAGAAGACATTTGCCCCTGCCATCGTCTTTGACATGGGTGGCCGGTTCGACAAATCCTTCAATGAAGGGGCCAACCAGGGGGCGGAGCGATTCCGGGCCGATACCGGGGTCAATTTCCGCTGGTTTGAGATCACCAACGAGGCGCAGCGGGAACAGTTCCTGCGGCGGCTGGCCGCGCGCAACGCCAAGGTGATCGTCGCTGTCGGCTTTTCCATGGCCCCTTCGGTGGAAAAGGTGGCCCGGGAATATCCCGATGTCCGCTTCACCCTGATCGACGGGGTGGTCGACCTGCCCAATGTGCAGTCGGTGGAATTCGCCGAGCATGAGGGCTCTTATCTGGTTGGCGTGCTGGCGGCCCTGGCGTCGAAGACCGGGACGGTCGGATTCGTCGGCGGCATGGATATTCCGCTGATCCGCCGGTTCGTCTGCGGCTATGAACAGGGCGTGAAGGCGACCAAGCCTGACGCCAAGGTGATTTCGAACATGGCCGGTTCAACGCCCACCGCCTGGGCCGATCCCACGCGCGGCAGCGAACTGGCGAAAAGCCAGATGGACCGGGGCGCGGACGTGATTTTCGCCGCCGCCGGCCAGACCGGCCTGGGCGTGCTGCAGGCCGCCGCCGATGCCGGCAAGCAGGGCATCGGCGTGGACAGCAACCAGAACCACCTGTTCCCCGGCCATGTGCTGACCAGCATGATCAAGCGGGTGGATGTGGCGGCCTATAATGCCTTCAAGGGCGTGATGGACGGCACCTGGAAGCCCGGCCATCAACGGCTGGGCCTGACAGAGGAAGGCGTGGGCTGGGCGCTGGATGACAATAACCGAGCCCTGATCACCCCGGAAATGCTGGCCGCCGTGACCAAGGCGGCGGATGAAATCAAGGCCGGCACCCGCCATGTCGTGAATTACAGCGACAAAGATAGCTGCGTCTATTAAGGCCCATCGGTTGAACACCCAACACCACGGATGCACGCAGTGACCGTCACGCCGGCCCCGCATTCTGCCCCGAAACCCGCCCATGAATGGGCGGTGGAGCTTGTCGGCATCGACAAGCGCTTCGGCCCTGTCCATGCCAACAAGGACGTCACGCTGCGCTTTGCCCCCGCCTCCATCCATGGGCTGGTGGGGGAGAACGGGGCCGGCAAATCGACCTTGATGAGCATCCTTTACGGCTTCTACCAAGCCGACAGCGGCCAGATTCTGGTGCGCGGCCGGGAAGTGGCGATCAAGGGATCGCAAGACGCCATCGGCCTTGGCATCGGCATGGTGCACCAGCATTTCATGCTGGTGGAAACCTTCACCGTTCTGGAAAATCTGCTGCTGGGTCACGAGGGCGGGCCGCTGCTGGCCCCCGCCGTGGCCCGCGCCCGCAAGGAGGTGGAGGCGCTGGAGCGCACCTTCGGCCTGGAAGTGCCGTTGGATGCGCTGGTCTCCGACCTGCCGGTGGGTGTGCAGCAGCGGGTGGAAATCCTGAAGGCGCTCTATCGTGGCGCCGATGTGCTGATCCTGGACGAGCCGACGGCCGTGCTTTCCCCACCGGAGGTGGCGCAACTGTTCCGCATCCTGGAACGGTTGCGGGCGGAGGGGCGCACCGTGGTGCTGATCACCCATAAGCTGAAGGAAATCATGGCCATCACCGACCATGTGTCGGTGCTGCGCCGGGGGGCGGTGGTGGCGGAATTCGCCACGGCGGCGACCAACCGGCAGCAATTGGCCGACGCCATGGTAGGCCGCAAGGCCAACCTGGAGGTGGAAAAGGCCCCGGCGGCGGCCGGGCCCGTGCTGCTGGCGGCAGACGGCGTGAATGTGGTGGATGCGCGCGGCGTCACCACCTTGAAGAATGCCAGCCTGACCGTGCGGGCCGGGGAGATTGTCGGCGTGGCCGGTGTGGCCGGCAATGGTCAGTCGGAATTGCTGGAAGTGCTGTCCGGCATGTTGCCCTTTGCCAGCGGCACGCTGACGATAAAGGGGGAGGTGCTGAAGGCCGGCAGCGCCTATGACCCGGCCGATGCCCGGCGGCGCGGTCTGGCCCATGTGCCGGAAGACCGGCTGAAACTGGCCGTGGTGAAGGAATTCCCCGCCGCACAGAGCGCCATCCTGGGCTATCACGACGATAAGCCGCTGGGGCGTGGCTGGCGGCTGGATTGGAAGCGGGTCACCGCCAAGACGGCGGAACTGATGGAACGGTTCGATGTGCGCCCGCGCGATCCCTCACTGCGCACCGCCCTGTTCTCCGGCGGCAACCAGCAGAAGCTGGTGATGGCGCGGGAGATGGAGAAGGAGCCGGACATTCTGCTGGTCGGCCAGCCGACGCGCGGGGTGGATATCGGCGCCATCGCCTTCATTCACAAGCAATTGGTGGGCTTGCGCGACCGGGGCAAGGCGATCTTGCTGGTTTCCGCCGAACTGGACGAGATCATGGCCCTGTCCGACCGCATCCTGGTGATGTGCGACGGGGAGATTGTGGGCGAATTGTCCGCCGCAGAGGCCACCGAGGGCCGTATCGGCAGCATGATGGCCGGCGTCGCATCCGGCGAGGAACAGTAAGATGAGTGCGGGAACCGGACCGGATAATCTGCCCTGGTGGGCAACGGGTGTGCTGCTGCCCGTCATCAATGTCGTGCTGGCGCTGATCGTGTCGGCCATCGTCATCCTGGCCATCGGGGAAGACCCGCTGGGGGCCATGTGGACGATGGTGCAAGGCGCACTGGGCACCAGTGAGGGGCTGGGCTACACGCTCTATTACGCCACCAGCCTGATCTTCACGGCGCTGGCCGTGGCGGTCGCCTTCCATGGCGGGCTGTTCAATATTGGTGGCGAAGGGCAGGCCTATCTGGGCGGGCTGGGCGTCGGCCTGGTCTGTCTGGCCGTGGGCAACATGCCCTGGTATCTGGTACTGCCGCTGTCCGTCCTGGGCGGGGCTGCCTTTGGCGGCCTCTGGGGAGCCATCCCCGGCTATCTCCAGGCCTATCGCGGCAGCCATGTCGTCATCACCACCATCATGTTCAATTTCATCGCCTCCTCGCTGATGGTTTACCTGATGGTGAATGTGCTGATCCGGCCGGGCCAGATGTCGCCGGAAAGTGCGCAGTTCGACAAGGCGACCTTCCTGCCGCTGGTGCAGGATATGGCGGCCGCCATCGGCATCCAGATGAACCCGTCGCCGCTGAATTTCTCCCTGTTTCTGGCGCTGGCCGCCTGTGTGCTGGTCTGGGCCTTCATCTGGCATACGCGCTGGGGCTTTGCCCTGCGCACCGTGGGTGCCAATGAAAATGCCGCCCGCTATGCCGGGATTGACCCGAAAAAGGCGATCATCATCGCCATGGCCCTGTCCGGCGCGCTGGCCGGCCTGCTGGGCGTGAATGAAATCCATGGCGTGCAGCATCGTCTGCTGCTGAATTTCCCGGCGGGCATGGGCTTCACCGGCATCGCCGTGGCCCTGATGGGCCGCAACCATCCCGCCGGCATCGTGCCCGCCGCCATCCTGTTCGGGATGCTGTACCAGGGCGGGACGGAGCTGATTTTTGACTATCCGTCCATCAGCCGCGAGCTGGTGGTGGTAATCCAGGGCGTGGTGATCCTGTTTGCCGGCGCCCTGGAACATATGTTCCGGCCGACACTGGTCCGGCTGTTCACGCCAAAGCCGGCGGGGGTGTGAGATGATGGACAGCTATTTCTGGCTGCTTTCCCTGCTGGACAGCATGTTTCGTCTGGCGACCCCGCTGCTGCTGGCAGCCCTGGCGGGCTTCTTCTCCGAACGCGCGGGCGTGGTGGATATCGGGCTGGAGGGCAAGATGCTGATGGCGGCGTTCGCCGCCGCCGCCACTGCCGCCTTCACCGGGTCGGCCGGGCTGGGCCTGCTGGCCGCCATCGGGGCATCGCTGGCGCTGGCGCTGCTGCATGGTTTTGCCTGCATCACCCACCGGGGCAATCAGGTGGTCTCCGGCGTGGCACTGAACATCACCGCCATGGGGCTGACCGCCGTGCTGGGCAATGCCTGGTTCGAAATGGGGGGCCGTACCCCCAACCTGCCGGCCACGGCCCGTTTTGGCGAACTGACCCTGCCACTGGCGGAGACGCTGCGCGGCATTCCGGTGCTGGGATCGTTTTATTACGAGGTGATCAGCGGCCATAATATCCTGGTCTATCTGGCCATGGCGCTGGTGCCGCTGACGGCCTGGGTCGCCTATCGCACCCGTTTCGGCCTGCGCCTGCGCGCCGTGGGCGAAAACCCGGCCGCCGTGGATACGGCGGGCATTTCCGTGCCGGCCCTGCGTTATCAGGCGGTGCTGATCGCTGGCCTGCTGTGCGGCCTTGCCGGTGCCTATCTTTCCACCGCACAAGGGGCGGGCTTCCAGACCAATATGACGGCCGGCAAAGGCTATCTGGCGCTGGCCGCCCTGATCCTGGGCAAGTGGAAGCCGGTGCCGACGCTGCTGGCCTGCCTGCTGTTCGCCGCCGCCGACGCGCTGCAAACCCGCCTGCAGGGCGTGGTGATGCCGGGCCTGGGCGAAGTGCCCGTACAATTGATCGAGGCGCTGCCTTATCTGCTGACCGTGCTGCTGCTGGCTGGCTTCATGGGCAAGGCCATTCCGCCCAAGGCCAGCGGCCGGCCCTATGTGAAGGAACGGTAAGGGGCGCGACGGTGGGGGAGATTACGCCTCCGCCGTCTCTCCACCACCGGACAGCGCCAGCTTGCTGGCCACGATGGCGGCCTGGGTCCGGCTGACCACGCCCAGGCGGCGCAGGATGACGGTGACATGGGCCTTCACCGTCGTTTCCACCACGCCCATTTCATAGGCAATCTGTTTGTTCAGCTTGCCCTCCGCAATGCCGGCCAGCACGCGCAATTGCTGCGGCGTCAGGCCGGCCACGCGGGCGGCCATGTCGCCATCCCCCGGCACGGCCGGGCCTTGGGTGGGCGGCAGCCAGATATTGCCATCCATCACCGCCTTGATCGCCTCGCCAATATGGGTGATGGGGGCGGATTTCGGCACGAAGCCAGAGGCGCCGTAATCCATGGCGCGCTGGATGGTGGTGGCATCCTCCATCGCGGAGACCACAATCACCGGCACGGCAGGAAATTCGTTGCGCAGCAAGGCCAGCCCGATCAGCCCGTTCATGCCGGGCATATGCAGGTCCAGCAGCACGGCATCGATATTATCTTCCCGCTTCAAGGCCGCCTCCACCTCCGGGAAGTTCGCCGCCTCCACCGTCGTCAGGCCCGCAATGGCACCGGTCACCGATTGGCACAGGGCCGCGCGCATCAACGGATGATCGTCGGCCACCAGAATGCGGAATGCCATAGACTGATCCCCTCCCCTGGAACGCTCACCGGGGCTTCGCCGCCCCATTCTTTCTTCAGGTAACGACCACGTATCACCATTATGGACAAGGGGACCACCCATTATCCACGGTCGCCGGCTGATCTTAAGGGTGGATCGGCCCAATACGGAAGGGGGGAGTGGCAGAAAATGGTCAAGGGGGCGGTCATTGCAACCGCCCTCTGTTATCGTGCCACCGGAATAAGGGTCAGTTTGGCTTTGCCCCCACCGGGATCAAGGCGCAAAACCGGCCCGCGGGTCATGCCCGCCCGGCTGCACCGGCAGCGGTACGGGGAAAGCGCTGACCACATCCGCCCAGGAGACGAACTTGAAATTGGTGGAGGCGGGTTTGCCGCTCATCCCGTTCAGATCGTCATTATAGCCGTCCTGCACCATCAGCAGGCCCTGCGGATATCCGGGCAGCACGAAAGAGACGATCTCCGCCCCGTCGCATTCCTGCACCCCATCCACGCCATTGGCGGCCTTGATGCGGAAGGAACCAAGATAGCGGTTATCGCCGCCACGTTCGAACACGGCGAACGTGTCATCCAGCCCGGAAGCATCCGGCTTGGGATGATCGCCATGGGCACTGCCCTGGCTGGAGACCACCAGATAGCCCTGACCATTGGCCCCGCGATACAGCGCCAGCCCTTCAACATCCCGCACCACCCGGCTGTCGGGATTGTTGAACGGGCTGTCGGTCGCCCCCCGGGTTTCATAGAAGGGCTTGTCGTCCGCCACACCGGTGGCAAGGTTCACCCGCCACAGGCCCACATCCTCCTGCCCAGCGAACAGGATCGACCGTTCCTCATCCACCACCATGCCTTCGAATTGCGGTGACCAATCCTTGGCCGTCAGATCCTGGCCCTTGTGGCTATAGGGGAAATCCCAGGCCCGCACCCGTTCATGGCCAACCGTGCCGTCTTGTTTCACCACCAGCCGCTGCTGCACCAGCCGGCCTTCCTTGCGCTGGGCGACAATGGCACTGACCGTATCGGTGGCCTTGTCATGCCAGAGCGTCAGGCCATAGGCGCTGTGCTGGTCCGTAACGGGGTTTTCCACCTCCCCCGAACCGTCCGGCGCACGGCGGGTGGGGAAGACCTGGCCCTGGGACAGGTCGGTGATATCGATCAGCGGGCCGCCGGGGGCCGCCGGGTCGATGCGCCAGACGATCAGCCGGTCGCCGCCCCGGTCGCTGGCCACGGCGATATCCATGCGGCTGCCATCCGGGCGCTTCAGCCCATAGGCGACATCGACATTGTTGTAACGGCCATCGGCAATGGGATCGAGGCGCTGCACCAGCTTGCCCGACAGGTCATAAACGCGCAGGCCGGCATTCTTCACCGCGCCGATCACCAGGCTTTTGGCCGGATCGGCGGGGTTCAACCAGAAGGCCGGGTCATCCGCATCGCCCTTATGTGCGTCATCGGGTTGGCCGGGGGCTACCTCCAGCACCGGCGCGACCTCTGCCACCGCCACCGGTCCGGCCTGCGCTGTACTGGCGGGCGGTGCCGGGGGCACTTCCGCTTTCTTTTCCGGCGAACAGGCGGACAGCAGCAGCAGCGCCGTCAACAGGGCGGCGGAGGGGGCCTTCATCGTCAACTCCTTGGTCTCATGCGATCAACCGGGGCCGGGACCGGCCCTGTCTGGATGGCGGCATCCTGGCGGGGCCAGCCTGAACGCTGCCTGAACGGCAACGCTCAGGGCTATCACAGGGACCAAGACAGTTTCGTGAAAACAAAAACCCCCGTGGCGGGCGCCACGGGGGTTTTGCGGGGCAGAAAGGCCGGATCAAACCAGCTTGGTCGTCACATTGATATTGCCACGGGTGGCATGGCTGTAGGGGCAGACCTTGTGCGCACGGGCCACCAGATCGTTGGCCACAGCGGCATCCAGACCCGGCAGGCTGACATTCAGCGTCACATCCAGGCCGAACCCTTCACCATCATCACGCGGGCCGATGCCAACATTGGCGGTGACGGAGACATCGGCCGGCACGGCGATCTTGTCACGTCCGCCGACAAATTTCAGCGCGCCGATGAAACAGGCCGAATAGCCGGCGGCGAACAGCTGTTCCGGATTGGTGGCGCCACCGGCCCCGCCGAGCGCCTTGGGTGCGGCCAGCGCCACATCCAGCAGACCATCGTCAGAGGTGGCGCGGCCATCACGGCCACCGGTTGCCTTGGCCGTCGCGGTATAAAGGATCTTCATGATGATATCTCCTGGTCGGTCTTGTTTCGGTTGGCAGGGGGGCCGCCGCAGCGCGCCCCGTTTGATGAGGTAAAGATCGCACGATAACTGATCGCTCGCAACTTATTTGATCGAGCGATAATAGATCGCTTGCTATGCGTTTTTGTTGCTGGTGCCGCTTTAACGGCAGGCGTGCTATGGTCGGCTTGACCAGACGAGCTTTGAAACGACCCAGCCCATGGAAAACGACGCCCGCGACCCTTTGTTGCTGTCGGAGCAGCTTTGCTTCTCACTCTATTCGGCGTCCCATGCCATGACGCGGGCCTATCGCCCCCGGCTGGACGCGCTGGGCCTGACCTATCCGCAATATCTGGTGATGCTGGTGCTGTGGGAGGGGGACGGGCTGCCCGTGCGGGTATTGGGGGAGCGGCTGGGGCTGGACAGCGCCACCCTGACTCCGTTGCTGAAGCGGCTGGAGGCACAGGGCATCGTCACCCGCCGGCGGGATACCGCCGATGAACGGGTGGTGCGCATCGACCTGACGGAAGAGGGCCGCGCCATGCGGGAAAAGGCCCGCCGCATCCCGCTGGAAATCGGCCATGCCACCGGCATGGACCTGCCCGATATTGTGGAACTGCGCAGCACCCTGAAGCGGCTGGCGGCGGCGCTGGAGCAATCCAGCGCGGGCAAGGGTTAACACCTACCGCCATTCCACACATGCCAGCGGGCCGGAAAGCCCGCTTGTGTTGGGGGCGCCATGGCCTGCATACAGCGAGGATGGGCACCGGCGGCCCCAAAGAAGCCGGGCGGCCGCGACATGCGCGGCCGGCAGAGCTTACAAGGATTTTCAGTTCTCCATGGATGATTTCTCGACGCTGGGCCTGACGGCTCCCCTGAATGCTGGTCTGATTGCCGCCGGTTATTCCAAGCCTACCCCTATCCAGGCCGCCGCCCTGCCGGCAGCCCTGGCCGGGCGCGATGTTCTGGGTCTGGCCCAGACGGGCACCGGCAAAACAGCCGCCTTCGCCCTGCCCGTGCTGCAGGCACTGGCCAATAGCGGTGGCCGGGCACGCCCCGGTGCGCCGCGCGCCCTGGTGGTGGTACCGACCCGCGAACTGGGTATCCAGGTCAGCGCTGTTTTCGACCTGCTGGGCATCCAGCTGGACAAGAATATCGCCGTCGTGCATGGCGGCGTTTCCATCAATCCGCAAATCCGCCAGCTCTCCGCCGGGATCGATATCCTGGTGGCCACGCCCGGCCGCCTGATCGACCTGATGGCACAGGGCAAGTGCCGGCTGGATGCGGTGGAATATTTCGTGCTGGATGAAGCCGACCGGATGCTGGACATGGGCTTCCTGCCGGCGGTGAAGAAGATCGTCGCCGCCCTGCCGAAGAAGCGGCAGACCATGTTCTTCTCCGCCACCATGCCCGATCAGGTTTCCACCCTGGCCGCCGGCCTGCTGCGCGAACATGTCCGGGTGGAGGTGACGCCGCCATCCACCACGGTGGAACGGATCGCCCAGTCCGTCATCATGCTGGAACCGGCGCAGAAGGCCCCCACCCTGGTGGCGCTGCTGCGCGATCCGGCGGTGAAGGGGGCGATCATCTTCACCCGCACCAAGCATGGCGCCAACCGGCTGGCCGCCCAACTGGCCGGCGCCGGGATCGAGGCGGCCGCCTATCACGCCAACAAGTCGCAAAATGCCCGCGAACGGGCGCTGAACGCCTTCCGCGATGGCGAAACCCGCGCCCTGGTCGCCACCGACATTGCCGCGCGCGGCATTGATGTGGATGGCGTCACCCATGTGTTCAATTTCGACCTGCCGGAAGTGGCCGAAGCCTATGTGCACCGCATCGGCCGCACCGGCCGTGCGGGGCGGGAAGGCCGCGCCGTCTCCCTGGTCACCCCCGGTGAGCGCCCGCTGCTGCGCGCGATTGAAAAGCTGACACGCCAGACCATCGCCCCCGATACGATGCTGCCGGCCGCCGCTGCCGCCCTGCCGACACCCAAGCCCGATCGGCCGGCCCAGCCGCAACGCCCGCGCCGTCCCCGGCCGGACGCTGGCCGACCGGGACAGGCCAAGCCGGCCGCCGGCCGTGGCGGCGACGCCTCCCGTCCGGCCCGACCCGGCCCGCGCGCCGCAGAGGAAGCCGGTGGCGAGAAGCAGGGTAATCCCGCCCGCAACCGTCGCCGGCACCGTGGTAACGGTGGCGGCGGTGGCAAGCCGGTCGCCACCAGCGGCGCAGGCAATGGCAATGCCCAGCGGGGTCCGCGCGGTCCCCGCCCCTCGGCAGGGTAAGCCCCCGCCAGCTTGCTTCCTGAAACGCTACATCCCTTTCCAGCGCCGATTCTTGTAATGGGGTTACATTTTTTGCCCCGTTCTGCATGTTGGGGGATCAAATCCGCCCGGATCGGTGCTAGAAAGGGATAACGAGTGGCCGCACCCGTCGGCCACCAATCCGTTTCAGGAAGGAAGCATCGTCCCCATGCGTCGCCATCGTCACGCCAAGATCGTCGCCACCGTCGGCCCGGCCAGCAATACGCCGGAAAAGCTGCGCGAACTGTTCCTGGCCGGGGCCGATGTGTTCCGGCTGAATTTCAGCCATGGCACGCATGAGGACCATGCCAAGGTCCATGCCGCCATCCGCGCCCTGGAAAAGGAAGTCGGCCGGCCCATCGGCATCCTGCAGGATCTTCAGGGCCCGAAGATTCGCATCGGCACCCTGGTCAATGGCAAGGAAGAGCTGGTGAAGGGCGAACGCGTCCGCTTCGTCCTGGGCAAGGAGCCGGGGACCAAGCAGAATATCCCCCTGCCCCACCCGGAAATTTTCGCCGCCATCATGCCGGGCCAGGATCTGCTGATCGATGACGGTCGGGTGCGCGTCACCGTGCGCGGCGTCACCGACAATGCCATTGACGCCGAAGTGATGGTGGATGGCGTCATTTCCAACCGCAAGGGCGTCAACCTGCCGGGCACGGCGCTGGACCTGTCGCCGCTGACGGAGAAGGACCGGGCCGATCTGGCTTTCGGCCTGTCGCTGGGCGTGGATTGGGTGGCGCTGTCCTTCGTGCAGCGCCCGTCCGACGTGATGGAGGCCAAGGGCCTGATCGGCGACCGCGCCGGGCTGGTGGCCAAGATCGAAAAGCCGCAGGCGCTGGAAAAGATCGACGATATCATCCGCCTGTCGGATGCCATCATGGTGGCGCGCGGCGATCTGGGCGTGGAAATCCCGCCCGAACAGGTGCCCGGCCGGCAGAAGGAACTGGTGCGCGCCGCGCGTCTGGCCGCCAAGCCGGTGATCGTCGCCACCCAGATGCTGGACAGCATGGTGGCCGCCCCCACCCCCACCCGCGCGGAAGCCTCCGACGTCGCCACCGCCGTCTATGATGGCGCCGATGCGGTGATGCTGTCGGCGGAAAGCGCGTCGGGCCAGTATCCGGTGGAATCGGTGGAAATGATGAGCCGGATCATCACCTCCACCGAACGGCACAGCGCCTATCGCCCCATCGTCACAGCACTGGAGCCGGAGCTGGACAGCACCCCGTCCCACGCTGTGGCCGGGGCTGCCGCCGATCTGGCCGACACCATCAAGGCCGCCGCCATTTTCGCCTTCACCGCCAGCGGCAATACCGTGGCCCGTATCGCCCGCAACCGGCCGGATGTGGCCGTGCTGGCCGCCACCCCCAATGCCGATGTGGCCCGCCGTCTGGCCCTGGTCTGGGGCGCGCACGCCATCCAGACCGGCGATGTCGGCAATTACGAGGAAATGGTGACCCGCGCCAAAGAATTGGCCGTGACGTCCGACTTCGCGCAAAGCGGTCAGCGCATCGTCATCGTCGCCGGCATCCCCTTTGGCCAGTCTGGCAGCACCAACAATCTGCGCATCGCTAAGATTTGATGCGTGCGAAGGCCGGGGCGGGCATGCAGCCGCCCCGGCAAGTTTATGGAGCATCCTGCCGATCAAGGGCTGACTTTCCTATCCTTTCGAGGTAGGCATAACAGCAGGTCCGACATTTGTATGATTGGGCCGTTGTCTGTGCGCGGGAGCCTTGATTGCCAGCCAGCCTGAACCTGGCACCGCTGTTCCTGAACATGACGGCCGTGGCCCTGGCCACCGCCGCGCTGCTGGCCTTTTTTCGCCTGGGTAATCCATATTTGCGCGGGGTCGGCACCTGGGCCGTGGCGCGTTTGGTGCTGGCAGCCGGTGCCGCCGTGCATCTGGTCGGCACCCAGCCCGAACTGCGCCTGCTGTTCCTGCCCGGTTTTTTGCTGATGTATCTGGCCATATTGCTGGATTATATCGGCCATTGCCGGTTTCTGGGTCGGTCGACGGCGGCTTGGCCTGCCCTGCTGGTGGGAGCCGTCACCATCATCATGCTGATGGTCATTGCCACCGCCTATGGCCCGCTGATCGGGGTGATCATGGGGCTGTCCATGCTGGCGCAGATTCTGCTGATCGCGCCGATCCTGATCTTGCTGCTGCGCCATCATGACCCGGCCCTGCGGGGGCCGACCCTGGCCATCGCCCTGCCCTATCTGGCCTGGATCATCATGCCAACGGTGCGGCTGATCCTGTTCAGTATCAATAAGTTCCGGCTGGGGATCGATAATGGTGTCGTCGGCCCGGCCATGTTCGTGGTTATCACCGGACTGATCTTGCAGGCCATGGGCATGGGCTGGATGATATGGACCCGCACTCGCCAGAAACGGCGGGCTGAGACGCCGCTGGCATAATCGCCCTCCCGCTCCGCACACTCGCCTTGTGAAACAACCGCCCTTCCCCGGGGTTATACCCCGGCAAGGCCCCATCGCCCGGCGCTGACCGCAAGGAGCCGCCGACGGGGCCCGTCGCTGTTGAAGGAGGTTTGCGTGCAGGAAAGGGTGCCCCCCACCCGACCGGCCATGGGTCCGCAACCGGGCCGGCCGAAAGAGACCACCCGCAAAGAACCGGCATGGACCGACGATACCGGATGGGTGATCCGGCGCACCGGCTATGATCCGGAAAAGGCGGCGCAGAATGAAAGCCTGTTCGCCCTGGCCAATGGCACCCTGGGCGTCCGGGGTGGCATTGACGAGGTGCCCAGCCTGACCGACGCCACCTTTCTGGCCGATTTCTTCGAACAGGCGCCGATCCATTATCATGAACGGTTCCCCGGCTTTGCCACCGCCACCGACACCCGTGTGCCGGTGGCGGATGGCAAATATATCCGCATCGTGCTGGGGGATGAGCCGGTGAATATACGCGACGGGCTGCTGGACGGGCTGTTGTGTGAACTGGACCTGCGCGCTGGCACCATGGGCCGCATCCTGCGCTGGACCAGCCCAAAAGGGGCCAGCGTGGAGATCGAAGGCCAACGTCTGGTCTCCCTCGCCCATCCGCAATTGATGGCGGTGCGGCTGACGGTGCGCTCACTGGATTACAGCGGGCCGGTGGCCCTGCTCTCCAGCATTCAATGGGGCAAGCGGGCAGAAAAGCAGGGGGACGATCCGCGCATCGGCGTGACCCTGGGCCATGGCGGTGTCGACAGCCAGCCGATAGAACAGAATGGCGTGCCGGCGGGGCTGGTGCAGCAGGCCCGCTTCAGCCAGCGCATCGCCGTCATCCGCCAGACCCATCGGCCGGGGCCGGGGCTGACGGCGGAACCGGTGTGGCAAACCCTGCATTCCCTGGTGGAGCCGTTCAGCGGCGAACTGACGCCCGGTCAGGAACTGACCATCGAGAAATTCGTCGCCTATGGCACCGCCGAACAGGCGGGGCCGGAGATCGCCCGAGCCCTGTTTGAGGAAGCAGGCGGCGTGCTGGCCGCCGCCCGCGCCATGGGCTGGGATGGTATCGCCCGCCGTCAGCGCCAGGAACTGGACAAGTTCTGGGGCGATGCCGATGTGACGATCGAGGGCGACCCGGCCCTGCAACAGGCCATCCGCTTCAACCTGTTCCACCTGTTCCAGTCCACCGGCCGCACCGGCACCAGTTCCATCGCTGCCAAGGGGCTGACGGGCGAAGGCTATGAGGGCCATTATTTCTGGGATACCGAAACCTTCGTGCTGCCCGCCCTGGCCCTGACTGATCCGGGGCTGGCGCGGCGGATGCTGGAATATCGCGTGCGCGGGCTGGAACGGGCCCGCGCCCATGCGCGGGCCATGGGCCATGCGGCCGGCGCGCTGTACCCCTGGCGCACCATCGCCGGGGATGAATGTTCAGCCCATTATCCCAGCGGATCAGCGCAATATCATATCAACGCCGATATCGCCTTTGCCGTGCGCTTTTATGAGGAGGTGACGGGCGACAGCACCTTCCTTTACACCCATCTGGCGGAAATGCTGTTTGAAACGGTACGCATCTGGCCGCAGATCGGCCGTTTCAACCCGCGCAAGGGCGGTGCCTTCACCATCCATGAAGTGACGGGGCCTGATGAATATACGGCATTGGTTAACAACAACTTTTACACCAATGCCATGGCACAGGCGCATCTGGCCCATGCCGCCGACCTTTACCGCCGCATGGCGCGGGAAGCGCCCGACCGGCTGGCGGTTCTGGCAGGGCAGATCGGGTTGATGCCGGCGGAGGCCGATCTCTGGCAGCGGGCGGCGGATGCCATGTATCTGCCCACCGACCCGTTGCTGGGCGTCTCCCCGCAGGATGATGATTTCCTGGACAAGCCGCTGTGGGATTTCGCCGGCACCCCGCTGGATAAATTCCCCCTGCTGCTGCATTTCCATCCGCTGGCCCTGTACCGCCATCAGGTCTGCAAGCAGGCCGATGTGGTACAGGCCATGCTGCTGGCCGGGCAGGCCATGGATAACGGGCTGAAGCGGCGCAATTTCGCCTATTATGAACCGATCACCGTGCATGACAGCACGCTGTCCCCCAGCACCCATGCCATCATCGCCGCCGAACTGGGGGAGGCGGAAAAGGCGCTGGCCTATTACCACCAGACCGCCCGGGTGGATCTGGACGACCTGCATGGCAATGCCAGCCATGGCGTGCATATGGCCGCCATGGCGGGAAGCTGGCTGGGCATCGCCTGGGGCTTTGGCGGCCTGCGCTGGCATGGCGGCATCGCCCGGTTCCGCCCCACCCTGCCGGCCGGCTGGGCCGCCTATGGCTTCGGCATCCTCTGGCAGGGGCGGCGGCTGCGGGTGCAGGTGACGGCGGCGGGCGCCTGTTACAGCCTGCTGGAGGGCCCGCCCCTGACCCTTCACCATTATGGCAAGCCTTTCCCCCTGACCGCCGGGGAAAGCCACTGCCTAGCGCTCTCCCCCTTCCCCTGGCCGGCCCGTGCCTTGATCTTTGATCTGGACGGGGTGCTGACCGACACGGCAGAGGCGCATTATCAGGCGTGGAAGCGGCTGGCCGACGATCTGGGCGTGCCCTTCGACCGCCGCCGGAATGAGGCGATGAAGGGCATCGACCGCGAGACGTCGCTGACCATGTTGCTGGACGGGTCGGGCCTGACCCTTTCGCCAGCAGCACGGCAAAAGGCCACCGACACCAAGAACGGCTATTATCAGGCGATCATCGCCGGCTACAGCCCTGCCGACCTGTTTGACGGCGTGCGGCCGCTGCTGGCCCAGGCGCGGGCGGCAGGGTTGAAGATCGGCGTCGCCTCGGCCAGCCGCAATGCCCCCACCCTGCTGGACAGGCTGGGCATCCTGGGCCTGCTGGACCATGTGGCCGATGCCGGAGCCATCGCCCACCCCAAGCCAGCCCCCGACATCTTCCTGTCGGTGGCCACTGCCCTGGGCGTTGCACCCAGTGAATGTATCGGCATTGAAGACAGCCAGGCCGGCATCACCGCCATCAAGGCCGCCGGCATGGTCGCCATCGGCATCGGCGACCGGGCGTTGCTGAAGCAGGCCGACACGGTATTCCCCCGTGTCAGAGAGATCGATCTGCCGGATGTGGTCGCCGCCGCAGACAATAGAGAGGGCAAATCATCGCTTAAGACTGGTTAAGGGCTCGCCGAATTGATCTATCTCATAAGTACGGAGGCAGGTGGGCGCGATTATGGAATCGTTAACGAAGTTCCCTTAATCCCCTACAGGGAGTAAGAGAGGGAACGATCATGCGCCTTAGCATTAAAATAAAAGTTGTTGGAATTGTCACTGTACTGGCCTTGCTTTCGCTGACGCAATCTCTTGTACAGGGTTTCTTCGCCTGGCAGGGAATGAGTACGGCTGAACAAGCATCGGATAGTAACCGGCAGGCCGCCATCATGCTGGATGCCGCCGGAAAACTTGCAGTGGAACGGGGCAGCACGAATGCGGCCATCGCGGGCGCTGCCACCAGCGCCGAACAGCGCGCAGCGGTGGACAAGGCCCGCCAGGCGGTGGACGCCGCCCTGGTCAATGTCCGGGCCGCCATGCAGCAGGCCGGCGCCCTGCAGTCCGCTCTTTCCAGCCTGGACAGCGCCAGGGCCAAGGCGACCGCAGCCATGGATGGAACCGGCGCGCGGGAACCCGGCCCCTGGTTCGCCACGGCAACCGGTGTCATCGAGAATCTGCTGGCCCAGGCCCGGCAGGATATTGCCGGCATTGCTCTGTCGGACGAGGCCGCTTTGGCCGAAGGTCTGGCCGTGACCACCGATCTGGCGGTGGTGGCCGAACATCTGGGCCGGCAGCGCGGCATGGTGGCCGGCATCATTGCCACCGCCAAACCGCCCAGCCCCACCCAGCTGGGGTCCATCGGCCATGCCAGCGGCGCCATCGCCATCAGTCTGGCCGGGGCCGAAGCACGGGCCAGCCGGCTGGCACCGTCCTTCCGCGATGGGGTCAGCGTGGCCGCACAGGCCACCGCCCGCATTGATACGGAGTTGAAGCAGGTACTGGCCGCTGCTGCATCCGGTGCCGCCTATCCGGTGGACAGCCAGGGCTGGTTCAAATCCGCCAGCGGCGCCATTGATACGGTGATCCAGGCCCGCCAGACACTGGAACAGGCCACCAGCGCCAAGGCAACGGCCCTGCGCAGCGCCCGCGGCTGGGGCCTGACGGGGGCCATATTGGTGGTGCTGGTGGGGCTCTGCATGGTGGGGCTGGCCATCCTGATCGTGACGCGGCAGATCCTGCGCCCGCTGGCCGAGCTGGGCCACGCCATCGGCCTGTTCGCGCGGGAGGATTACAGCGCCGATGTGCCCCATGCCAACCGCCAGGATGAGCTGGGCGCCATGGCCCGGTCGGTTGCCGTGCTGAAGCAGGCTGGCCAGGAGGCCGCCCGCCTGCGCGCGGTGGAGGCCGACCAGCGCGCCGCCCGCGACCGCCATACGGCCGAACTGGAACGGTTGATCGCCGATTTTGACGTCACCGCCTCCCTGGCCATCCGGGAGATGTCGTCGGCCTCCACCGAGCTGGAAGCGACAGCAGCGCAGATGTCCGGCATTTCCGGGGAGACGCTGCGCCAGTCGCAGGCCGCCACCGGGGCCACCAACGCCGCCAGCGACAAGATCCAGGCCGTGGCCGCCGCCGCAGAGGAACTGTCCGGCTCCATCGCTGAAATCCAGCGCCAGGCCAGCCGGTCCAGCCAATCCGCCGGCCAGACCATGGAACAGGCCGAACAGGCCGACCATACGCTGGCCAGTCTGGCCAGTGCTGCCCAGCGCATCGGCGAAGTGGTGGGCCTGATCTCCAACATTGCCGCCCAGACCAACCTGCTGGCACTGAACGCCACGATTGAGGCCGCCCGCGCCGGGGAGGCCGGCAAGGGCTTTGCCGTGGTGGCGGGGGAGGTGAAGGCGCTGGCCACCCAGACGGCGCGCGCCACCGACGATATCACCGGGCTGGTCGGCGAAATCCAGAAAGTGGCGGAACAGTCGGTTGCCGCCATCCGGCAGGTCAGCACCGCCATCGCTGGCCAAAGCCAGATCGCCGAGGAAATCGCCCATGCGGTGGAACAGCAATCCGCCGCCACGTCGGAAATCGCTGGCAGCGTGTCGGACGCCGCGGGCAGCGTGGTGCAGGTGGACGGTGCCATGGGTCAGGTGACGGGTGCGGCGGAGGAAGCGGGCGAGATGTCGCGTCAGGTCTCTCTCGCCTCCTCCAACCTCGCCCGCAACGCCACCCTGTTGCAGGATGAGATCACCCGCTTCTTCGCGGCCATCCGGGCGGCGTAAGCGAGGTTTGCGTCACCCCATGTTTTTTCCCGTCCATGGGCGGAATGGCGACAGGCAGACCCCGTGGCGGGAATACCCGAACGGCTTCCGCTCACCCGGAAGCCGTTCACGACAGAGACCGCCCCGCAGAAGGCGCCACGTCCACAACACCATTGTATGGAACCGTTTGAACACTAAATCGTCATAAAACATGGGGTACATATTTTTCTTTCCACCATAGGACGATCTCTGTTATATATCAGAAACGCAAAAGTAGATCAGATACCACCCACTGAAATGGTGTGAAATGAGATCCCGCGTTGGAACTTTTGTCGGAGTTCCCTTGCTTCTCATTGTCTTGGCGGCGTTTCCCGAACGTAGTGTCGCCCTGCAAGTGCTTATCAACCCGGCGGTGACCGACGGGGCGTTACAGATATCGGACATTAGACAGAAAGCAGCAATCTGGCCATCAGGTCAGAGAACCCTTACTTATTGGATTGACGCACAAGAACTGTGTGGTCGGCAATGGACACCCACGAAAACTTGCATGCGCGAGACAATTGTTGCTTCTAGTTTAGCAGCAGCGGCTAAGGATTGGGAGAATGCCTGCGCTGAGTGTGGCGTCTCTTTTACTCGCGTATATGAAAAAAGCAAAGCCACATTTAGAGTGAGATATATTGGATCAATATTATTATCATCAGGCGAGAAAAAAGCCCCAGCATATATAGCCCGTTCCTTTTTTCCAACGTCAGAGAGTAAGAATAGAATTTTACGGATATCTCCTGCCTATTTCTCCGAAAACGTAGAAAAAATCGGAATCATCCGGCACGAGTTGGGACACATATTGGGATATGTTCATGAGAATATTTGCAATGGTACAGCAAACCAGCTTCCGCCCGGACTAGCGAGTGTTTTGATCAATCAAAAAGATGAAAAATCCTTGATGGTTCAACCATGTGAGTTGTCAAATTTCAGTGGGTCTTTGTCTCTGTCCCCTTTGGACGTTGAGGGTCACAGAAAGATCTACAGCCCTGCCTCCAGTTCATCGAACTGACCCAGACAATGTTGGTTCTCCAATCACCTAAACTTCACGATAACAAACACAGAGAGGAAGATCATGCCTTCGCAAATCGATAACGGAACGGTACAGAGGGTTCACATAGAGACAATATCCGTCAATGATGTAAAAGAAGGTGATAATCTTTACCTTCATGATAGTCCAGATAAACTGGTATCTGTATTCCATGTGGATACGGATATCATCCGGGTGGAGGATTCAGAGAATTCATACTTGTTCGCCTTGACACCCGACGGCCAAGATTTGTTGGGTGCTCTTGCCTCGGGGATGCAATCAGTCGACCCGGAAGGCGGGGTTGACACTGAGGGTGAAGAAGGCGAGGACAAGGTTGCCGATTTTGCCCTCATCAGCGGGACTGTTAATATCCTGAAGAGAACTGCCAGTGCTGCCGTTGATGTCGGGTCTGAGGGAGCGAGAGCTGTTGGGCGCGGCGCCATCAAGGCAGGAGGGGTTATAATAGACGCTGGCAGCGCGGTGAAAGAAAAAACCTATGATAAGGTTTTTAATAAAAATGATGATATTGACAATCCAAATTCAAAATCAATTACAACCGATAAATTGGAACCGGGAGATATACTGCTAAAAAGACTACATAGTGATGACAAAACATCATCAGCCATTAATCTCGCTCAGCTTTCATTGAATGGCCTAAGAGGATATAAAGATTCCCATAAACTAACACATGCCATGATCTATATAGGCAATCGGAGAGTCATCGAAGCTGTGGACAAGGGCATTGGTATTTCCCCCTTGAGAGACCATAGCAGCTTCAATGGCTGCAACTACAACGAATATGATTTTTATGTCTTGCGTTGTCGAGATTCTCAAATCAGACAAATTGCCGTTCAGATGGCCAAAGAATTACTTCCCGATGAATCAGCGAATAATCTGAATATTTTCGAGGAATCTACGCCAGTAAAGGTAGAATACGACCACAAGAACTTATATCTGACCATTGGCTACAAGGCGATTGGTAGCGTTGCTAGCCTTGGTGGGGTTTCTGGCGGCGATAAACTTATCGACCTTGCTAGATCCGCGGTGGCCGATTCAACGAGTAAATTCAGCAGTGATCTAAAGAACAATCGGTCTCCAAAATTGTTCTGCTCAGAGTTGGTCGCCTACTGCTATCACGCAGCTGCAGATGCCAAGGGCCGAAAGCGCTACTTTCAGGGATGGCAACAAGGCATTCTTTCCCCAGAGCATCTTTACGTCTTTGGTCGCCGGGACGGGGAGAATTTTGAATATGTTGGTCGTCTGCCCGCCCATGCGTCCTGACGCTGTTGTATCTGAAACGGAACGGTTTTAAATCGGGGTCGTTTCGATCAGAATTTGCACAGTAAAATAGGAAGTATCTGCCTGGGTTACCACGTCACAGGCAGAAGATTGCCCGCTATATAATCCAAAACTGTATCATTGCCTCAAGTGTCTTCATTTGAGGCAATGATACCTTATACCAATCTCCCTTGATCGTGACTGATCCAGGGAGGTTTTGTGTTCCCTCAGGTGCCGGGCGCTGCCATCCGGCAGCTTGGCTTGGAGGCCGGCGACCGCCGGCCTCCAAGCCACCAAGGGTCAAACCCTCGGCTGCTTGGTATTATAACGCTATTTCTCCCTCACCCCAATATCCCCGGCAAATCCAGTCCCTTATCGCGCGCGCATTCCTGCGCGATATCATACCCGGCATCGGCATGGCGCATCACGCCGGTGGCGGGGTCGTTCCACAGCACCCGTTCCAGGCGCTTGGCAGCCTCGGGCGTGCCGTCGGCCACGATCACCATGCCGCTATGCTGGGAAAAGCCCATGCCGACGCCGCCGCCATGGTGCAGCGACACCCAGGTCGCCCCCGACGCCGTGTTCAGCAGGGCGTTCAGCAAGGGCCAGTCGGAGACGGCATCCGAGCCATCCTGCATCGCCTCTGTCTCCCGGTTGGGCGACGCGACGGAGCCGCTGTCCAGGTGATCGCGGCCAATCACCACCGGGGCCTTCAGCTCGCCCTTGGCCACCATCTCATTGAAGGCGAGCCCCAGCCGGTGGCGGTCGCCCAGCCCCACCCAGCAGATGCGGGCCGGCAGGCCCTGGAATTTGATCTTTTCCCGCGCCATGTCCAGCCAGTGATGCAGTTGGGCATTATCGGGCAGCAGCTCCTTTACCTTCTGGTCGGTCTTGTAAATATCCTCCGGGTCGCCGGACAAGGCCGCCCAGCGGAACGGGCCGATGCCCCGGCAGAAGAGCGGGCGGATATAGGCCGGCACGAAGCCGGGGAAGGCGAACGCATCCGCCACCCCTTCCTCCAGCGCCATCTGGCGGATGTTATTGCCGTAATCCAGGGTGGGTACGCCGGCCTTCCAGAAATCCAGCATGGCGCGCACCTGTTCGGCCATGCTGGCGCGCGCGGCGCGTTCCACCGACTTCGGGTCGCTTTCGCGGCCCTTGGCCCATTGGTCCAGCGTCCAGCCGCGCGGCAGATAGCCATTGATCGGGTCGTGGGCGGAGGTCTGATCCGTCACCGCATCGGGCCGCACGCCCCGGCGCACCAGTTCCGGGAAGATATCCGCCGCATTGCCCAGCAGGCCGACAGAGAGGGGTTTTTTCTCCGTACAGGCTTGGGCGATGAGGGCAAGTGCTTCATCCAGATTGTCGGTGGCGCGGTCCAGATAGCCCGTGCGCAGGCGCATGTCGATGCGCGACGGCTGGCATTCCACCGCCAGACAAGACGCGCCCGCCATCACGGCGGCCAGCGGCTGCGCCCCGCCCATGCCGCCCAAGCCGCCGGTGAGAATCCAACGCCCGGCAAGGCTGCCGCCATAATGGCGTCGCCCCACCTCCACAAATGTCTCATAGGTGCCCTGGACGATGCCTTGGGTGCCGATATAGATCCAGCTTCCCGCCGTCATCTGGCCATACATCATCAGGCCCTTGGCATCCAGCTCGTGGAACTTGTCCCAGTTGGCCCAATGGGGGACGAGGTTGGAATTGGCGATCAGCACGCGCGGCGCATCTTTATGGGTGCGGAAAACCCCCACCGGCTTGCCGGATTGCACCAGCAGGGTCTGGTCATCCTCCAGCTTTGTCAGCGCCGCGACGATGCGGTCGAAGCTCTGCCAGTCGCGCGCCGCCCGACCGATGCCGCCATACACGACCAGTTCTTCCGGCCGTTCGGCCACGTCCGGGTCCAGGTTATTCATCAACATCCGAAGTGCGGCTTCGGTCTGCCAGCTTTTGGCGCTGCGGGTGCTGCCATGGGCGGCCTTGATGCGGCGGGAATTGTCGATACGGTTCATGTCCTGTCCCCTTCAAGCGCCCAGTCGCGGCAGATGGTGAGAATGTGGGTCAAGGCCGACACCATCGGTGCGGCATAGGCGGGATCAAAGGCGGGTGGCCAGTTGGTTGCATCCAGCGGCCAGGCTGGTTCCGCCAGATAGCCCCGGCAGGCCAGTTCCATCTGCACCCCATGCACGCCATTGGCGGGCTGGCCGTAATGGCGGGTGATATAGCCGCCCTTGAAGCGGCCATTGCTGACACGGCTGAACTGTGTGACGTCGCACGCCCGCTCCACCGCCGCCTGCAGGGCGGGGGCGCAGGCGGTGCCGCTGTTGGTGCCGATATTGAAATGCGGCAGGTCGCCATCAAACAGGCGCGGCACGCGGGAGCGGATGGAATGGCAATCATACAGCACCACGCTTGGGTGCTGTTCGCTCAGCCGCGCGATCTCGGTTGCCAGGGCCGTGTGATAGGGCGTGTGGTAGAGGGCGCGGCGGCGGGCCAGTTCTGCCGCGTCCGGTTCCTGGCCGGGGCGGTAGAGCGGTTCGCCGTCGAAGCTGGTCAGCGGGCAGAGGTCGGTCGTCGCCTGTCCAGGATAGAGCGATGCGCCATCGGGCGGACGGTTCACGTCGATCACCGTCCGCGACAGGCGGGTGCGGATGATGGTCGCCCCCAGGTCGGCGGCGAAAGCGTAGAGGTCCGCCACATGCCAATCCGCATCCTTGCGCGCCAGCCAAGGATCGGCCAGGGCGGGCACGATATCATCGGGAATGTCGGTGCCGGCATGGGGGATGGACAGGATCAGCGGGACCGTGCCACGGGTGATGTCCAGCCAGGGATGGGTGTGGGGCATGGGGTGGTTCCTTGGGAGCTGGTTGGCTCTTTCTTTACCGTCACCCCGGCGAAGGCCGGGGTCCAGTTTCGTAGAGCGAAGCGCTTGTGACCCTGGACCCCGGCCTTCGCCGGGGTGACGGTTGGAGGGAATGGGAAGTGTTTCAGAGGGGAAAATCCCCCTCACCCCACCGCCGGCAACCCTTCCACCGTCGCCACCAGCGCCCCACCGCGCACCAGCGCCAAGGCCGCCTGAATGTCCGCGTGGAAATAGCGATCTTCCCCCAGCGTCGGGACATCCGACCGCAGCCGGGCGCGGGCGGCTTCCAGCACCGCACTGCTGGTCAGCGGCGCATGGAAATCGCAGCCCTGGGCGGCGGCCAGCCACTCAATCGCAATCACGGCAAAGCCGTTCTCCACCATCGCCATCAACCGCCGCGCGCCATGGGCCGCCATGGAGACATGATCTTCCTGGTTGGCCGAGGTGGGGATGCTGTCCACGCTGGCGGGATAGGCGCGCTGCTTGTTCTCTGAAACCAGGGCAGCGGCCGTCACCTGCGGGATCATGAAGCCGGAATTCAGGCCCGGCTTCGGCGTCAGGAAGGCGGGCAGGCCGGACAAGGCCGGGTCCACCAGCATGGCGACGCGCCGTTCGGACAGGCTGCCAATCTCACAGATCGCCATGGCCACCATGTCGGCGGCAAAGGCCACCGGCTCGGCATGGAAATTCCCGCCGGACAGAACGCTGTCATCCTCGGCAAAGACCAGCGGATTGTCGGAAACGGCGTTCGCCTCAATCAACAGGGTGCGGGCCGCCTGCCGCAGCAGGTCCAGGGCGGCCCCCATCACCTGCGGCTGGCAGCGCAGGCAATAGGGGTCTTGCACCCGCACATCATTATCGCGGTGGCTATCGCGGATAGCGGAGTTCGCCATCAGCCGGCGCAGCGTATCCGCCACGTCAATCTGCCCCTGATGGCCGCGCAGGCTGTGGATGCGCGGGTCAAACGGTGTATCGGACCCCTTGGCGGCTTCCGTCGACAGGGCACCGGTCACCAAAGCACTTTGCAGCAGCCTTTCCGCCTCAAACAGCCCAGCCAAGGCATAGGCGGTGGAAAATTGTGTACCGTTCAGCAGCGCCAAGCCTTCCTTCGGCCCCAGCAGCAAGGGCGACAGGCCAGCCTCAGTCAGGGCGGCGGCTGCGGGTTGGCGTACCCCCTCCACCGTCACCTCGCCATGGCCGATCATCGCGGCGGCCATATGCGACAGCGGCGCCAGATCGCCCGACGCGCCCACGGACCCCTGCGCCGGCACCACGGGCAAAATCCCCCTGGCCAGCATGGCCTCCAGCAGGGTCAGCACCGCCACCCGCACGCCCGATGCGCCGACGCCCAGACTGGCCAGTTTCAGCGCCATCATCAGCCGCAGCACATTTTCCGGCATCGGCTCACCGACGCCGGCGGCGTGACTCAACACGATATTGCGCTGCAATTCCGCCAGATCGGCGTCGGCAATGCGGACAGAGGCCAGCTTGCCGAACCCGGTATTCACACCATAGACGGGTTCCCCCTTGGCGATGATGCGGGTGATCGTATCGGCCCCGCGCTGCACCTGGGCATGGCAGGCCGGGTCCAGCATCGGGACCGCCCCCTGATAGATCGCCCGCCACTGGTCCAGGCTGACGGCACCGGGGGTGAGGGTCAGTGTGGTAGGCATCATTGTCCCCTGAAAATGCGGCTGTGCAGCGGGTTGAAACCCATGCGGTAGACCAGCTCCGCCGGTCGTTCGATATCCCAGATGGCGAGGTCGCAAGCCTTGCCGGCCTCCAGCGTGCCCACGCTGTCGAGCCGGCCGAGCGCCTGGGCGGCATGGCTTGTGACGCCCAGCAGGCATTCTTCCACCGACAGGCGGAACAGGGTCGCCCCCATATTCATCGCCAGCAACAGGGAGGTGAGCGGCGCGGTGCCCGGGTTGCAGTCGGTGGCCAGCGCCATCACCACGCCATGGCGGCGGAACAGGTCGATGGGTGGCAGTTTGGTGTCACGGGTGAAGTAAAACGCCCCCGGCAGCATCACCGCCACCGTGCCGGCCGTGGCCATGGCGCGCACCGCCGCTTCATCCACATGTTCCAGATGATCGGCGGACAACGCCCCGAGCGAGGCGGCAAGGGCCGCGCCCTGCAGGTTGGACAATTGTTCGGCGTGCAGCTTGATCGCCAACCCATTGCTCTTCGCGGCATGGAAGACGCGGCGCACCTGCGCCAGCGAAAAGCCGATCCCCTCACAGAACCCGTCCACCGCATCGGCCAAGCCCTGTTCGGCCACGGCGGGGATCATCTTGCGGCAGACCAGATCGATATAGGCATCATGGTCGTCGGCAAATTCCGGCGGCACGGCGTGGGCACCCAGAAAGGTGGTGGCGATGTTGACCGGTCGGGCATCGGCCAGCGCGCGGGCGGCGCGCAGCATTTTCAATTCATCCGCCAGGGACAGGCCATAGCCGGATTTCACCTCAACCGTCGTCACCCCTTCGGCCAACAGCGCATCCAGGCGCGGCATGGTCTGGCGGATCAGTTCCGCCTCATCCGCCGCGCGGGTGGCGCGCATGGTAGAGACGATGCCGCCACCGGCGCGGGCGATGTCTTCATAGGTCGCCCCCGTCAGGCGGAGTTCAAATTCATGCGCGCGGTCGCCGGCATGGACCAGATGGGTGTGACAATCAATCAGGCCAGGGGTGATCCAACGCCCCTGGCAATCCGTCACAGTAACGGTGTTGAGGGCGGGGGCATCGCTGGCCGGCCCGGCATAAAGGATGCGGCCATCGCGGGCGGCGATGATGCCATCCTCCACGACCCCCAACCCGCGCAGGTCGGCGCGCATGGTGGCCAGACGGGCGTTCTTCCACAGATGATCAGCCGGTGTCATGCGCGCTGGTTGCTCCCTGGGTTGTTTTTTGGCCCGTTACCCGATTGGGCCGGCTGGCGATGGGGGCCTTTGTTTCACTGCGCCTTACGCTTCTCCACCGTCACCCATGCTGCGGCCGGGGTGACGGTTGGGAAAGTGACAAACTCACATCCCTTTTATGTCTATACATTATTAATGTCTATACATTATCCTCACCCCCAGCCAAGAATCCTCACCCAAGGAAGCCCGCTCGTGACCCAAGCCCTCTGGTTCCACCACGCCCTGCTTCCCACCGGCTGGGCCGATCAGGTGCGGCTGGAACTGACCTCGGGCGTCATCACCAGCGTGCAAACCAACACCCCGCCCCAGCCAAACGATGAGCGCCACGCCATCGCCCTGCCAGGCCTGCCCAACCTGCACAGCCACGCCTTTCAGCGCGGCATGGCCGGGCTGGCGGAGGTGCGGGGGCCGGCGGCGGATAGTTTCTGGACCTGGCGGGAAGTGATGTACCGCTTCGCCCACCGCATCGGGCCGGAGGAGATGCAATCCATCGCCGCCATGGCTTTTGTGGAGATGCTTGAAAGCGGTTTCACCCGCGTGGGGGAGTTCCACTACATCCACCATGCGCCGGACGGCGCGCCCTATGCCGATCTGGCAGAGATGGGCGGGCGGCTGGCGGCGGCGGCGGATGAAACCGGGATCGCCCTGACCCTGCTGCCGGTGCTGTATCATTGCGGCGGCTTCGGTGGTCAGCCGACGGGCGAGGGCCAGCGCCGTTTCGTCAATCGGCCAGACCTTTTCGGCCTGCTGATCGCCGCCTCCCGCCGGGCTGTGGGCTTTCTGCCCGATGGTGTCGTGGGCGTGGCCCCGCATTCTCTGCGCGCCGTCACGCCAGAAAGCCTGTCGCTGGCCATCGCCCAGGCCGAAGGCGGGCCGATCCATATCCATATCGCCGAACAGATGCGGGAAGTGGCGGATTGTCTGGCCTGGTCCGGCCAGCGCCCGGTTGATTGGCTGTTGCAGAACATGCCGGTGACCGAGCAATGGTGTCTGGTTCACGCCACCCATATGGATGGGGGCGAGACGGAAGGGCTGGCGCGCAGCGGTGCCGTTGCCGGCCTCTGCCCGATTACAGAGGCCAATCTGGGCGACGGCATTGTCAATGCCGTGGATTATCTGACCGCCGGCGGGCGGTTCGGCATCGGGTCGGACAGCAATGTGCTAATCGATGCGGCAGAAGAACTGCGCAGCCTGGAATATGCCCAGCGGCTGAAACATCAGGGGCGCAATATGCTGGCCGGCGGCGGCGGCTCCACCGGGCGGCGGTTGTTCGATGGTGCGCTGGCCGGCGGGGCCCAGGCGCTGGGCCAGGGCTTGGCCGGGCTGCGGGTGGGGGCCTCGGCTGATCTGTTCAGCCTGGATGCCACCCATCCCAGCCTGATCGCGCGCAACGGTGACGGGCTGCTGGACGGGTTCATTTTCGGTGGCCGGTCGATGGTGGACATGGTTTGGCGGCGCGGGCGGTGCGTGGTAAGCCAGGGCCGCCATCAGGCGCGCGACACCATCGCCGCCCGTTATCGCCGGACGATTGAGAAGATCCTGTCATGACCCTGGCCGAGCCCGGCCCCGCCCCGCTGCACCAGCGCATCCGCGCCGATATTGAAGGGCTGATCCTGTCCGGCACCCTGCGCCCCGGTGAGCGCATCCCGGTGGAGCATGAATTGATGGCGCGCTATGGCTGCGCCCGGATGACGGTGAACAAGGCCCTGTCGGCCCTGGCCGATGCCGGGCTGATCGAACGGCGCAAGCGGGCGGGCAGCTTCGTCTCCAGCCCGAAAATCCATATGGCGGCCCTGGCCATCCCCGATATCCAGGCGGAAATCGTCGGGCGCGGCATGGATTATGGCATGGAATTGCTGCACCGCGCCCTGCTGCCGGCGGCAGAGGTGGCAGCCGACCGCATGGTGTTGAAGCGCGGCGGGCGGGCCTTGCTGCTGCGCTGCCGCCATCTGGCCGATGGGACCCCGTTCGCGCTGGAAGAACGGTTGATCAATCTGGCTGCCGTGCCGGAGGCGGAGGGCGTGGATTTTTCCACCGTGCCGCCCGGTTCCTGGCTGCTGTCACATGTGCCCTGGACTGAGGCCGAACACCGCATTGCCGCCATCCAGGCCGGCGCGGACGGGGCAGCCCTGGGGCTGGCGCAGGAGGCGGCGTGCCTGCTGCTGGACCGCCGCACCTGGCGGCAAACCCCCACCGGCCCCGCCCCCGTCACCGCCGTGCGGCAGTTATTTCCCGGCGCCATGTTCGATCTGGTGGCGCGCTTCAGCGGCGGGTAAGGCCGGGGCGGCGGCGGATTGCCGTTTTTATCAAGTTTGCCTGCCGCCCCGGCCAAGCAGGTTTTCCCGGCGCATGGTTCCCTTGACCCCTGATAATCGGTGCCGCGAACAGACGGCACCGGACAAGGGTCGGGAGGAAAAATCATGCAGATTACCGCTGCCGTCATCCGGGCGCCGGGTGGCCCCTTCAATCTGGAACATCTGGAGATCGAACAGCCGCTGCCGGGCGAGGTGCTGGTGAAGGTGGCAGCCACCGGGGTCTGCCATACCGACATGGTGATGCGCGACCGGCTGTTGCCGGTCCCCCAGCCGGTGGTGCTGGGGCATGAAGGGGCCGGCACCGTGCTGGCGGTCGGGGCCGGCGTCACCAAGGTGAAGCCCGGCGACGCCGTGGTGATGAGCTTCAATTCCTGCGGCCATTGCCCGTCCTGCAGCGACGCGGCCCCCGCCTATTGCCATGAATTCTTCCCGCGCAATTTCTTCGGCGCACGCGGCGATGGCAGCAGTGGCCTGTCCCGCGATGGGGAGATGATCCACGCCAATATTTTCGGCCAATCCTCCTTCGCCACCCATGCGCTGTGCCATCAGCGCAATGTGGTGAAGGTGCCGGCCGATGTGCCGCTGGCCCTGCTGGGGCCGCTGGGCTGTGGTGTATTGACCGGGGCCGGCACGGTGCTGAACGCACTGAAGGTGCGGGCGGGATCGTCGGTGGCGGTGATGGGCGTGGGCACGGTGGGGCTCAGCGCCATCATGGCGGCCAAGGTAGCCGGGGCTGCCCGCATCATCGCCATCGATCCGGTGGCCAGCCGGCTGGATCTGGCGTCCGAACTGGGGGCCACCCATGTCATCGATCCGCGCGGCGGCGGCAATCTGGCGGAAAAGGTGATGGGCCTGACCGGCGGGGTTGGGGTGGATTACGCCATCGACACCTCGGCCCGGTCAGAGGTGATCCGCCAGGGCCTGATGATGCTGGCCCCGCGCGGGGAATGCGCCGTGGTCGGCGCTGTCACCTTCGGCCAGGATATCCCCGTTGATGGCGGCCATCTGCTGTCCGGCGGGCGCCGGCTGCGCGGCGTGGTGGAAGGGGATGCCGATCCGGAACAGTTCGTGCCGCAACTGGTGGCGCTCTACCGTGACGGCAAACTGCCCTTTGACCGGTTCGTGCGCTTCTTCCCCTTCAGCGCCATCAATGAGGCGGTGGCAGAGTCCGAGGCCGGCCGGGTGATCAAGCCGATCCTGCTGATGCCCGGTACGGAGGTACCCACCCCATGAGCCTGGACCCCCATATTGCCGGGATGCTGGCCGAACTGAACGGGTCCGGCCAGCCGGACATGGGCAGCCTGCCCCCCGCCATCATCCGGCAGGTGATGCATGATAGCTGCCTTGCCATGGAAGGGCCGCCCGATGCGGTGGCCCGGGTGCGGCGGGATATCAACCTGACCGGGGCCGCCGGCCCCCTGCCGGCCCGGCTTTACACACCGGCCGGGGCGCCGCCGGTCGGCCCCTGCCTGCTGTTCTTTCATGGCGGTGGCTTTGTCGCCGGCGATCTGGACAGCCATGACGGGTTCTGCCGCCGCTTTGCCGCCCTGTCGGGCCTGCGGGTGCTGTCCGCCAGCTATCGGCTGGCCCCGGAACACCCGTTCCCGGCGGCGCATGATGATGTGCTGGCGGTGCTGCGCCAGGTGCTGGCAGGACAGGCCGATCCCAGCATCGACCCTACCCATCTGGCGGTCGGTGGCGATTCCGCCGGGGGCAATCTGGCCGCATCCGCCGTGCTGGATGTGGCCAATGACAAGGGCCCCCGGCCCCGCCTGTTGCTGGCGATCTATCCGGTGGTGCAGTTCACGCATGAAACGGAAAGCCTGCGCCGCTGTGGCGAGGGCTATCTGCTGACCCGCGCCAGCATGGACGCCTTCACCGCCATGACCTTCCCCGATCCGGAAAGCCGTGGCAACCGGCGCGCCAACCTGCTCGCCCGGCCTGACCTGATGGAAGCACCGGCAACCCTGGTGGTGACCGCCGGTTACGACCCGCTGATGGATGAAGGGTGCGATCTGGCCCTGGCCCTGCGCCGGGCGGGCGTGCCGGTGGCCCATCACCATCACCCGTCCCTGATCCATGCCTTCATCCATATGAGCGGGGTGACACCGGCCGTCCCGCAGGCCATCGCCAAGATGGCGGCCTTTGCCAAGGTGGCCGTGGGTGGGTAAATCCCAAGCTTGAACCCGGCTTTTACCCCGGTTCGCTAGGGTGGGATGATCCCACCCTGGAGAACCAGAGCCCCGATGTCCGCCGCCAACGCCCTGCCCATCGGCCTGCGCCACCGTGACGTTCTGTTCGCGCTGGGTCTGGTTTTCGTGCTGACCATCCTGATCCTGCCGGTACCGGGCTGGATGCTGGATATGGGTTTGGCGCTGTCCATGGCGATCAGCGTGCTGATCCTGATGGTGGGGCTGTGGATCGCGCGGCCGCTGGATTTTTCCAGCTTTCCCACCATCCTGCTGATTTCCACCCTGCTGCGCCTGTCGCTCAACCTTGCCTCCACCCGGCTGATCCTGTCACAGGGCCATACGGGCACGGATGCGGCGGGCCATGTCATCATGGGTTTTGCCGATTTCGTCATGGGCGGCAATTTCGTCATCGGCCTGATCATCTTTGCCATTCTGGTGGTGGTGAATTTCATCGTCATCACCAAGGGCGCCAGCCGCATCGCCGAAGTGGGCGCACGGTTCGCCCTGGATGCCATGCCCGGCAAGCAGATGGCCATTGATGCCGACCTTTCCGCCGGCCTGATTGACGAGACGGCGGCACGCCTGCGCCGCAGCGAGCTGGAACAGGAAAGCCAGTTCTATGGCGCCATGGATGGCGCCTCCAAATTCGTGCGCGGCGATGCGGTGGCGGGGTTGATCATCACCGCCATCAATATCCTGGGCGGGCTGCTGATCGGCGTCGCCCAGCATGACATGAGCTTTGCTGACGCCGCCCGCACCTATACCATCCTCAGCGTTGGTGATGGTCTGGTCACGCAGATCCCCGCCCTGATCGTCAGTCTGGCTGCCGGTATCCTGGTCTCCAAGGGCGGCAACAAGGGGTCCATCGATCAGGCGATGCTGACCCAGTTGGGCGCCTATCCCAAGGCGCTGGGGGTGGCGTCCGGCCTGCTGCTGCTGCTGGGGGCCACGCCGGGCCTGCCGCTGTTCCCCTTTCTGCTGTTGTCCGGGCTGGCGGGCAGCCTCGCCTGGTATCTGCCGCGCTATGCCGCCCAGCAGGAAGACCAGAAACGCCATGATGAGCTGATGGCCGCCAAGGCCCCCACGGCAGAAGAGCCGGTGGCCGACATGCTGCGGGTGGATGATATCCGGGTGGAGCTGGGCAGCGGCCTTGTCTCCCTGATCCTGGACCCGGCCACCGGCCTGTCGGCCAAGGTGCGCCGCCTGCGCAAGCGCTTTGCCACCGAATATGGTTTCCTGCTGCCCTCCGTGCGCCTGCGTGACAGCGCCAGCGTGGCCATGAATGCCTATGAAGTGTCGATCCAGGGCGTGATGGTGGCCAAGGGCGAAGTGCAGGTGCGCAAGATGCTGTGCATCGACCCGCGTAACGAGGGCATCGATGTGCCCGGCACCGACACGCGTGAACCCACCTTCGGCCTGCCGGCCCGCTGGATTGAGCCGATGCTGGCGGAAGAGGCGGAACTGAAGGGCTTCACCGTCGTCGACCCGGACAGCGTGATCACCACCCATCTGGCCGAGGTGATCAAGGAACATATGCCCATCCTGCTGAGCTATGCCGCCACCAAGCGGCTGCTGGATGAGATGGACCGGGAGCATCAGAAACTGGTGGCTGACCTGATCCCCGGTCAGGTCAGCCTGTCGGTGGTGCAGCGGGTGTTGCAGGCGCTTTTGGCAGAGCGGGTTTCCATCCGCAACCTGCCCTTGATCCTGGAAGGGATTTCAGAGGCCGCCGCCTGGACGCGCAACATCACCATGATGACCGAACATGTGCGTTCGCGGCTGTCGCTGCAGATCTGTCAGGCGCTGACGACCGGGGAAGGCTATATCCCCGTCATCGTCGTCAGCCCGGAATGGGAACAGGCCTTCCTGGATAATATTGTGGAGCAGGGGGAGGATCGGCAATTCGTCATGCCGCCTTCCACGGTGCAGGAATTCCTGCTGGCCGCCCGCGCCCGCATCCAGGCCCATGCCACGGCGGATTACTGGCCCGCCGTGCTGGTGGCGCCGGCGGCGCGGCCCTTTGTGCGGTCGCTGCTGGAACGGGTCAGCCCCTCCACCCCCGTCATTTGCCATAACGAACTGCACCGTAAGGCCCCCGTCACCACCATCGACCAGATTTAAGGGCGGACGCGGCATGACCAGCGCGCTGACCGACCTGTTGACGGCGGAAATCTATGGTTTCCTGCTGGTGGTGGCCCGGGTGGGGGCCGCCATTTCCCTGTTGCCAGGCTTTGGCGAAACGGCGGTGCCGATGCAAGCCCGGCTGGCGGCAGCCCTGGGGGTGGCGCTGGCCCTGTCGGCCGTGGTGCCGGGCCTGCCGCCGGCCCCGGATGCCGTGTCCGACCTGCTGGTGCAGGTGGCGGGGGAACTGGCGGCCGGGGCCTTTATCGGCATTTCCGCCCGCATCCTGTTCGCCGCCTTGCAGATCGCCGGGCAGATGATTGCCCAGTTGATGAACCTGTCCAACATCTTCACCTCCCCCGGTACCGGGTTTGAATCCGGGTCGGTGGCGGGGTCATATCTGATGATGGGCGGGCTGGTGCTGCTGTTCGTCACCGACCAGTACCTGTCCATCATCAAGGCCTTGCTGGAAAGCTATAAACTGATGCCGGCGGCCACGCTGCCTTCCCTGGCGGGGCTGGCCAAGACCACGGCGGAGACGGTTTCCACCAGCTTTCGCATGGCGGTGCAGTTCGCCACCCCGTTTCTGGTGCTGGGCTTCGTCTATAATGTCGGGCTGGGGCTGATCAACCGCGCCATGCCGCAATTCGCCGTCTTCTTCATCGGGATGCCGATTTCCATCCTGGGTGGGTTGCTGGTGCTGGCCATGACGGTGGCCGTCATCGCCACCAGCTTCATCGGCCATTTCGCCAGCTTTCTGCACCGGTTCGGGGGCTGAGGGCGATGAGTGAAGAGAGCGATGACAGCCAGAAAACCGAAGAACCGTCCCAACGCAAACTGGATGAGGCGCGGCGGCGCGGCGATGTGCCGGTCAGCCGCGATGTTGGCGCCATGCTGGTGGTGCTGGCGGCGGTGATCATGGCCGGCGGGCTGGGCCCGCATCTGGGCAGGGGGGTGATGACGCAATTGCTGCCGCTGCTGGAAAACCCCACCGATATCCTGCTGACCAGCCCGGCCGATGCCTTCCACCTGATCGCGGAGGTGCTGAGCGGCGTGGGCATCGTGCTGTTGCCGGTGGCGGGGTTGCTGCTGGCGGCGGGGTTCTTAGGGGCGCTGGGCCAGGGCAGCATCGTGGTGGCTGGCGAACGCATTCAACCCAAGCTGGAGCGGCTGTCGCCGCTGGGCGGGTTCAAGCGGCTGGTCTCGCTGCGCAATCTGGTGGAATTCCTGAAAGGGCTGGCCAAGGTGGCGGCGATCAGCACGGCCTTTCTGCTGGTGGTGGGGCCGGAACTGCGCAAGGCCGAGGCCATGGCGCTGACCGATGCGGTGGCCCTGCCCCTGCTGTTGGCCGATGTCACGGTGCGGCTGCTGGTGGCGGTGCTGGTGGCCAGCCTGCTGATCGCCGCCTTGGACCTGATCTGGCAATATATTTCCTGGCGGCGCAAACAGCGGATGAGCCTGCAGGAGCTGAAGGATGAATTCCGCCAGTCCGAAGGCGACCCGCATCTGAAATCCAAGATCAAGCAGTTGCGCCGCGACCGGGCGCGCAACCGCATGTTTGCCGAACTGCCCAGCGCCACGGTGGTGATCACCAACCCCACCCATTTCGCCGTCGCCCTGCGCTATGATCTGTCCAAGGCGCCGGCCCCCGTCTGCGTGGCCAAGGGGCAGGATATGGTGGCCCTGCGCATCCGGGAGACAGCGACCAAGCACAATGTCCCCATTGTGGAGAACCCGCCGCTGGCCCGCACGCTGCACAAATCGGTGGAGATCGGGGAGGAAGTGCAGCCTGAACATTACCTGGCCGTGGCCGAGCTGATCAGCCAGGTGCTGGCCATCAAGGCACAGACGACGGTGGCGTAATTTTAGTGTCCCTCAGACCCCACCCCCCGCGGCCCGGTAATCGCGCGGAGCCATGCCATAGCGGGCCTTGAACGCGCGGGAAAAATGGCTGGCATCGTTGAAGCCGCAGGCGAAGGCCAGTTCCGTCACCGTGCGGGTGCTGTGCAGCGGGTCACGCAGGCGGCGGGCGCATTCTTCCAGCCGGCGGCGCAGGATATAGGCGGAAATCGCCTCCCCCTCCCCCGCGGCCAGCAGGCGCAGATAGCGTTCCGACAGGCCCAACGCCTGGGCGATGGACGGTACCGACAATTCAGGATCGAACAGCCTTTGTTCGATCAGGCGACGGGCGCGGGCGCGGTGGCCGTCGGCCAGCGTGCCCTCTGCACTGCTGGTGCCGAAATTCAGGTGGCAGGCGGTGGCGAACAGGTCCAGCAGGGTGGCGGCCAGCCGCTCCCCCGCCTCCACCGGCAGCGGCCCGCCCTTCTCCACCTGTTCCCAAAGTTCGCCCAGCAACCCGCGCACCATGCGCAATGGCCCGGCACTGCCGGACAATTGCCGGCCCAGCAGGCCATAGGGGGCGGGCACGCGGCGGGTCAGTTCATCCGCCGGAATTCCCAGAATCAGGGTGCGGTTCTCCCCAATCAGGCCCAGATCATAAGGCGCGGCGGCATCGCACAGCACCATATCCCCCGGTCCCAGCAATCCCTCCCGGCCATCCTGCATCGCCAGCACCCTTCCCTGCAATTGCATGTGCAGGAAGAACAAATGCCGATGCGTGCCGGCGGCATGGGGTGGGCGGCGGATGATATGGGCGGGAAGCGAATGGGCATTGGCCAGCGACAGCCGGCCCAGGCTGGTGCTGGCAATATGGTTGTTGAAAAGGTCCGGATCGTCCGGCACCACATCCAGCGGGGCAAACACGCTGGACATCACGCCTTTCAAATAATCCAGCTTGGCGCGGGCCGTCGGCAGCCCGACCGTGGTGAAAACATGCATACCGCCTCCCGCCCGCGATTTCATCGCTTGGGCGGCATGATGAGCATAAAGATATGCCGCCGTCACCTATCGAAATGACATGCTGCGGTGCACCTTATACCAGCGGCGTGAAATCATGACCGATGGTCAAGCTTTCGCGCCCCTCAATCGCCGGCGGGCGCCTCCGCGCCCTTGGCTACGCGGCACGCGCCGCGCGGCGGCAGTCGCCGCCGTCCCATCGGTCAAAATTCTTGACCGATGGGATTAGAAGAATTCCAGATAGATGTGCCACCTCAGCCGGCTTCCGCCACCTGCGGCGGCAATTGCCAGGTCTCCTCCCCCGGCCGGATCACCCGGCGGCGACGCGGGGGCGGGGCGTCGGCCAGATCGTTGCGGCGCAGCAGCACCAGCCGCAGATTGGCGGCCACCCGGTCGAAATAGGCATCGCCCTTGTCGGGCGTGCGGGAATGGTAATGTTTGACCGACCGGGTCCAGTTGCGCAGATCGCCGTGAAATTCCTTCAGCATGTCGGCGGCATAGTCGACATTGGCCACCGGATCGAAGGCGGTTTCCAAGTCCGCGAAGGCCTTGGGGTGCCAATGCAGGTTCACCTGCATACAGCCAACATCGATGGAGCGCACCCCGCGCTTGCGCAGGGCCTGGACATGGGCGATGGCCGCCTGTTTGTCCGCGAAATAGCGGCCCTGGCCATCGGCATTCACGGTCCAGGGCCAGACGGTCAGCCGCCCGCCAATCTCCCGCCCGCTTTCCGTCACCCCGATGGCGATCAGCAGCCGGCCCGGCATCCGCCGTTCCTTTTCCGCCTTGCGGATGGCCTGCAGGCAGGCCTGGGTGTGATCCTCTGCCGCTGCCGGCGCGCTCAACCCCAGCAGCAATAATATCGATAAAAGTACCCGCCTCATGCCCCACCCGGGGCGACGACATGGGTCAGCACCTCCGTCCAGAAGCCGGAGACGACATGGAACATGAAGGGCAGCGACAGCACGATGGCGACCAGGATCAACACGATCTTGGGCACGAAGGACAGCGTGGCTTCCTGCACCTGGGTCAGCGCCTGCAGCAGCGAGATGCCGAAACCAACCACCAGCGCCACCAGCAAGGGCGGGGCCGCAGCCAGCACCACGGCCCAGATGCCGGACCGCAGCAAATCCAGAATATCGGCTTCGGACATGGCAGCAGGCCCTCCGCCGGTCAGACCGGCATCCGCATGATTTCCAGATACGCATTCACCAGCTTGTCGCGCACGGCCACGGCGGCCTGCACCGTCAGTTCCGCCGACATGGTGGCCTGCACCACTTCCTGGGTACTGGCCTTGCCCTGCAGCCCGGCAGCGGCGGTCTTTTCGCCCTGGCGAACGGTGTTGATGGCATCCTTGACGGCATTGCCCACCAGTTCGGGGAAGCTGCCGCGCTTGGGCAGGGTGATGCCGGCCACCGGCTGGGCGGGACCGGCAATACCGGCCAGCTTGCCAGCGGCATAGGCGCTGGTGACGCCGGCGGTGGGAACGATGATGCTCATATTTCCTACCTCTGACGGAATCAGCTACGCAGCATGTCGATGGTGCGGCCCAGCATGGTGCGGGCCTGCTGCATCACATTCAGGTTGGCATCGTAGGAGCGCCCGGCCTCCCGCATATCCATGGCTTCGACGAGGCTGTTGACGTTGGGCGTCTTGATATAGCCATTCTCGTCCGCTGCCGGGTGGCTGGGGTCATAGCGCAGGGTGAAGTCGCTCTCATCCCGGCCAATGCGCTTCACCTCCACCTTGTCGGCGGAAAGGGCGCGGTCCAGCACGCTGGAAAACACGATGGTCTTGCGGCGATAGGGATCGCCGCCCGCCACCTCAGATGTTGAATTGGCATTGGCCATATTCTCTGCCACCACGCGCAGGCGGGTGGCCTGGGCCTTCATACCGGCCGCGGCAATGCCGAAGGAACTGGTCAGATTGTCGATGGACATGGCCTATCCTATTCAGCGCGTGTTGAGGGCGAGGCGCAACATGCCGGCATGTTTCTGGAACAGGTTGGTGGCCAGATCATAGGCCTGGCGGATATCCGCCGATTTCACCATCTGCTCTTCCAGCACCACGCCATTGCCGTCGGGCGCCATTTCATAGGTGGCACTGCGGCGATCTTCCTTGAAACCGGCATTCTGGCGCAGCGGGGTCAGGTGGCGCGCATCAGTGCGCGCCTGTTCCGCGTTGCCGCCGCTCATCACCGCCTGGAAATCGAAGGGCTTCAGGTCGCGTGCCTTCACGCCCGGCGTGTCGGCATTGGCAATATTCTCCGCCACCAGCTTGTGCCGGGCGGTGAGATATTCCATGCGATGGCTGGCCAGATTGAACAGGCCGATCGAATTCAAATCCATCCGCTGCTGCCCCGTTTGCGTGTGGCGTCGGTCGGGGCGGATGTTTCCATGCGCGGGCTTAAAGCGGCGTTTAAGCCGGTGCGGGCTTTAATCGGCTTTAAACCCCCGCTTTCAAGATGGGCTGCACATCACGCAGCAGCAGCGAAGAAGGCAGCCGCCATGACCATCCTGGCCGGGCTTTTGGCCGATATCCAGCAGATCGAGGGACCGCGTTTCCATGGGCAGGTTGTCACCTGTTCCGGGCTGGCGCTGGAGGTGGAGGGGCTGGAACGCCGGCTTTCCGTCGGCGATGGCTGCCGGGCCTTCACCCGCGACGGCAAACCGGTCCCGTGCGAGGTGGTGGGGTTCCGCCAGGGCCGCGCCGTGCTGCTGCCCTTCGCCCCGCTGGAAGGCATCGGCCTGGGGTCACGGGTGGAGGCCGGCACGGCCATGGGGCTGGTGCGGCCCCATGCCGGCTGGCTGGGCCGGGTGGTGGATGCCTTTGGCAAGCCGATGGATGGCAAGGGCAGCCTGCTGCGCGGCGATGATAACCGCAGCCTGCGCGCAGCCCCGCCCCCCGCCTTTGACCGCCGCCGCATGGGCGCGCGGCTGGAAACCGGCATCCGGGTGATGGATAGTTTCGTGCCGCTGTGCCGGGGCCAGCGCCTGGGCATCTTCGCCGGCTCAGGTGTGGGTAAATCCACCCTGCTGGCCATGCTGGCCCGGTCCAGTGCCGCCCAGGTGAATGTGATCGGGCTGATCGGTGAGCGTGGGCGGGAGGTGCAGGAATTCATCCAGGATGATCTGGGGGAAGATGGGCTGGCCCGCTCCGTCATCATCGTCGCCACGGGGGATGAGCCGGCGCTGGCGAGGCGACAGGCAGCCTATCTGACCATGGCGGTGGCGGAATTCTTCCGTGACGCAGGCCATGACGTGCTGTGCATGATGGACAGCGTTACCCGCTTTGCCATGGCCCAGCGCGAAATCGGCCTGTCGGCGGGGGAGCCGCCGACCACCAAGGGCTATCCGCCTAGCGTCTTCGCCGAACTGCCCCGCCTGCTGGAACGCGCCGGGCCAGGGCGGGACGGCCAGGGCGACATTACCGGCGTCTTCACCGTGCTGGTGGATGGCGGCGACCATGATGAACCGGTGGCCGATGCCGTGCGCGGCATCCTGGATGGCCATGTGGTGATGGATCGCAAGATCGCCGAGCGCGGCCGCTATCCGGCTATCGATGTGCTGAAAAGCGTCTCCCGCGCCCTGCCCGGCTGCCATTCGGAAGCGGAAAACGCCACCATGAATGGTGCGCGCAGCCTGCTGTCGCGCTATGAGGCGATGGAGGAGATGATCCGCCTGGGCGCCTATCGCCTGGGCAGTGATGCGGAGGTGGATCAGGCCATCAAGGCCAACCCGTCGCTGCAGGAATTCCTGCGCCAGCGCAAGGGTGAAAGCACGCCCAGCACCACCAGCTTTGAGGTGCTGGGCCAGATCGTGGCGGAAGTCACCGCCCCGCCCCCGCCACCCCCGCCCGAACCAGAAGCGCGCAAGCCGGGCGCGCCGCGGGCCAAGCGGGGGTAGGATCGAGAAAGCGTCGCTTGGTCCGGGACCGACTGGTTCCCGGACCAAGCGACGCAGCCGCCCCCCTATCGCCGTCCGCGCGGCAGGGTGACGGCCGCCATCAGCGTGTCAGCATTGATCGTCGACCGGCCGGAGAAAAGCTGAAGCACCGGGGATGTGCCGGTGCCCACGGCACCCTTGCCCTGCAGATCCCACATCATCATGAATTTCTCCACCAGCCGCTTCACCTCGGTCAGGTCTTTCAGCTTCTTGATATCAAGCCGCTTTTCCAGCATTCCCACCTGCCGGTCGATATCGGCGCGCGCTACCTCCTCCGGCAGGCCAAAGGCGGTGCGCACCACCTGGGACAGGGCCTTGTCCGCCAGCACGGAATACCAGTTGCTGACGCTGGCCGCCTTGCGCTCAAAATAAAGCCCCAGGCGCAGCGCCTCGTTGGTGTTGCCGGCAGAGACTTCAAAGCTCATCCGCTCATACCGGCTGACAATATCCTTGACGAAGGGCGGGCTGCCGCGCCGCATGGTGCCGGTGTTATTGAGGCTGAAACTGACGGCCAGGGCCGTTTCCTTGGCCCCCGCCTTGACCGCAAACGAGTTGCTGTCGCTGGGATTGCTCTCCAGCACCTGGCGCAGATATTTCGTATCCGCCGCGCGATCCCCCAGATCGAAGGCGGCCAGCACGATGCCGCGCAGCTTGGCATCCTTCAACAGCTCATCGGCCCCGGCACCGGCCGACAATTTCTGCTGCACATAGCTGACATCGCTGCGCACCTGCCAGCGGGCGGCAAAGGCCGTCTTCTGCTGATCGTAACTACGCATCAGCATCGTATATTGGTTGGCGCTGGACAGCGCGCCGCTATTGCCCTTAGCCGTGTCCCAGGCGGTGAAGAAGGCCTCGCGCAGGCGGCCCTGATCAACATCATTGCCCTTGTACTTGCCAAAGGGCATGGCCTTTTCCAGCGTGGCCGCCTGCGCCTTCACATCGGCCGGACCATAGGGGTCAGGCAGGCCGAAGGCCATGCGGGCCACCTTGGCCAGCTTTTCATCGGCCAGCACGGAATCCCAATCGGCCTTGCCCGTCACGCGCCGGGTGAAATCCAGCATCATGCCCAGGGCTTCGTTCTTCTGGCCTACATCTGCTTCAAACGCCTTGGTGACATAGGCGTCGGAAATCTGGCTGACGAAGGAGCTTTTCACCGTCGATCCGCCAAAATTGAAGGCGGCGGCCAGCTGCTTGAAACGCACATCATTCAGCCGGCTGGCATAGGACCGGCTGTCCGACAGGTCGCTTTGCAGCACCTTGCGGATCAGCGCCTGGGAATTGACCTGATCTTCCAGCCCGAAGGCCCGCATCACATAGGTGTAAAGTCGCCGGTCGCCCATCAGATCATCGACGGACGCCACGGTCGGCAGCTTCTTGCGGGCATAATCGGCATCCGCCTTGTTCTGCTGGTCATTGCGCACCAGCCCCATCTGGCGGTCCAGGGTGGAGTTCAGCACCTGCCATTGCGACAGGGTGGAGCCATAGCCGGCCGTAATGGTTGCAGCGCCATAGCCGGTGATGCTCACAGCTTGATCTCCCGGCTGGGGCTATCCGCCGGCTCTTCCTGCAAGGCATAGCCAGGGGGGATACGCAGCAGGATATCGCCGGTGCGCGGGTCGATCACCTCGGTGAAGATGCGCTGGGTCTGCGGGTCCAGCACCACACGATAGGGGCGGCGCTCGCTGGACGGTTCAGGCGGCGCTGCTGCCGCTTCCTCCTGGGCAGCGCTGGTCCCCCGTGCCTCATCCGCACGCACTGGCGGATCGACCCGCACCAGCCGGTAAAGGCGGGACGGGTCGGAACCGGAAACGGGTTCGATCGGCTTGGCTTCTCTCATGGTCACTCCTTCCGCAGGCTCTGGCGTGCGGCGACGGGACCGGCCTTGCAGCCCTTCGAATGCGGGCGCCTACGCACCCACCGCCGCTTCTGACGGGGGTTCGACCGGGACAGCCGCCATTGACGGCGGCAGCAACATATCCTCATAGGCGATGACCGGCCGCAGGGCCGCCAGCGCCTTGTAGAAATCGCCTTCCCGCACATGCCGGTCGGCATCCGCCAGATGATGGGTCATCTCCGGATCGCGGATGGCCAGCCGCAACTGGGTGATGAAGGTGGCATAAAGCGGCAATTGCTGGGCCGCATGTTGCGGGTCCAGCAGCATGGCCTGGATGGTGTAATAGGTGCGCTTGACCGGGGTGACGGCATCCTGCGGCTGCAGGATGCTGCGCCCGGTCATCACCTGGGCATGGTTGGCCACGGTGACCGTGTTGCGGTGGCGCCCGTTCTCGATCACCACCCCATTGACGATGAATTTTTCAAAGGGTTTCAGCTTCAGCTTCAATCCCATGATCGATCTCCCCAGAAATCGGCCGCTGGTATCAGTCGGGCCGGCGGTCGGCCAGGCCCTGGATGATCGCCCGGTTGACATCCACCAGGGGCGCCAGCGGCCGATCCGATTGCAGGGCCTGACCGCTATAGCGGTCCACCCACAGGCCCAGCGAGATCAGGTTGGCCCGCAGCTCAACCGGCAGCAGGTTCCCCTCCTCCCCCAGATCGGCCACCAGCGTGTTCCATAAGATGCGGTTGCGGGAAACGGCATGGATGCGCGCCTGGCGATCCTCCCCCCGCCCGGCGGCTTCCAGCTGCAGGGTGACCTGCTGGAAAACCCGTCGCTCCAGCTCCCGTGGGGCGGAGGTGTCCTTCATGGACTGTCGATAGGCCGTAATGCTCATGGACGCACCGTCCTGGTTTTTCAAGAAATGGCCTGATCACCTTACCCGGCACATATTAAATGGCGATAAAGTATAGAATTAATCCGGGATTAAAAACGCACCGGACCATTCCGAAGAAAATCAATAAAGCACAATAAATGGAAAAATGGGGCCACCGTTTCCGGTGGCCCCAGACGCAAGAACAGGCCGCTATTAACGGAACAGCGACAGGATGTTCTGCGGGGCCTGGTTGGCGATGGACAACGCCTGGGTACCCAGCTGCTGCTGCACCTGCAGGGCCTGCAGACGGGCGGATTCTTCATTCAGATCCGCGTCAACCAGGGCACCGATACCGGTATTCAGGCTGTCTACCAGCTTGCTGGTGAAGTTCTGCTGCAATTCCAGGCGGGTACCGACAGCACCCAGCTCGGCGGCATAGGCGGTGACCGTATCCATCTGGGTGTCGATTTCGGCCTGGATGGCCTTGGCCATGGCGGCACGGTCAACCGAGGTGGTACCGGCCTTCAGCGCGGCGGAGATGCCGGTGATGAAGTCGGTCACGGTCGCACCGGTGCCGGCATTGTAAGCGGCCGTACCGGTGGTCACACCGGTCGTCGGGTTGGTGGTCTGCTGCGTCACCGTCGCCGTCGGCGGGGTGGCGCTGGCGCCCAGATTCTGCGCCTTGATGCTGTCGGTCACGGCCGACACACCCGTGCTGTCCCGCTTGACCGAGACGACCAGGGTGGTGGTCTTGATGTTGTCCAGCAGGTTTTCGCCGTTATAGCTGGACGCCTTGATGGTGGACGTCACCTGGGCAACCAAGCTGTCAATTTCGTTGGCGATCTTGTTGTGATCGACCGAGGCGGACGTGGCCAGCGTCAGCTGATCGTTGATCTTGGACATCAGGCCGTTGATGTTTTCCACACCCACGCGGGCGGTGGAAACCGTGGCGGCGGAGAGCGAGATATTCTCGTTCAGCACCTTCAGGGCCGACACGTCGGACTTCATGGTGGTGGCGATCGACCAGTAGGACGAATTGTCCTTGGCGGTCGACACCTTCATGCCGGTGGAAATACGGTTCTGGGTGGTTTCCAGATTGGCGGTGGTGGAGCGCAGCGTCTGCAGCGCAACCATCGAGCCGACGTTCGTCAGAATAGAAGCCATGATCTGTTTCCTTCGTGGATGGATTTGGATCTAGCGCCTTCTGACGCTGCCGCCCTGGCCCTGTGGGCCATCTGGCAGATGCCCACCTGTCGGGGACCGGGGCTGGTGCTTACTCTGGCAGGGGAAGATTAAACCCGGTTAAAAAAAGAAACCCCCGCCGGCAAAACCGGCGGGGGTGGGAGGCGGGGAGGGAGAGCGGAACGGGATCAAAACTTGTAGGAGACGCCCAGCAGGTAGCGGCTGCCATATTTTTCGTAATTGATGGTGTTGCGGGTATCGTCATTCTCATAGGTCACAAAGGCCTCGTCGGTGAGGTTGTAACCCTGGAGAACGATGGACAGCCCTTCCAGATCACCTTCCTGGAACTCATAGCCGATCTGGGCATCAACCAGCGTTTCGGCCTTGCCATTGCGCAGGGTGCGGCCTTCACCAAAGCCATTCACCTCCGCCCGGTACTTGGAACGGTGCGAGACGGAGACACGGGCGGAGATGCCGTTCAGGTCGTAATAGAAGGTGCCCTGCGGCGTCCATTTGGAGAAGCCGGGGATCGGCTGGCTGGAACCGGGGCCATCAGGCGAAATGCTGGTCTTGGTGTAACCGACATTGGCCGTCAGGCCGAACCCTTCCAGCGCCGGGTGAATATCCTCAAACGGCAGGGACAAGGCCAGTTCCACGCCCTTCAGCGTGCCGCCATCGCCATTGACGGGGCGGGTATTGAGACCCAGGTTGGTCACCGGCGCCCGGTTGCCGGTATAGGCAAAGCCGGTAAAGTCAAAGACTGTCGCCTGCTTGTAGATATAGGTCTTCAAATCCTTGTAGAAGCCGTTCAGGGCAACATAGCCGGCCTTGCTGAAATAATATTCGTAGGTGACATCCAGCGCATTGGCCATCCAGGGCTTCAACTGGGCATTGCCGCCTTCCGCCTTCCAGGCCGAAACATCGGGGTTGGTGTTGTTGACGCGGGTTTCGTCAAACGTCACCTTGGTGGAGGCACGCAGCTCATCCGGCCGGGCCCGCGCCATCTGCCGGGAGAGACCGACGCGGATTTTATGATCCGGGTTGGGCAGGGCAAACACCAGATTGGCCGAGGGCAGCAGCTCGGTATATTTGCGGCCATCGGTGCGCATCACAAACAGGCCAGGGCCGGTCACGGCAGCACCATAGCTGCTTTGGTCGGTATGCACCACCTGCAGGCCGACATTCCCGGTCAGGGTGACGTCGCCCAAATCCTGTTCGATATCGGCCTTGATGAAGCCGGTGACGATATCCTCGTTGAGATCCCAGGGGCTGACGGCGCAATCCACGCGCGGGCAGGCGATCTGCGTGTAAAGGCCATTGCCCAGCAGATAGCGGGGATCATAGGCGATGACATTGCCCACCCCGATGAAGGAAAGATCAGCCGCCCCACCCACCAGAGCCGCCGACGGGATGGCGACAGAGGTATTGTGCTTGGGGTCTTTCACATTGGCGGTCAACGCCAGATAGAATTCATCCTGGCGGTACGTCTTGTCGCGGGAGGAATAATTGACCCCCAGCTTGACGGACTTCACGGCGCTATCATCGAATTCCTTGGTGATGTCGCCGCGCACGGCCCACAGCTTGTCATCGACATGCGGCTTATTGAGATAGCCATCCTGGCCACCGGGCACCACATCCCCGCCCCAGCCCTGCGGGCCGGTCAGCAGGATCAGCGACGGGTCGGCATAGTTCAGGCGGCTGGTCAGGCGGTTGCCATCGTTGCCGGTGGTGAAATCCACCCGGTCGGTGGCCCCCACCCCGGCACGGCCGGTGCCGGCATAGGTTTCCAGCCGCTCGCTGTTGCGCTTCACCTTGCTGTAGCTGGCATCCAGGGCCAGGGTCCAGCTTTCCACCGTATATTTGCCGTTCCAGCCGGCGGAGAACAGGTCGGACTTGGTGGTACGCATATCATTGCGCACCACGCCCTTCACATTGTTGAAGCTGCCGGCGGTCACCAGACCATTATCGACGGAGCCGACCACCGGGGTCAGACCACCCCAGTAGAACGGCATCTCCACGCCGCGCTGAATCTGGTCATCATCGAAATGGGAGTAATAAAGGTCCAGCGTGGTGGCGAAATTGTCGGTCGGTTCATATTCCACCGTGGCGGTCACACCGGTACGCTTCAGCGTTTCGGAATTCACCCGGTTTTCGATGCCGCCCAGCACGCGCGGCGGCGTGTCCTTGGGGCCGGAGAGCGGATAGCCCCAGGCGCGGGAATATTTGGTCTGGGTCGGCTGGTTGATATGGGCCACGCTGATGGCCACCCCCAGCGTGTCATTGGCGAACTGGTCGACATAGGCACCGGTGACGCGATAGCCCAGCTTATCGCTGTCGGGGTTCAGTTTGCCATTGCCGGCCAGTTCAGTGCGGGCCGACATCGCCATCACCCGCTTGCCATGCTGCAGCGGGCGCATGGTGCGCAGGTCCACCGTGCCGGCCAGACCCTGGCCGACAACGCCGGCTTCCGGTGATTTATAGACCAGCACGCTGCTCATCACTTCCGACGGGTATTGGTCGAACTCGACGGAGCGGTTATTGCCGGTGCTGACCTGTTCACGCCCGTTCAGCAGGGTGGCGGTGAAATCCGGCCCCAGGCCGCGCAGGCTGATCGACTGGGCGCGGCCATCGACGCGCTGGGCGGCAATGCCCGGCAGGCGGGCAATGGCCTCCGCAATGGAATTGTCCGGCAGCTTGCCGATATCTTCCGCCGAGACGGCTTCGACAATCTGGCTGGATTCCCGCTTCAGGGCGATGGCATTTTCCAGCGACTGGCGATAGCCGGAGACGACAATCTCATCCAGCGCATCCCCGGCCGGGGCCGTCTGGGCCAGCGCCAGACCGGCCGGCAGCAGCGAAACAGCGGCAACGGTGGCGCCCAGCGCCAGACGCAGATTCTTGTGCTTGGACATTCCTACTCACTCCCCAAAGCGTCGATGACGCCGCTTTTTCTTCGTTGAACCGTCAATTGGTCGCCCGACACACAGGCAAACCGGTACCATCCCCGCCAGGGGCGCCCGGCCCCTTCGGCGGATTTTCATGTCTTGTTTGGAAGTTGTCCGACAGAACAGGGTTCACGACCAAATATTACGGTCACCACTATTTCTGTACCGTCACACGCTCCCTAAAGTTACCAGAATGGTTCATCGGATCGCTCGCTTGCGGCGGCTGCCCCTCTTCCATCCCTGCTTTTCCCCAGCCCTTGAAAGTGTCGGGGGAACTGGCTTGCTCTGGGTTTAGTTTAGAAAAAAGCCCCTTCCACCGGGAGCATGAAAATACGTATGCAGCGAATTGTTGCAATGCGACGCATACGTATTCAGTTACCAGCCAGCAACAAAAAGGCTGCGGCTTGCAAACGGGCCACGCGATGCCCACTCTTCTGCCCGGGTTTCAGCGTGGATGGTGGACATGGACAGGCTTCAGGCGATGCAGGTTTTCGTGCGCGTGGTGGATGCCAATGGCTTTGCCCGTGCCGCCGATACGCTGGGCCTGCCCCGCGCCTCCGTCACCACCATCATCCAGAACCTGGAAGCCTATCTGGGGGTTCGGCTGTTGCAGCGCACGACGCGGCGGCTGAACCTGACACTGGATGGCGCCGCCTATTACGAGCGCGCCCAGCGCATCCTGGCCGACATCGAAGAGGTGGAGGGCTCCTTCTTCGATGAGAAGCGCAAGCCGCGCGGACGGCTGCATGTGGATATGCCGACCTCCATCGGGCGGCTGATCGTGGTGCCCTCCCTCTGCGGCTTCAATACGCTCTATCCCGATATCGAATTGAAGCTGGGGATGAGCGACCGGCCCATCGACCTGATCCAGGAAGGGGTGGATTGCGTGCTGCGGGTGGGCGATCTGCCCGTCTCCTCTTCCCTGGTGGCGCGGCGGATCGGCTTGCTGTCGCGGCTGACCTGTGCCAGCCCGGCCTATCTGGACCGCTATGGCGTGCCGGCCTCACCGGACGATCTGGCCCTGCATAAGGGCGTGCGAAAATTCACCACCCAGTCCAGCCGGCTCAGCGAGTTTCATTTCACCATCGACGGGGAAAGTGTGGAACGGCCGATCCGCAGCGCCATCGCCGTCAATGACAGCGAAGCCTATGTGGCCTGCGGGCTGGAAGGGTATGGGCTGTTGCAGCCCGGCCGCTTCATGGTGCTGCCCCACCTGCAAAGCGGTGCGCTGGTGGAGGTGCTGGCCCCCTGGCGCCCCGCCCCGGTGCCGGTGCATGTGGCCTATCCGCAGAGCCGGCAATTATCCCCGCGCGTGCGCGTCTTCATCGACTGGATCATCGGCATTTTCCAGGGCTGCCCCCTGTTGCAGGGGGAAGATGGCCTGGCGGACTGTGGCAAGGAGTTGATGGCGGCAAGTGATGAAAGCTGTACGCTCGCCTGAACCCTGGTGCATCCGATGCACCATAGATGACGCATTACGCACTTTAAGCGACGGCCGATCCGGCGTGATATCGGGACATCTTCACCCATCGCCGGACCTGACCGATGCCCACGCCCACCGCCAGCAATGCCGATCTTCTCCGCCGCCGCAGCGCCGCCGTGCCGCGCGGTGTGGCCACCGCCTTCCCCATCTATGCCGACCGGGCGGAAAATGCGGAATTGTGGGATGTGGAAGGCAATCGCTTTGTCGATTTCGCCGGCGGCATTGCCGTGCTGAACACCGGTCACCGGCATCCCAAGGTGATGGCGGCCGTGGCCGCCCAGGCCGAGCGTTTCACCCATACCGCCTTCCAGGTCGCCGCCTATGACAGCTATATCGAGCTGGCGGAGGCGCTGAACGCCCGTGCCCCCTTCAAGGCCCCAGCCAAGAGCATCCTGTTCACCACCGGTGCGGAAGCGGTGGAAAATGCGGTGAAGATCGCCCGCTGCGCCACCGGCCGCAACGGCGTCATCACCTTCAGCGGCGCCTTCCATGGCCGCACGCTGATGACCATGGCGATGACGGGCAAGGTGCTGCCCTATAAGCGTGGCTTTGGTTCCATGCCGGCGGAGGTCTATCACCTGCCCTTCCCCGTGCCGCAGAATGGCGTGACGGTGGCCGACAGCCTGAAGGCGCTGGATTTCCTGTTCGCCGCCGATATCGGCCCCGACCGGGTGGCCGCCATCGTCATTGAGCCGGTGCAGGGCGAAGGCGGGTTCCACCCCGCCCCGGTGGAACTGCTGAAGGCCCTGCGGGAGATTTGCGACCGTCACGGCATCCTGCTGATCGCTGACGAGGTGCAGTCCGGCTTTGCCCGCACCGGCCGGCTGTTCGCCATTGAACATAGCGGCGTGGAGCCCGACCTGATCACCATGGCCAAGTCGCTGGCCGGTGGCTTCCCGCTGTCCGGCGTGCTGGGCAAGGCGGAGATCATGGACCGGGTGGAGCCGGGTGGGCTGGGCGGCACCTATGCCGGCAGCCCGCTGGCCTGCGCCGCCGCCCTGGCCGTGCTGTCGGTGATCGAGGAAGAGGGGCTGTGCGCCCGCGCCGATGCCATCGGCGAGACCATCAAGGCCCGGCTGGAAACGTTCGCCACCCGCAATGATCTGGTGCCGATCACCGCCATCCGGGGCCTGGGCGCGATGATCGGCTTTGACATCGTCACCGACCGCACCGGTGGCGCGCCGGACAAGGAAACGACGGCGCGGGTGACCGCCAAGGCGCTGGCCGAAGGGTTGATCCTGCTGTCCTGCGGCACGCATGGCAATGTCATCCGCATCCTGGTGCCGCTGACGGTGGGCGATGCCGTGCTGGCGGAAGGGCTGGCCAAGCTGGAACGCGCGCTCACCCTGTGACCCGCAGCGCCTACCGGAGACGATTGACATGAGTAGTTTTCTGAATGATTCGGCGCTGCTGCGCGGGCAGGCCTTCATCAATGGCGTCTGGTGTGATGCCGATAATGGCGGACGCTTCGATGTGGCCAACCCGGCCAACGGTGCCGTGCTGGGCCAGGTACCGGCCATGGGCGGGGCGGAAACCGCCCGCGCCATCGCAGCGGCCAACGCTGCCCTGCCGGCCTGGAAGGCGCGCACCGCCAAGGATCGCGCCAGCCTGATGATGCGCTGGCATGATCTGATCCTGGCCGCCAAGGAGGATCTGGCCCGGCTGCTGACCCTGGAGCAGGGCAAGCCGCTGGACGAGGCGCGGGGCGAAATCGGCTATGGCTTGAGCTTTATCGAGTGGTTCGCGCAGGAGGCCCGGCGCGTCTATGGCGATATCGTGCCGACGCACAAGCCGGGGGCGCGCCTGCTGGTGCTGAAGGAGGCTGTGGGCGTGGTGGGGGCCATCACGCCCTGGAACTTCCCCAACGCCATGATCACCCGCAAGATCGCCCCCGCCCTGGCGGCCGGCTGCACCGTGGTGCTGAAACCGGCCGAATCCACCCCGCTGTCGGCCCTGGCCCTGGCGGTGCTGGCGGAACGGGCAGGCTTCCCGGCCGGCACCATCAATATCGTCACCGGCGATCCGGTGGGCATCGGCCGGGAACTGACGGCCTCGCCCATCGTGCGCAAGCTCTCCTTCACCGGGTCCACCCGGGTGGGCAAGCTGCTGATGGGGCAGAGCGCCGACACGGTGAAGAAATTGTCGCTGGAGCTGGGCGGCAATTCACCCTTCATCGTTTTCGATGATGCCAATCTCGATACCGCCATTGCCGGGGCCATGGCCTCCAAATACCGCAATGCCGGGCAGACCTGTGTCTGCACCAACCGTTTCTATGTGCAGGATGGCATCTATGATGCCTTCGTGGACCGGCTGGTGGCGGCGACGGAGGCATTGACGGTGGGGGATGGCTGTCAGCCCGGCATCCAGCAGGGGCCGATGATCAATGCGGCCGCCATCGCCAAGGTGCAGGAACTGATCGCCGATGCGGTGGCCAAGGGTGCCCGCGTGCTGACCGGCGGCAGCCCCCATGCGCTGGGCGGCTGCTTCTTCCAGCCCACCGTCATTGTCGATGTGACGCCGGAAATGCGGCTGGCGCGGGAAGAGATTTTCGGCCCCGTCGCCGCCATCCAGCGCTTCCAGGACGAGGCCGATGTGGTGGCCCGCGCCAATGACACGGAGTATGGTCTGGCCGCTTATTTCTATAGCCGCAAGCTGGCCCGCATCTGGCGGGTGGCGGAAGCCCTGGAATATGGCATGGTCGGTGTCAATGAAGGGCTGATCTCCACCGAATCCGCACCGTTCGGCGGGGTGAAGCAGAGCGGGCTGGGCCGTGAAGGCAGCAAATATGGCATCGATGAGTATCTGGAGACCAAATATCTCTGTCTGGGTCTGGATGAGTGAACCGGCCGGCGGGCAGGGGGGGAGATGAAAATTCCCCCCCTGCCCGCCCTGCGTGCCTTTGAAGCCGTGGCCCGGCATGGCAATGTCCGCCGTGCCGCCGAAGAGCTGGGCCTGGACCATACGGTCGTCAGCCGCCATCTGCGCAGCCTGCAGGAACTGGTGGATGCCCAGCTGGTCCGCACCTCCCGCCAGGGGGTGGTGCTGACCCAGGCGGGCAGCGACTATGCCGCCCGTATCCGTTCAGCACTGGCTGACATTGCCGATGCCACCCGCGATGTGTCACAGGAAAAGCGGTCGGCCAGCCTGACAATCGGCTGCCTGCCCGGCTTCGCCCTGCGCTGGATGACGCCGCGCCTGCCGGATTTTCAGCGCCTGCATCCGGAAATCGATATTTCGTTGCGGCCGGGCGATATCAAGCCCGATCTGGCCGATGATACGCTGGATGCCCAGATCGGCTATGGGGCGCCGGCCGCCGGTGACATGCGGGTCGCCGTGCTGGCGCGGCCCCGCGTCTTCCCCGTGGCCAGCCCCTTCTGGCTGGAAAAGCACCCGACCCTTGCCGATGATCTGGGCGGGCTTGCCACTGCCCCGCTGATCCATGAGGAAAGCCATGAGCAATGGCGGGTCTGGTTCGCCGCCGCCGGCCTGACGGCACCCAAGGAACTGCGCGGCCCGAAATTATGGCACGCGCATCTGGCGGTGGAGGCGGCCCGGCTGGGCCAGGGCGTGGCCCTGGCCAATGAGCTGATCTGCGGGGCCGATCTGGCCAGCGGCGGTCTGGTGGAACTGGGCACATCCGCCGTGGTGATGCAGCCCTATGTGCTGTTCGCCCGCCCCCGCCGCTGGAACGAGCCGGCGCTGGCCCGATTCCGCCGCTGGCTGGTGGCCCAGGTGCGCCAGGATATGACCAGTGCGCGGCGTGCGTGAGGGGTCCGACGATTTTTCATCACATTATAGCGGAAAATCGGATTTGGCGTCATTCCCCCGCCGCCTTCTCATCCAGACGCAGCGGTCCCTGCGGGATGCTGGCCGCAGCGTGCTGCAGCGTCATGGTGTAAAGCCGGGCCACCAGCTGGCCTTTTTCTTGCGCTGTCAATGGTTTACCAGCACCTTGCTCCCGCCGCTCCACCGTATGGATCATGGCCGCCAGCAGGATATCGTCGATCACCACGGGAGCTGTAGCGTTGGGCGCATGACCATGCATCATCTCCCCTCGCCCCAGCAGCAACCAGTTGATATCCACCCCCATGGCCGCCAGTTCGGTCAGCCATTCCAGCTTGGGTGGACCTTGGTCGGTTTCGTAGCCATTATAGGTGGAGGCTGGCAAATTCAGCCTCTCCGCCATCTGCGCACGGGTGGAAAAGCCAAAATGACGCCGAATGGCCCGCAGCCGGGCAGCGACGCTGTTCATCGCACGCCCCCCGACGGGTGCTGGCCGAATATCTGCCTGCCAATGTTTCCTCCCGTCAGGCGGGAGTGGAAATTTAGTTTAAAATCGAAAAATGACTCCCATTTTCCGTTGCGATTCGATTTTTTGGTTTGTAAGCTGCTCGCCATGGCATGGATCTTCAACACAGGGGATGTGATGGCATCTGCCAGGTGGCAGGACCGAAACAGGGAGCAATCATCAGTATCGCGCTTCATTAGGCAGCCACTCACCCTGGCGGCAGCTTGTTGCATTGCCTGCCCTGGCGGTTAGCACGCCCTGGTTTTTCCAACTGCGGTAGAGGCTTGCCGTTGCCAATTTGATGCGTCTATCCCGGTCGCGTGTAAATTGGTCCTGATGCCTATTTCGTATAGCAGCAGGCCGTCTCCTGAATTTAGACCGGTTTTCCGCCCGTTCAAATGGTTAAGCGGTAGCGGACCTCCGTGTCTTGTCAACAAACAAAAATCCAGCCAGTGGGAACCAAGGAAACTTGGAAAGGGCGATGGGGTGCGACCGCATCGACGCCGCAGGCTCCTCCCGTGTCTGCCGTCGCTGCACGAGGAAGGGCTGGAGAATGTTGGACAATATTCGAATCAGGTCGAAAATTCTGCTGGTTCTGGTGTTCATGGCCGCCGTTGCGGGCGTCATCACCGTGACCGGAACGCTGGGGCTGCGCAATGTCGCCGCCGCGACAGAGGGAATCAGCACCACATCGGACGAGATTCTTTATGGTGCCCGGTTCCGCCGTATCGCGGTGGAAATGCAGCAGCAGGAATACCGGCTGGCACTGAAACCGGACGGGTTGTCGGAAATCCGGCAGAATCTGGCGAAAATCCGCCAGGATTTCATGGAACAGCATCAGGCCGCCAAGGCCACCGGCGATGCTGAACAGCAGAAGAAGCTGGCCGAAATCCTGCGCACCTTTGGCGACTATGAAAAGATCCAACGCAAGACGCTGGAACTGGCGGCAACGCCGGGAACCCGCCAGGACGCATTGCTGGCCGCCATTGATGCCGAGGCCGCTGCCCAGGCGGAATGGACCAGCGATGTCATGGATTATGTCAATTATACCAATGCCAAGGGCAAGAAGCTGGCTGCCTATGCCGATGATACGGCCGATACAGCCCTGCTGGTGATGATCCTGGTGGCTGTGGGCGGCATCGTGCTGGGCATTGCCGGCGGCATCTGGGTGGCGCAGACCGGCATCATCAAGCCGATGGCCGCCATTGTCGGCTGTCTGCGCCGGCTGGCCGATGGTGACAGCAAGGTGGAGCTGTTCGGCACCGACCGCAAGGATGAGATCGGTGCCATCGCCGGCACGGCCATTGTCTTCAAGCAGAATGCCCAGGCGCGCGAGAAGCTGGAAGCCCAACAGCGCCAGGAGCAGGCTGCAAAAGAGGAACGGGCACGCGCCATTGATGCGATGATTTCCCGCTTCGACAACGAAATTTCGCAAGCCCTCGGCGTGCTCAGCGGGTCCGCCACGGAGTTGGAGGCGACGGCGCAGTCGCTGTCTTCCGCCTCTGAACAGGTTTCCCAGCAATCCGGCATCGTTGCCTCCGCCACCGGGCAGGCGGCGGCCAATGTGCAGACGGTGGCCGCCGCCACGGAGGAGATGACCGGATCGATTCAGGAAGTGGCCCGCCAGATGACGGGGGCCCGTGACATCGCCCGCGCCGCCTCCCAGGAAGCAGAGCAGGCGCAGGAGAGAATCCAGGGGCTGAACGAGGCGGGGCAGCGCATCAACGATGTGATTGCCCTGATCGAAAGCATCGCCGGGCAGACCAACCTGCTGGCGCTGAACGCCACCATCGAGGCCGCCCGCGCCGGGGAGGCCGGCAAGGGCTTTGCCGTGGTGGCCAGCGAGGTGAAGACCCTGGCCAACCAGACCGCCCGTGCCACCGACGATATCCGCACCCAGATCACCTTGATGCGTGACAGCATTGACGGGTCGGTGGAGGCGATCAGCCGCATCGCCGAGGTGATTTTCCGGCTGAACGAGGTCTCGGCCACCGTCGCCGGTACGGTGGAGGAACAGACCGCCGCCACCGGGGAGATCAGCCGCAATGCCACAGAGGCCGCCACCGGCACGCAGGAGGTTTCCCGCACCATCAGCGGGGTGCGGGAGGCGGCGGAAAGCTCGGCCGCAGGCTCGGTACAAGTGCTGGGCGCATCGCGTGAACTGGCCAGGCAGACGGCCAGCCTGCGTCAGGCGGTGGAAACCTTCATTCAAGGCGTGAAGGCGGCATGAGATCGGCATGAAGAACCTGCCGATACCCAAAAAGCCGGCGGGGGCAGACAACACCCCCGCCGGTCCGCAGCGGCGCCAGCGCACGGTCAGTCTGGCTGAACGGGTGGCCCGGCTGGCCTGGATGGAATGCGCCGACGGCGCCACCCGCCGCGACCTTGCCGCCCGTGCCGCCGCCGCTGCCAAGGCGGAAACGGCGGATGCAGGGGAAACGGAATAGGCGCCAAAGCCGCCACCCCCACCCGTGGCACCTTGTCACCGCCGGCATGGGCTTGCGATCCGGCATGGGGCGGCCTATCTTGCCCATTGATGAAACGGTGTGATCGGATATGGCGGCGCCATGGCGCCCTGCGCCTGCTGGTGGCGCTGCTGGGGCTGGTTGCCCTGGCGGCCATGCCCGTGCGTGCCCTGTCCATCAGCGCTGTTCATCACCCGGCCCCCGTCATGGCAAGTGCCATGCCGGACATGGCCGATGGGGAATGCCCGCTGCATCAGGCAAGCCAGCCAACCCCACCGCCAGACCATGGCAAGACCATGCATGAAAGCGCGGGCAAAGGGGCCGGCCCCTGTTGTGTGGCCTGGTGTGTGGCGGCCGCCCTGCCGGGTTCGCCGCTGCCGGTGCTGTTTCCACCGCCGGCCCGGCTGACGCCGCCGGTGAATATCGCCGACCATGATGGCCGGCACCCTGCCCCGCCTTTGCGGCCGCCGCGCGGGTGATGTGCGGGGGTGGCTTGCCGCCGCCCTGCCCTTCACCCACCGCCGAACCCTGCACAAGACGGAGCCTTTGCCATGAAGGCCATTCTCCCCGGCGCCCTGCTGGCGCTGAACCTGTTCGTCATTCCCGCTGCCTTTGCCCAGCATCAGCAGCATCAACAGGCGGCCCCCGCCGCCAATACCGACACCGCCATCGGCCAGCCGGGCAAGGCAGAGGCCGCCAGCCGCACCATCGCCATCACCCTGTCCGACATGGCCATCGATCCGGCCCGGATCGCCGTGCAGCCGGGGGAAACGGTGCGCTTCCAGATCACCAACAAGGGCCAGTTGCTGCACAGTTTCGTCATCGCCAGCCCGGACGGCCATGGCGAGCGACAAGCCATGATGGGCATGATGCTGGACCATGGCATGGTCACCGATACCGCCATCGTGCCGGCCATGATGAATATGAAACATGACGGCCACGCGATGGCGCATGACCATACCGGGCTGGTGCTGGTGGAACCGGGCAAGAGCGCTGAACTGGTCTGGCGCTTTCCGCAGGGCGGGGTGATCGAGGCCGCCTGCGACATGCCCGGCCATTATGAGGCGGGCATGGTCTCCCGCCTGACCATCGGTCATGACGGTCATTGAACGGGGGCCGACATGTCGATCAAGCAAGCGGGCCTGTCTCGGCGCGACGCCCTGAAACTGGCCAGCGCCGCCGGTCTGGCGGGGGTGGCCATGGTCTATCCCGGCCGCCGCGCCTTTGCCGGGCTGAAAGAGACCACGCTGCTGGTGACGGAAAACCGCATCACCATTGATGGTGACAGCTTCCCCGCCATCACCATGGGGGGCGGCGTGCCCGGCCCGACGCTGTATTGGCGGGAGGGGGAGGAGGTGCTGGTGCATGTGGAAAACCGGCTTTCCGAGCCCACCTCCATCCACTGGCACGGGCTGCTGCTGGAAGGGGTGATGGATGGGGCGCCCGGTTTCAACGCCTATAGCGCCATCGGGCCGGGGGAGAGCTTCACCTATCGCATCAAGCTGCGCCAGTCCGGCACCTATTGGTATCACAGCCATTCCGGCGGGCAGGAACAGCGCGGCATGTATGGCGCCATCGTCATCGCCCCCGCCACGCCGGACCCGGTCAAGGCCGACCGGGACCATGTGCTGCTGCTGTCCGACCATACGGCGGACCACCCGGACCATATCCTGCGCAAGCTGAAGGTCAGCGAAGGCTATTACAACCGGGGCAAACGCACCCTGTCCGACCTGTCGGCGGATATCGACCGCGACGGGTTGGCCGCCGCCTGGAAAGACCGGCGCGACTGGGGCGACATGCGGATGGACCCGACCGATCTGGCCGATGTCACCGGTTATCGCTTCCTGGTCAATGGCAAGGGCATCGCCGACAATTGGACAACCCTGTTCAAGCCGGGGGAGCGGCTGCGGCTGCGCATCATCAACGGATCGGCGATGAGCATTTTTGACGTCGCCATCCCCGGTCTGGCCATGATCGTGGTGGCCGCCGACGGGCAGAATGTGCTGCCGGTGAAGGTGGATGAATTCCGCATCGGCGTCGGTGAGACCTATGATGTGATCGTGCTGCCGACGGAGGATCGCGCCTATACGCTGATGGCGGAGCCGATCGACCGCAGCGGCTATGCCCGCGCCACCCTGGCCCCACGGGAGGGGATGCAAGGGGAGATTCCCCCCCTGCGGCCCCGCACCCTGTTGACCATGGCCGATATGGGGATGCATGGGGACCATGGCGGCATGGATCATGGCAGCATGGACCACAGCACCATGGATCATGGGGCGATGGACCATTCATCAATGGATCACGCGGCCATGGGGCACGCCATGCCGATGACACCAGCAGCCCAGGAAGGGCCGCCCAGAGGCTGGGAGCAGGCCGGCACCCCGCCGGGCAAGCGCGCCCTGCGCTATGCCGACCTGAAAGCCTTCAGCCGCAATCCGGAGGCGACAGTGCCGACGACGGAAATCATCCTGCGGCTGACCGGCATCATGGAGCGCTATATCTGGACCCTGAATGGCCACAAGTTCGACCATGGCGACCCGATCCGGGTCCGCTATGGGGAGCGGGTGCGGCTGCGCTTCATCAACACCACCATGATGGCCCATCCCATGCACCTGCATGGCATGTTTTTCGAGCTGGAGAATGGCCAGACCGACCGGATGCCCCGCAAGCATGTGGTGATCGTGCCACCGGGCAAGGAAGCATCGGTGGTGCTGACCGCGAACGAGCCGGGGGACTGGCCGCTGCATTGCCACCTGCTGTTCCATATGAATGCCGGCATGATGACGCGCTTCATCGTCGATCCCCCCGCCACACCGGCGCGGTCGTAACGGGAGGGATGAGAATGATGAAAAGGATGATCAAGGCCGCCCTTGCCATGGCGGCACTGGCCCTGCCCCTGCCCGCCACGGCGATGGAAGGGCATGGCGACATGCTGATCTGGCAATTCACCATGGATCAGTTGGAACAACGCTGGCATCAGGGCCAGGACAGCACCGCCTGGAAAAGCGACGGCTTTATCGGCGGCGATGTCAGCAAGCTGCGGCTGAAAAGCGAGGGCGACGTCAGCGACGGCCGCCTGGACCATCTGGAGGTCCAGGCGCTGTACAGCGTGATGGTGCATGATTTCTGGGATTTCCAGGCGGGTATCCGCCAGGATTTCCGACCCCGGCCACAGACAACTCATCTGGCCATCGGCTTCCAGGGGCTGGCCCCGCAATTTCTGGAGGTGGATGCCCAGGCCTTCCTGTCCGAGCGTGGCGACGTGACGGCACGGCTGGATGTGGAAACCGACCTGCTGCTGACCCAAAAACTGATCCTGCAACCCCATGCAGAGGTGGAACTGGCAGCACAGAAGGTGCTGGAGACCGCAACCGGTGCCGGGGTTTCAGAGATGAAACTGGGCCTGCGGCTGCGTTATGAGCTGGTGAAGGAATTCGCCCCCTATATCGGCGTGGCCTGGGAACGCAAGCTGGGGGAGACGGCGCGGCTGGCAAAGGCCGACGGGCATGACGCGGCCGATCTGCGCCTTGTCACGGGCCTGCGTTTCTGGTTCTGAATTTCCAACCTGCGGATACCAGCGGTCATCAGCGATGATCGCTGGTATAGTCCCCCCGATAAACCCGAAAACGGGTAGGGCGACCAGGGGATGGAACGCGATGCGGGCTCTCGGGCTTGGCGGCAAGATCGGCTATGGGATCGGGGATTTCGGGCTGAACCTTTATTGGCAGTCCATCCTGGTCTTTATCGTCTTTTTCCATGTGGATGTGCTGGGGCTTTCCGCCTGGACGGCGGGGGTCTGTTTCTTCATCGCCGGTCTGTGGGATGCCGCCATGGACCCGCTGATGGGGGCCTTGTCGGACAAGACGCGCAGCCGATGGGGGCAATATCGGCCCTTCATCCTGCTGGGGGCGGTGCCACTGGCCGGGGCCTTCACCTTGTGTTTCAGCCCGCCTTCCTGGCTGGTGCCGGGCAGTGCGGCCATGGTGGCTTTCGCGCTTGCCAGCCATATGCTGCTGCGAACCACCTATAGTGTGGTGGGCATTCCCTATTCCTCCCTGACAGCGGCGATGACCAGCGATACGGAGGCACGCGCCAGCCTGACCGGCTGGCGGATGCTATTCGCCTTCATGGGCTGTACGGCGGTGACGGCGCTGCTGCCCTTGCTGGCGGCATGGTTTGGCCAGGATGGCGGCAATGGCTATGGGCCGGCGGCGGCCATCATCGGCACCATGTCGGTGGTGGCCCTGCTGATCTGCGGGCTGTCGGTACGCGAACAGGCGCGGCCGGCTGTGGTGTTGCCGGCGGCAGCTGAAAGGGGCGGCAACGGTTTCTGGGCTGCCATCGGGCGCAACGGCCCCTTGCTGCGGTTGATGGCGGCCACGCTGGTGATGCAATTGGGGCTGGGGGTGCTGCTGCGCAACCTGCCCTATCTGATGAAATATGATCTGGGCGATGCCGCGCTTTCCGGCACGGCCCTGCCCTGGCTAACGCTGCTGGGGGTGGCCAGCGTGCCCGTCTGGGTGACGGTGGCCAAGCGCTGGAACAAGCGCATCCTGTGGCAATGGGGCAGTGCGGTGGCAGCGCTGGGGGCGCTGGGGCTGATGCTGGAACGCGGGCTGTGGCCGACGCTGATCTGCATCGGGCTGGTCTTTATCGGCCATACCGCGCATGGGGTGGCCACCTGGTCCATGCTGCCGGACACGGTGGATTATGGCCAATGGCGCAGCGGGCGGCGGGACGAGGCGAAGATTTACGGCATCGCGTCCTGCGTGCTGAAATTATCGCTGGGGGCATCGGGCATTGTCGCCGGCTGGGCGCTGGACTTGGTGGGGTTCGTGCCCAATGCGGAGCAGGCGCCGCAGACGCTGGAACAGTTCCGCCTGCTGGCGGGGCTGCTGCCGGCGGCGGGGCTGGCGGCATCGGCGGCGCTGATCTGGCGCTATCCGCTGGATGCCCAATCCCACCGGCAGATTCTGGGACGGCTGGCAGCCGGGGCGTGAGGGGAAGCCCCCACGCCCCAGCCGTTCCGTGCACCCTTACCGGCTGTGGATTTCCACGGCCAGCAGCTTGGGCGCCGGGAAATTCGGCTGAATGGTCGGCGGGGCCAGACGGACATCCAGCTTGGCCCCCGGTGAGCGGGCAAAGCGGGAGGCTGCCAGCCCATCCGGCAACGGCACCACAAAGGTGACGCGGTTGCCACCATTATGCGCGGCGTGGGCGGCATGGGCCGGACCATGGGCCGCCAGACCACCGAAGAAGGAGATGGTGCCGGCATAATAGGGGCTGTCCGCCGCCACCGTTTTCACATCCGCCGGGGCATTGACCAGCACATCGAACTGACGCGGCGCATCCATGGCCGTGGGCCGTTCAAAGGTGATGGTGGCGATCATCCGGCCCGCCGGCGCGGAAAGGCTGACCGTGCCGCCATCCTGTGAAGCGCCCAGCAGCAACGGGGCCGCACCTTCCGCCACCTTGGTGGCGGTGGGCACATAGGGCACCAGCTTGTCATACCGATAGCCGAAGCGGGCAGCGTGGATGTAATCCCCCGCCTTGCCATTCAGCACATATTTGCCATCGGCATCGACAAAGAACAGGAACGGGTCTTTATCAAAATCGACACGATCCGCCCCCGTCGGCAAATCGGGCAGGCCATATTTCTGCTGCTTGGCCGACCAGCTTTCCCACAGACGATCCATATTGGCATGGTGCAGGAAGAAGATGGGATCAACCGGCGACAGGTTGTTGGTCATGTTTCCATAGGGGCCGGGATTCCAGTTACCTGGAGCATCGAAGTAACCACCAATGAAATTATGCACATGATTGTGCGGCTTCCCCTCCAGGATAGAAAAAAATCCTGTCTTCGATGGAGCATCATTGTGTGAAGCGGTACGGATACTGGTAAAGCTGGTTTCTGGAGATGAGGCGTTGAATTGAGCTGGCGCCAGCCCGCCATTCACATCATTAAAGCTACACTCACCAGCCAATTTAGGCGGCAGGGCGCGGTTATCAATGGGAACGTAACGGGCCTTTTCCGTAATCGCGAAAGCTTGATCGCCGATACTGAACTTCTGGTTGACGGGATCCCAGCCCATCACCGCCTTCCACAGATCATCGAAACTTTCATAGCCACGCAGTTTCTGCTGCGCCAACTGATCGGCGTTGAGCGTGTTCCAGTAAGCCTGAATGGCGGGCTTCACCTCCCGCTCAAAGGTCGGCAAGTCCTTGGTGTATTTGGCATAAACCTCATTCGTCGGTGTCAGCACACCGGCGAACATGGACAAGGGCACTTCCTGCAATTCCGACCAATCCCAATAGGGGAAGGCGAATTCCGGGTTGCCGGAAAGCTTGCGCACCGTCTGTTCGAAATAACCGACATAGCCCCGGTGCCAGACATAGAACCACCAGTTGCCATGCGGGCAATCCATCATATGCACGAAGGCATTGCGGAACCAGTTGTGCGGGTGCGAGAGCGGCAGGTCCAGCATCTTGCGCACGGCCACGGCATAGCTTTTCAGCATGTCCTGGCCCTTCTTGCTGGTGACGTTGTAACGCACCCAGCGAAACGGGTTTGGCAAGGCCTGGGCCGGCACGCTCAGCGCCCCCAGACCGGCAATGGCAGCCGTACCAGCCAAAAGGCCACGACGTGAAACGCGCATCTGCGACTCCTCTCTTATCATTGTAGGGGTGCAGAGGGTATTACCCACGAACCAATAAGTCACATACTATTACACCCTGAGGTGGATTTAGGCATTTTCCTATTGCGACTGGAGGAAGTTTTTTTCAGCAGACATTGCGTTTTACGGCCAAATTGACAGGGGCATACCCGCCGCAATCCCGCGCGCGATGGAGGGTATGCCCCCCTTGAGGGAGAGAACCCTTTGCCTTACCCTTCCAACAGGCACTTCCGTTGCGAGAGACCATGCCCTTCTATCGGGATGAACAGGACCAACTGTTCTGGCACAGCGCTTTCCAACCCGTGCTTATGCCGGGTGTCGCGGATGAGGAACGGCGGATTTGGCCTGTGATCCGGCAAATCCGCCCCGGGCGTCAGGGGGCGCTCCTGCGTCTTTGTCAGGCCAATGCCGCTTTGTGTGCGGCGCTATCCCTGGCAGGACTATGGCTGCTGCTGAAGGGTCAGGAATTCTGGGGATTCGAGATCGCCATTGGTGCCTTTATCCTCGCCACGGCAGGTCCAAGCACATTGACCCTCTGGGCAGGCGATGATGTCCGTTTTTCCCAACCCGTACGGCTGGTCAAAAACAACGTAAACCCCTTGATACCGGCAATGCTGGCGCTGACCTCCGCCCCGGTGATGTTCGCCTGTGCACAACACTTTATCGGGAACGCATTCTGGTCAGCGCTGGCCGCCCTGGGCCTGATGCTGGTGCATGGTCTGCGCTTCGCCCGGATTTGGCGACAGGCACGGGAACAGTGAGCGATATCATCCCCCCTTTGATCGTGACCGATCAAAGAGGATTTCGCGTTCCCTTATATGCCGGGCGGCGGCAACACGTGGTGCCGGGACAGACGGCCCCGCCCATTTGCGGGCATGGCGCCCGTGATCAGCGCCGCCGCGGGCCGCCCTCGCTCCAGCCCATGCCGCGGCTGATCTGGCGGGCCGTCTCCTTCACCGTTTCCACCAGTTCCTGCATCCGCGCGTCGCTCATATATTGCGCGGCACTGGACAGGCTGATGGCGGCGATGATCTTGCCATTGGCACCCCGGATAGGGGCGGCAACGCAGCGGATACGGTCTTCATTTTCTTCCAGATCAAAGGCATAGCCGCCGGCGGCATAGGCCTGCATCCGCTTCAGCCAGACGGGCCAATCATCCATGGCCCAGTCACGATCCGCAAAAAAATGCCGCCAGCGGGCCTCTGTCTCATCCAGGATCAGGGCCTTGCCCAGGCCGGTGGAGGCAATCGGATGACGTTCCCCAACGCGGGAGCCGATTTCGATGCGGCGGCGGCCGGGGATCTTGTCCAGATAAAGCGCATGGTCGCCATCCAGAATGCCCAGATGCACCGTATCCTCGGTGGCGGCGGCCAGATCCTCAATATGCGGGCGGGCGACGCGGGGAATATCCATCTGCCGCTGGGCCAGATAGCCCAGTTCCAGCAGCTTCGGCCCCAACTGATAGCCTTCCCGGGGGGTCAGCACCAGAAAGTCCCGCTCCACCAGGGCGGCAGCCAGCCGATGGGTGGTGCTGCGGGTCAGGTCCAGCCGCTGGGCCAGCTTGGCCAGGCTGATCGGGCCTTCCGCCACCGCCTCCAACACATCCAGGCCCCGCAGCAGGGTCTGGCTGCCGCTGGGGGTGGCCTTCTGCTGGGCCTCTGCCTCTTCATGGGCACCATTGCCAAGGGCGGTCACGCTGGTCATCGGCTTCGCTTTGCTGTCTCTCATTTTGCGGAACAACATCCCATAAATCCGCCGACACAACAAGCGACGGCGCAACAATATCGCCCTGGGCGTCCGGCGACGTCTCCCAATTGCCCGGTGACGGTCGTCCCCACTAAGTGGAAATCCTGCGCGACGATACGCCTGAAGGGCGACGGTGACTCAATCCGTTTCCGATAATGAAACAAAAATCACGGATCGGAACGATATATTTCCAAGAAATATTCCCATCCGGAACCGAATATTGAAATACTCAAAAGAGTGTATTTTTCATAATTTGATCCATTAAGTTTGCGTTAACTAACGCAACCTACCATAAAATAGAAACATATAATTCGTACACGCGTATGCAGTTGAACCCCGAGAGGTGATGATGACCGCGCGTTCAAACCCCTATGGCGACCTTTCTGCGCTGGCAGCACGAATCGAGGGGGAGGATCCCCAGCTCGACAATCTGCTGCTACCGGCCGACGGTTTTTTTCAGAAAGCAGAGACCAGCCAGCGCCGCCTGACGGATCAGGTGGCGCTGGCGCTTCGGGAGAGTTTCGCCGGCTGGAATGCTGCGGATTTCCCCACCCTTTACTGCGCCTGGGGCCGGGCGCGCACAGGCTCCACCGCGCTGGCCAACCTGTTCGGCACAGCGGGCCTGCCCTCCTATTATCAACCGGTGAAGGCGTTGATGCGCCAGTTCCTGGCCGGCGACGCCGTCAGCCCCTGGCAACCGCCGCGTGAGAATTTTTTCTGCAAGGATGTGGCCGGCCCCTATACGCTGGCGGAATGCCTCTATATCCCGGCACAGATGCTGGTCGAGGCTGGATATCCGCCGGAAAAGCTGCATCTGGTGATTCTGGACCGCCAGCCGGAACGGTCGCTGGGATCATGGCTGCGCAAATGGTCGGGCCGGCTGGAGCGGGAGCGGTTGTTGGCGCATTTCGTCTGCGCCTCGATGAACACGCTGCGGGTGGAAGCCCATGCGCGGCGTTACGGCATCGCCGTCACCCATTATGTTTATGAAGCCGCACAGGAACCGGCCCTGGCGATACCCGCCCTGTTCAACCGGCTGGGCCTGGGACCAGACGCCATGACCGCCGCGCTGAAGGAATGGACGCCACTGGACAGCCTGGATGCCGAAGGCTCCCGCGTCATCTTCCCCGTGGAACCGGATGCCTATGTCGTGCCGGGGCTGCATCGGGCCGATGCCGATGGCTATCGCTACCGCCCCGGCACCTGCGACGGGGTCACCCAGGAGGACCGGGCGCTGCTCTACATGCTGGGGGTGGAAGCCGCCTATCAGCGCAATGCCCGGGCCTGCCGGCATGAGCTGGGCCTGCCGGCCCGCCTGTTGACACAGACAATGCCACCCATCGCCGCCGTGGCGTGACGCCCCCTCCCCTTTTTCCTGCCGCCCAACCGCCTGTTCCCCCCTGAACAAGGAATCGCCATCATGCTGAGCAACCTGAAAATATCGCATCGGCTGCTTCTCTTCGTGCCGGTATTGGCCGTGGCGCTGATCCTGGCTGTTGGCTCCGGCCTCAGCACCCTGCGCACCACCCTGGTGCATGACCGCCAGCAGGAACTGATCCAGATTCTGACCATTGTGCGCGGCATCGCCCAGAACTGGCATGATCGCGAACAATCCGGTGAGATGAACCGTGAACAGGCGCAAAAGGGCGCGGGTGACGATATCCGCAAGCTGCGCTTCGGCAATGGCGAATATATCTATATCAATAATTATGACGGAGTGACCGTCGTCCACGCCAAGCGGGACTTCGAAGGCAAGAACCGTATGGGTTTCAAGACGGCCGACGGGGTGGAAACCGTGCGGCTGGGCGTCGAGGCGGCCAAGAAGGGCGGCGGCTTCTTCACCTATAATTTCTCGCGCCCCGGTGTGAATGGCGGGGAGGCGGTCAATGTGCCGAAGCTGAGCTACAGCCTGGGGTTTGAGCCCTGGCAGTGGGCCCTGGGTACCGGCGTTTATATTGACGATATTGACGAAACCTTTAATGCCATCCTGGTGAAGATGCTGCTGCTGGCCGCCGCCATCCTGCTGGCGGGCAGTGTCGTGGCCGTGCTGCTGGCCCGCTCCATCGCCCGGCCGCTGACCATGATGACCGACCGCATGGGCCAGTTGGCCGATGGCGATCTGGCTGTCGAAATCCCGCTGTTGAGCGACCGCAACGAAATGGGCCGGCTGGCCCAGGCGCTGGACGTGTTCAAGCGCAATGGCCTGCGCGCCCAGGAACTGACCCGCGCCCAGCAGGCCGAGCAGGAGGCCAAGGAACGCCGGCAGGTGGCGGTGGAGAAGTCACTGGCCGATTTCCAGGACAAGGCGGCCCATATTGTCGGCAATCTGGTCAATGCCTCGGAAAAGGTGCGCAATCACTCCTCCGGGCTGGCCAGCATGGCGCAGCAGAGCCGCGGCCTGATCGATGGCGTCAATCAGGCGGCATCGGAAACCACCAGCAATGTGCAGATGATCGCCAGTGCTGCCGAAGAACTGGCCGCCGCCGTGGGCGAAGTGAACCAGCAGGTCACCCGTTCCACCGACATTGCCGAACGCGCCGTGCATGAGGCGGGGCAGACCAGTGCCACCATGGGCGGTCTGGCCGAAGCGGCACAGAATATCGGCTCCATCATCCAGGTGATTTCCGATATTGCCAGCCAGACCAACCTGCTGGCACTGAATGCCACCATCGAGGCGGCGCGCGCCGGGGAGGCCGGCAAGGGCTTCGCCGTGGTGGCGTCGGAGGTTAAGACGCTGGCCAGCCAGACCACCAAGGCAACCGACGAAATCCAGTCCTATGTCACCGGCATCCAGCGCGAAACCCAGCGCGCCGTGGAAGCCATCGACAATATCGCCCGCGTGGTGAACGATATGCGGACCATTGCCACCGGCATCGCCTCGGCCATGGAACAGCAGGGCGCTACCACGGCCGATATTGCCCGCAATATCAATCAGGCCGCCATGGGCACCCAACAGGTTTCGGCCAATGTGGTGGGTGTTGCCGGGGCGGCGGAACAGACGGCACAGTCGGCCAATTCGCTGAACGGGGCGTCGGAAGACCTGCGCCGCGATGCGGAAACGCTGAATACGGAGATTACCAGCTTCTTCAGCCGCTTGCGGGCGATCTGATGCAGGGCGGCGGCGATGGGCCAGCAATACCCCATCGCCGCCGCACCATTGCCTATCGTCCTGCAGACTTGGCCACTTCCACGGCGTAGGTATAGACCTCCCCGTGCATGTTGGCGCGGAAGACCACCCATTTGCCGTCGGGCGTGAAGGTGATGTTCGGCTCCATCCGGTAATCATGGTCTTTCATGTTCACCAGCTTTTCCGCCCGCAGCACGCCGGGTCGGATCAGGTTGGCGGCATCCCGCGCGCTGATGCCGGCAACGTCGGGAATGCTTTCCGGGCGAAACAGGTAAATCCACTTCCCGTCCTTGGCCTTGGCCACCATCTCCGCATCGCCGCCATCGCCGGCAAACAGGGTGCCGTCGCGGCTGACATTATAATGCACGGACCATTCATCGCGGGTCAGGTGGTACCAGGTGCGCTTGCCCGTGGCGATCTCATAGCCGGCCAGCCAGAAATCCTCGCCGCGCGGGGTTTGCAGGTCGTACCAGATCATCTTGCCGTCATGGCTGAAGAACTCGTGACCGGCGATTTCCATATTCATGCTGCGATTATGCACCTTGGTCAGGCCCGTGCCATCGGTGCGGATCAGCCAGATCCGGTCCACCTTGTGCCACGGCCCCTCATGGCAGAACATCAGCAGGGTGGGATCGTTGGGTGAAAACTGCACATGGTTCAGCCAGTCCTTTGCGGCGTGAACCACCTTGCGCTCACCGGTTTTGATGGAGAGGGTGAAAATCTCCATCGGGATGCGGGCTTCCAGCCGGTCATTCAGCCGCACCTCCTTGGCATCGGCAAAGCTCAGCGGTTTGCCGTCCGGACCGGTGGCGGCGTAATGATCGTCGAACTTGGTTGTGTTCTGCTTGGGCGCGCCCGGCTGCAGCGCAAAATCCCGTTCCGCCCAGGTGCCCAGCAGCAGGGTTTCATCGGCATTGATGGATTCGATCCGCCCGCTTTTCACATGCGCAATTTTGGTGGGCTTGCCGCCTTTGCTGTCGATCCAGAACAAATCATAGGGGCCGCCCTGCTTCACATCATCATTGGCGTAATAGACGCGGCCCGTCTTCGGGCCGACGAACAGCACCGCCAGATGCTCCCCCTTCACCAGTTCGGTCTGCTTGCGGGTTTCCAGATCGATGATGGAAATGGTGGTGGCGGAGCTGACCACCATGCGCTTGCCATCGGGCGTATAGGCATTCTGGTGGAAATAAAGGCTGCGGCTGCCCGGCTCACTGGACAGCCGCACCACGCGGTGACCGGTATCCGGGTCCACCCATTCGCGCGGCGGCTCAGCAGCGGTCACGGCGGTGCTGACCAGCAGGGCCAGGGCGGCCAGCCAATGCATCCGCTTTTTCATGGTGTTTCTCCCTCATCATCCGTCAGCCCGCGCACATCCCGGCAGACCAGCCGGGGGGTGGGCATGGCGTTTCTGGTTTGCAGATTGTCAATGCGCACCCCATCCACATCCTCCAACCAGACCGCCGGGCGACCATCGGGGGAGAGCGTGGAGAGGTGGATATCACGCAGGTGCAGGCCGCGTGCATGGCGGACATAAAGCCCATAGGAAGGCAGGGTGCCGAACATGCTAGGTTCCGGATAGGCATCGGGCTTTTCCGGCACCGGGTCCGCCACCGCATCCAGCCCGCCGGCATAGGTGATGCGGATATCCTGCAACGTCACCTCCTCAACGGGCTGTTCCGGCAGCCCGGCGATGAGGGAGGCGTAACGGGGATCGACATCATGGGCGGTGATATGGGCAAAGCGGATACGGCGCATCGGGCCGGGCTTCGTCCCCTCCGGGGCACGCAACCGGGCACCGATGCGCAGGAACAGGGCGGCGGTTGTCACCTCCCGCATGGTGATGTTGCTGATGGAAATATCCTCCAGCACCCCACCATCCACGGTTTCCAGCGCCAGCCCGCGCGAGCGTTCGATCGTGCAGTTGGAAATGACGATGTTGCGGAAGCCGCCATGGCTTTCCGTGCCCAGCTTGATCCGCCCCGTCACCCGGTCCCGGTCGGGCGAGAGCTGTTGCGTGCGTCCATAGGTGCCATCCAGCAGGGTACCCAGGTCAAAGCCGCTGACATGGCAATTGCTGATGGCAACATGCTCCGTCGCCCGCGCCACGCCTAAGGCACCGGAGCTTTTCAGCACCAGCGCATCATCGTTGGGCGTGTTGATCTGGCAATTGCTGACGCGGACATGGCGCACGGCATCCAGGTCGATGCCATCGCGGTCGGTATCAATGCGCAGATTATCGATGGTCAGATTGTCGGTGCCGGTGGCCAGGATGGCGAAATGCCCGCCCTTGAAGATGCTGAAATCGCGCAAAGTGATGTTGCGGCAATTCTTCAAGGCAATCGCCTTGTTGCCAAGGCCCCGCATCAACGCTTCATCCGGGTCTTCGGCGGCCAGTTCAGCCGCACTCATCCCCGCCATGCTTTCGGGGAAATAGCCTTTGCGCTTGGCCCACTTCGCCCCCGGCCCCTTGGAGGTCAGCCCGGCCCCGTCGATCAGGCCGGGGCCGGTAATGGCGACGTCATTCACCCCATCGCCCCAGATCAGGCTGTTCTGCCAATGGGAATGGCCGAAATCCTGATAGAGATCATGCGGGTTGGGCTCCGGCAGGTCATAGGCACCGCCATGGCGGGCCGGGTCCGCCGCCAGCAGCACACAACCGGCATCCAGGTGGAGCGCCACGCGGCTGTACAGCCGGATGGAAAAGGACAGCCAGCGCCCCGCCGGCAGCCAGACCGTGCCGCCACCGGCGGCCACGGCGGCAGCGATGGTGCGGTTGATGGCGGGGCTGTCCAGCGCCACGCCATCACCCACGGCACCGAAATGCCGGATATCGAACAGCGGACTCATCGCGGGGGGACCAGTTTCACGGCGGTGGCGGCCTCCCGATCAGCGGTCAGCCAGCCGTCTTTTTCTTTCAGCTCCACCACCTGGATGACGGAACGGCGTTTCCAGGTCGGGTCTGCTGCCGCTTCCGGCTCCCCTTCCTGCTGCACGAAATAGTAGAGATACGCACGGTCGCCGCTGACCAGCACATCCGGGTGGCCACCCTTGGCCCGGTCGGTCAGGGCCGTGCCGGGCTGTTCCAGCAAATTATAGGGCTGGTGTTCCCAGTTGGTCAGGTCTGTGGAGCGATAGACGCCCAGCCCCGACCAGGCATCCAGGATCAGCCAGTAATAGCCTTTCCATTCAATGATCTGCGGGCCTTCGCCGCGCTGTTGCACGGCGATGCCGCCTTGGGTCCAGCTTTTCAGGTCGTGGCTGTCGGCATAATGGGTGCTGCTGCCGTCGCGTTCATCCTTGTACCAGAGCCGCCAGCCACCCCCGGGCAGCGGATGCACGGCGGCATCAATCACCCGGTCGGAACCAAGGTTCAGCTTGTCGGCAAAATCCCAACGCTTCAGATCTGTGCTGGTCAGGTGGATGATGTCGCGCGGGGCGTTCCAGTCCTTGAAGATGCCGGGCACGATGGTCAGCCACATATGATAGGTGTCGCCGATCCGCTCCACATTCGGCGCCCAGAAGGTGACGGGCTGGCCCTCGCCATAGCGGATATCGGCGGTGCCCTGATAGGTCCATGTATTGCCGCCATCGTTGGACCGCGCCATGCCGATGGCCGTGCCGTGCACCCATTCCACCCCCTGGGCATTGGGCAGCGTGGCGCGGCGGTTGGTGTAGAACATCACCCAGTCACCCGCTTGGCGGTCATAGATGATGGAAGCGTCGGCCGCCCCGTCAAAGATGGGATCGCGGAACAGCGGTTTGGGGGCGGTATCGGCGGCAAGGCTGGGGGTGGGCACCAGCAGAAAGAAGGCAGTCGCAATCACACCCATGGCCTGTTTTGCCTTCCCCGCGAAAGCGGGGAACCAGGGGCCACGGGAACCACGCATCGGTGCAGACGGCCCCTGGACCCCCGCTTTCGCGGGGGAGGCACCCTTTTTTTCGCCCGGCCGTATCGCGCAGTCACACAAACCCATGGCTGCGCCCCCATTCGATGAACAGCGCCGGCCAGGCGGCCACGGGGGCGGCCTTGGGGCTGCGCAGGCCGAAGCCGTGGCCGCCGGCTTCAAACAGATGCATCGCTACCTTGGCCCCCGCCTTGCGTAGGGCGGCATAGATCAGCAGGGAATTTTCCACCGGCACCACCGCATCATCGGCCGCCGCCGTGATGAAGCTGGGCGGTGCGTTGACCGGCACGCCCTGATCGGCGGAGAATTCCGCGATCCGATCCGCCGCCGGGTTTTCCCCCAGCATCTGCTTGGCCGAACCGGCATGGGCGATACCGGGCACCATGGAAATGACCGGATAACCCAGTGCCGCGATATCCGGGCGGGCGGAGACCTGATCAGCCGCATCCACCGGCTGGTAGGTCACCTTGTCAAACCGGGTAGCCGCCATGGCGGCCAGATGCCCACCGGCGGAAAAGCCCATCACCCCGATGCGGGCGGGATCGATGCCCCAGGCCTTGGCCCCGGCGCGGATCAGGCGGATGGCGCGTTGGGCATCCTGCAAGGGCGCATCCGGCCCGGCTGCCCAGCCATCGGCCGGCAGGCGATAGAGCAGGACGAACACCGTCACCCCCTCTCCCGCCAGCCATTGGGCAATGTCGTACCCTTCCTTGCCCACCACCACGCGCTGATAGCCACCGCCGGGAATGATCAGCATGGCGGCCCCATTGGGCTTGGCCGGGCGGAACAGGGTGAGGTTGGGCTGGGTGACATTCAGGATCGCCACGTCGCGGAAACGCGGATCATCCGACCGCGCCACCTCTGACTGTTTCACCGTTACCTTGTCGCCGCCGGGCGGCTTGTCACCGGGCCAGAGCGACAGGGTTTCGCCCTTCACATCGGCGGCCTGGCTGGTACCGGGCAGGCTGGCGGCCAGCAGGGCGGTGGCAGCAGCGGTGGTGAACAGGGTGCGGCGTTGCATGGTGGTTATCCTGTTTTGCTTCTAATCCAGCGAGTATGGCCGTAGCCGCCCCACCAACTTGCCTCCCCCGCGAAAGCGGGGGTCCAGGGGCCAAAGGCACTGAAGCATTGGTCCTTATGATCCCTGGTTCCCCGCTTTCGCGGGGAAGGCAGGAAAGAGCCAACGCCGAGGCTCTCAATTCCCCCGCGGCGTCACATCCGACCGCATCGGGCTCTCTGCGATCCGCACGGCATCGGGCAAAGGTGGATGGGCAGGGTCGAAACGGCCCACATCCCCCTTGATATGATCCTTCAGCGGCAGGGCCGACGCCCGTATCCCCTCCACCACGCAGCGGGCCAGCAGCCAGGCGCCGTAATTATTATGGTGGGTGGCATCCTTGCCATCGGCGGCAAAGGCGCGGGGGGCCACTTCCGGCCCCAACGCCTCGTACAAAACCTTGCTCATGGCGGTCAGGTCGATCAGCGTTACCTGTTCTTCCGCCGCCACCCGGCGCACCGCGTCGGGATAATCGCCATGGCTGTTGGTGATCTGGCCCTTGGCATCGAAGGTCCGGCGATGCATGGAGGTGACCAGCACCGGTGTCGCCCCGCGCCGCCGTGCCTCCGCAATGAAGACGCGCAGATAGGCGGGATATGTTGTGGCCGGGTCGGCATAGGTCTGCGGCCAGCCCTGTTTGCTGTCATTATGGCCGAACTGGATGAACAGATAATCGCCCGGCTTCATCCGGCTCAACAGCTTGTCCAGCCGCAGCCCGGTGATGAAGCTTTTCAGCGTCTCCCCGGATTCAGCATGGTTGGCGACCGCCACATCCGGCGTCAGGAACGCCGTCAGCATCTGGCCCCAACTGGCGCCGGGTTCCGCCGGCTGGTCGGTGACGGTGCTGTCACCGGCCAGATAGAGGGTCGGCACATCCGCCCGTTCAATGGAAAGGGCCGCCAGTTTGGGGGCGCTGCCGTCAAATTCCAGGGTCAACTTGTCATCCCAATGGAACTTGCCCTGCTCCCGGTCATTGATGCGCACCGCATGGCCGCCGGGGGCATTGGGCGGCGGGGGCGGCAGGGCGGTGTCCCGCACATTGACGATGAAATGGCGCGTCTCAAACCGGCCCTTCGCCGTCGCCACATCGGCCAGCATCAGCCGCCGGCTTTCCGCCTTCACGGTGGTATCACCCGCCGCCCCGGCATCGCCCAGCGTGACGGTGATCCGGTAATTGCCCTCCGGCACCTTGACGGAGAACAGGAAGGGCTTGTCCGCTGCCGGCCGATAGGCGGGTTCAAACCCAAAGCCCTTGGACGGGTCATAAAGATCGCCAGCCGACACCGCCACCGCCTCGGCCGGGGCCTGGGCGGCGGGGCTGAAGCGGAAATCCCAGCGCTCCCGCGCCTGTGCCGGCAGGGTGGAGAGCAGGCCGATGCCGATCATGGCCAGCAGCCGCCCCCTCATAGGCCGGCGATCCCCAGACGGTAGAGACGATTGGCATTGCCGGCGAACATGGCCCGGCGTTCCGCCTCGGTAAAGTCTGCCGTGATGGCATCATAGGCGGCGTAATGCGTGCCGAAGCTGCCATAAAGCCTGTCGACGGGGAAATTGCTGGCGAACATGGCCCGGTCGGTCCCGAACGCCTCAATGGCCTGCAGCACGAAGGGGCGCAGGCTGTCGAGGGTCCATTGCCGGTCGATCATGGCCAGGCCGGAGATTTTGATCGACACGTTGGGCTGGGCCGCCAGCAGGGCCAGCCCGCGCCGCCACAGGGCCAGGCCTTCATCGTCACGGTCGGTCGGCATCCCGGCATGGTTCAGCATCACCGGAATATCCGGGTGCCGGGCGGCCAGTTGGGCCGCCAGTTCCATCTGGCTGGGATAGATCTGCAGGTCGAAGGACAGGCCATATTTGGCCAGCAGCGCATAACCCGCCTGCCAATCCGCATCGCCGATCACATCGCGGGCGGAATAGGTTCTGGCCGGATCGCTGTGGAAATTGATGATGTGGCGGATGCCGCGCACGGCGCCGTGTTCCGCATGGGCGGCCAGCAGCTTTTCCACCTGCGGGTCATTCAGCGCGGCAAAGGCCACCAGCCCCATGGGCAACCGCCCCTCATCCGCCACGCCCTGCAGCCATTGGGTTTCCGCCAGCGAATGGGCGGTGCTGGCACCGGCCTCCACATGCACCACACCGCGCACATCGAACCCGCTGGTGTCGGCCAGATAATCGCTCAAGCCATAGGGCTTGGCGATGGGGGCCACGTCACCGGCCGCATTGGGCGGCAGCGGATCATCCATCAGCCAGGAATAATGCTGACGGGTGAAATCCCACAGATGCATGTGGGGGTCGATGATCGGCAGGCTGGTCATGGCTGGCTCTCCCTAATGCGTGGTTTTTTTGGCAGCGTGTACTTGATGCAATCTATCGCTCTTTCCTGCTTCCCCCGCGAAAGCGGGGGGCCAGGGGCCGCAGGCTCCAACGTCGGGCTTGTGGCCCCTGGTTCCCCGCTTTCGCGGGGAAGGCAGAGGGAGGGGAGATGAGAGCGGCGGTTACCGCCGCCCCCGTCCCCACAGCGTCTCGTAACGCCAGCCGGTCAGGTCTTCCAGGATGGCCTTGCGGTCCGGTGTCGTCTCCATCCGGCCTTGCTTGAAGCGGGCGATTTCCTCCATCAGGATGGCATGGCGCGGGCCGTCCAGCTTGAAGCGCAGGGAAACCAGGAAACCGCCGCACAGCACGGCGATGGTGCCGATGCCCATCACCAGCAGGATGGTGTTGATGGCCGCGTCGCTCTGCACTTCCGCCTTGGGCACGAAGCCGCCAGCCTCCAGGATCAGGCCCACGCCCATCACGGCGGCGGCCTGGGTGGCCTTGCGGATGAAGGTCATCACCCCGGCGAAGATGCCCTCGCGGCGCTTGCCGGTCACCACCTCATCCACATCGGCCATGTAGTTATAGGTGTTCCAGGGAATGTAATTCAGCCCGCCCCGGCCCATGCCCGACAGGGCCACCGGCACGAACAGCCACAGCGCCAGATTCTCCGGTTTCACCGCATCCAGCAGCAGGAAACCCACCACACCCAGAATATAGAAGCACACCGCCACCCGGTAAGACGGAGCGGGGTGGAAGCGCAGGCAAAGCTGGATGAACAGGGCCACCGCGAAAAGCTGCACGATATACATGCTGCCCAGCATGGAGGAGGCCACGGCGACCGAGCTGCCCATGGCGAAAACGATGAAATAGGTGAAGACAGCGTTGAACACGTCCTGGCTGATATAGCCACCCAGATACATGCCCAGATGCAGCCGGAAGGCGCGGATTTTCAAGGTGGAGAACAGGTTGGCATAAAGCGTCTTGAAGCTGTCGCCCAGGCTCTGCACCGGTTCACCCGCCTTCAACTGCTCCACCTCGGCCACGGACCGTTCAAAGGTGAAGGCCCAGGTGAAGGACAGCACGATGGCAAAGGTCACGGCGAAGATGACGCCCATGATGAAGAACGTATCCGCACTGTCCTTGCCGCCGACCCAGCCGATAATGGCCGCCGGCAGGAAGCCGGCGGCAATGGCGGAGCTTTGGGCGAACAGGATGCGGATGCCGGCCAGCTTGGCCTTGATCTTGTAATCCTTGGTCATTTCAGCGGCCAAGGTTTCATAGGGGATCAGGACGACGGCATAAATCGTCTCAAACAGCACATATGTGGCCAGATAATACCAGAAGCTCTGTCCCCCCACCCACATCAGGGCGAAGCTGGGCACCAGCGGGATGGCGATCAGCAGGAAAAAGCGGCGGCGCCCGAATCGGCGGCCAAGCGCCGTGCGATAGAAATTATCGGACAGATGCCCGACCAGGGGGCTGACAATGGCATCCAGCAGGCGGGCGATGGCGAAGATGGCCGCCGCCTGCGTGGCCGACAGCCCGCAGAAGGTTGTATAGAAATACAGGATCCAGCCGCTGATCACGGCCATCGACCCCGCGCCCAGGATGTCATTGGCACCATAGGCGAGGTAGTTGATCGGTTTGACAGGCCGTGCGGTCATGGGCGTTTCCTGGGGTTTTTATGGATTTGGGCCGGTGCTGCTGCGCCGTGGCGTCTGTTCTGTCGGGCTTCTCTTGAGTGTGCCGACCTTCATAAGCACCTCCATTGCCTTCCCCGCGAAAGCGGGGAACCAGGGGCCGCAGGCACCAACCGTCGGGCTTTTGGCCCCTGGACCCCCGCTTTCGCGGGGGAGGCAGGGAGGAGGCAAATGGCTAACTTAGCGCCTTAGAGCCTTCGCCGGGATGACGGCGGGGGATGGGGCATTTTCAGCCCCATCCCCACCCCCTCAGATAAACCGGCGCATCAGCTCCGTCAGGCACAGGATGGCCAACGACTGGCCATAGGGCATGGAGGTCAGCTTGACGTCGCGGTAATACTGCAGATCGGAACCCAGGGCGGTGCCGAAGGACACGTCCTGCAGCTCCCCATCGGGCGCGATCTTGGCCAGCACGGCCTTCACCGCCTTGATGGCCATCGGCTCATATTCGGCGGAGATATAGCGCTTGCGCACCGCCTTCATGATGCCATAGGCAAAACCGGCAGCGGCCGAGCTTTCCAGGTACGAGGACGGATCGTCGATCAGCGTGTGCCAGCGGCCTTCCTCGGACTGGTACTTGGCCAGCGCCTTGACCTGATTTTCCAGCGTGTCGATCAGGAAGGTGCGCAGCGGGTCGCCCTTCTTCAGGTCCAGCAGTTCAATGAATTCCGGGATGGCGATGGTCACCCAGCAATTGCCACGCGCCCACAGCGCGTTGGCGAAATTGTGCCGACCGTCGAAGGTCCAGCCATGGAACCACAGGCCGGTCTTGGTATCGAACAAATACTTGATATGGATGAGGAACTGGCGCTTGGCCTCTTCCACATATTCAGGACGGTTCAGCAGCAGGCCGATCTTGGCCAGCGGCAGCACGCTCATCATCAGCGTATCGTCCCACAGTTGCTGCGGGTTCTCGCTGTTGAAGACGATGTGCTGGAAGCCGCCTTCCTCCGTCTTTGGCAGCCCATCCATCACCCATTCGGCCCAGGTGTCCAGATAGGGGATGTAGGACTGATCGCCGGTCTTTTCATACAGATAAGCCAGCGTCAGGAACGGGCTGACGGTATTGATATTCTTGGTCGGCGTGCCGGCGGCGAACCGGTCGCGGAACCAGTCCAGCATGATCTGGAAGGCACGGGCATTGTTGGTCTGCTCGTAATATTTCCACATGCCATAGAGGCCGATGCCGTGGGTCCATTCCCAATCGTTCCAGCCCTTGGTGTCGATAACGCGGCCATCATCCAGACGCAGCAGGAATTCCCCGGTCTGGTCCTTGATATCGACCAGATTGCTGATCAGCAGATCGATGGTCTTGGTGACATCCGCCGCCTGGATGCCATGGGCGAGGTTGGGCATGGGTCTCTATCCTTGAAGAGAGGCTTGGGTGCTGTTGTTTGGGTTGGGAAGGCCCGGGGGCCTTTTGGGGGTTCGGAAACTGTAAATACGCTTTTAGCTATCTCTCACTGCCTCCCCCGCGAAAGCGGGGGTCCAGGGGCCGCAGGCACTAACCGTAGGGCTCTATGGCCCCTGGTTCCCCGCTTTCGCGGGGAAGGCAGCAAGGGGGCAGTTGCGCAATCCTCACCGCATCACCTCCTTGAAGGCGGGGGACTTCACCATTTCCACCTTCAGCGGGCTGCGCGCGGTGCGCATATTCACCAGACGGACGGCTTCCAGCGCGTCGCCCGGCTGGCCATCGCTGGTCACGGCCAGTGCCAGCGTGTTCTTGCCGTTCGGGTTCAAAATCCCGCTTGGGATCACAAAAGTGCGCTGCGGCCCGACATTGGCGATGAACTGGCCCATGTTCCAGCCATTGACGAAAATCAGCGCCCGGTAATTGCCGGCCGACCGTACCGTTGCAGTATCCCCGATCGACAGGCCCAGCGACACATCATGTCCCTTGGGCGCGTCCAGCGTGAACTCTGTCCGGTACCAGCTTGTACCGGCGGGAGTATTGGCGGCGGGAACGCTCACCTTCTGCCAGGACCGGTCATCGAAACCGGGCAGGTACCAGCCGGCGCGTTCACCATACAGGCCGCCATTATTCATCGGCCCGCGCACCGTGTCCTGAATATCCTCGCCCCCCAGATTGCCCTGGATCTTCCAGGAAATCGGCAGCAGGAAGCTCTTGGCGGTCGGGTTGGTCAGGGAGGCGGCGATCAGGCCGCGCGCTTCCTTGTGCTGATCGTCCGCTTCCAGATCCCAATGGTGGGAATTGTTGCGCACCATGACGGACAGCACCCGTTCCCCCGGCCCGCGCAGGGCTTCGGGGATATCGAAGCTGGCCACACCCTGGCCCGGCGGGCGGGCAAGGCCGGTGGGCAGCACATTCTGCCCCAGATAGTGCCCATCCAGCCAGACCTGCACCATGCCGGCCCCGCCGGCCCCGTAATGCAGGTCCAGCCTGGTCACGCTGCCATCGCTGGTATAGCGCCCGCGATACCAGACATCACCATGATGGAAGCCGTAATCATCCATGTTCAGCAGCGGCTGGCCGGGGGGCGGCTTGACGAAGCTGGCGGTTCGGCCAGAGCGCACCTTCTGCCAGGTGCTGTCGTCAAAATCCTTTGCCGCTTCCGGGGAACCGGGTTGGAAGCGCCAGTCGGCCTTGGTCAGGTCCGGCAGGTTGATGGCGTCCGGCCCCTTCAAGGGTGCCTTGGCGATCAGGCTGCCGCCGACACCCGGTTCCATCGACAGGCTGTCGCTATTCCAGCGCACACGGGAAACGTTGGCCGGTGCCCAGACTTCCAGCGCGCTGTCAGCACTGGTGTCACCGGTCAGGTCCAGCGTGCGGCCATCCAGCTTGGCCGACCGCACCAGCGAAGGCCCGCGCTGCAACAGCACGCCGGCGGCGGTTTCCTGCCGCCAGAATGTCTGCGCCGTCGGCACATCGGCCAGCAGCAGCAGCATGTCCGGGCGACCACCGCCGGAAATCCGCACCCGTGCCAAGCCATCATGCACATAGTTCAGCCGCAGGTCGCCCTTGGCGGCATCGAAGCTGCTTTCCACCTTGCCTTCCAGCACGGTGACGGTCGGCGCGCTGGCATAGCGCAGCACGGTTTCCCCATCCTCCCCCTTGCGGCCATAGAACAGGGCGAGATCGCCCTCCCCCTGGCGCAGGTGGGTGAACAGTTCGGACGTGGAATAGACCAGCCGCTGGCGTTCCAGATTATAGCCGGCCAGCCAGAGCTTGGCGTCATAGCCATTGATGCGCAGCGTGCCGGCCTGCGGGATTGCATAGTCACCATCGGGCAGCTTGGCCTTGAAGGTGAAAGCATCATCCGTCTGGGCATTGGGCGGGTTGTGCATGGCCACCAGCAGCCGGGTGCCGGTGCTGGGGTTCACATTATGATAAAGCTTGATCTTGTCGGACGAGGGCTGCAGGCCGTCTGCCTTTTCCATCTGGGTCAGATCTTTGACCGTCGCCAGGAAATGGCCCATCAGCTTCATGGTCTGCGCCTTTTCGCGCAGGCCCCGCGTCTCGTCGATGGCCGAGCCGTAATCGTATGACGTAAACACCACCGGGGCCGGCAGCCAGCCCCAGCTGGTACCGCCGAAGGTCATGTAAAAGCTCTGGATCGTCAGGCCATTGGCAATGTTGCTGCCATAGAAGACCCGCTGATAGGCCGATCCTGTCCGCTGCGCCGTGCAGGGATAGGTGTCGTTGCTGCCCCAGTAATCGAACCAGCCGCCGCCGAATTCCGCAGCAAAGCCGGGCGTGTTGGGGGAAGCCGAGGCGCCCCCCTTGGCCCCGCCCGGCCCATAAAGGCCCCAATCAGGGGCCACGGTGGGATTGCCGGTGCTGCCATCCACATTGCAAGACCCGCCGGGATAGCCATCAAAGGCATACAGCTCGTTCGGCCCTTCCACCGTGCCCGGCACATTGCTGCCCTTGGGCACCCAATAACCGTTGCGGCCCTTGTCATTATGGAAGATCGGCACGGTAATGCCGTCAGCCCGCACTTTGTCATACAGGTGCTGCATATAGCGCTGGTGCGACGGGGTGGTCACATCCAGCTCATTCTCGATCTGATAGAGAATGACGCTCCCACCATTATTGATCTGGTGCTTGGCAATGATGGCGTTGATCTGGGTCAGCCATTCATCAGCCGCGGCCAGATATTCCGGGTGGTCGGTGCGGGCCTTGGCCTGTTGGTTGACCAGCCAGGAGGGGAAGCCGCCGCGCGTCACCTCCGCATTCATATAGGGGCCGGGCCGGGCCACGACATAGAGCCCCGCTTCCTGCGCCATGGTCAGCATCCGGTCCATGTCGCGGATGCCGGTAAAGTCGTACACACCCTGTTTGGGGGAGTGGTAGCCCCAGTCAAAGTAAATGGCGACCGTGTTATAGCCGCTGGCCTTCATCTTCTGGAACACGTCCCGCCACAGGTCCGGGCTGGGCAGGCGGAACGGATGCATCTCCCCACCCCAGGAGAAGATGCGGTTGCCATCAATCTTCAGCGAATACTTGTCGTATGTCACACGCTGCGGGCCGGGGGCGATGGCGGCCTTCGGGACCGCCTTGTCTGCCCCGCCTTCCTTCAGCACGGTGAAATGGCGCACCGTGCCGGACAGGCCGGGCAATTCCACCTTCGGCGTCCAGCTGTCAAACCCGTTGATGCTGTCACTGTACCAGTAGCGCTTGTCCATATATTGGTCGAAATAGATGCGCCAGCCGCCATCGGGGCGCTTCACCAGGGCCGGCCCCTCGACATGGCGGCCCCAGCCGGCCCAATCGCCGGACTTGATCACCACCCAGGGCCCTTCCAGGCTGGCCGCCGTTGCCAGTTCGATGAACTTCGTCGTCTCGTTCTTGGCGAAAGCGTAGTAACGGCGATCCTGCTTGATGATGAAGGCATCAATATAGTTCGGGCCCAGCCCGCTCAGCAGTTTCGGCGCCGACCATTGCGTCAGCCCGGCATCCTGCGCCGTCAGGAACCAGGGCTTGAACAGCCCGTGTGTGCCGTTGCTGGAAACCGACAGCACCAGATGCACGCTGCCATCATCATCGCGGAACCATTCCGGTGCCCAGGCATTGGTGATGCCGGGCACAGCAATCTTCTGATTGCCCAGGAAGGTCCAGCTGGTCAGGTCGCTGCTGCGGGCAAAGCCGATCTCGTCGCCGGTCCAGTTGGTGGTATAGACGACATAATAATTGCCGTCGCGGTGCCGCATGATGGACGGGTCGCGGATCAGGCCGGCCGGCGGCTGATAGGCCAGTTCCTTCACCGGCTTGAAATTCAGGGCGTCATCGGCGCGATAGACATTCATCGCCGCCGCATTGCCATTGCTGAAGCTGGTCAGCGTATAGGTGGGGCTGTCCTTGGCCACCACGGGGGCGGCGGACAGCAGGAACGGCAGCGTGGCCAGCGCAAGCGCCAGGGCCAGCTTCCGGGGGTAGCTGTGCTTCTTCATACCGATGCCACCACTCAGGCAAAGTGGAACATCGGCACCAGCGGCACCTCAACCGGGGAATTGTCCGGGTTCACATCCATGATGTCAGCCATATAGTCCCACCAGCGGCGCATTACCGGCTGTTGCGGCAGTGCGGCGCGCTGTGCCTCAAAGCCCGGCTTCAGCTTCAGCACCGCGAACAGGGACAGGCTCTCTTCATCCAGGAAGATGGAATAATCATAAATGCCCGCCTCGCGCAGGGCGTCGGCCAGGTCGGGCCACAGCACATCATGGCGACGCTTATATTCCTCAACAAAACCGGGCTTCAGCTTCATGCGGAACGCGGTGCTGGACATCGACCCACTCCTTGGCTTTTCGTTATGGTTCACCTGGGTGCGCCCATGGTGAACCGGTTTCCTCCCCGTCGACGCTGCCACGCCGTCACGGCCTTGTCTGGATGAATGAAACAGGCTGGCGGGGGTGGAGCCAACGGAGAACAAGCAGTGCTTTTCCACGTCCCCCAGCACCCTCCCCGGCGCGTCACATCCATCTTCTTAAAAAGCCCAGCCCTTCTTATCAGAGGCTGACCGGGTTAGTAATATAATATGGACACCAATTGCACAATATGAGATTTTTTCCCAAAAAGCAGGAAGCGCGGCGGGGCTGGCGGGTGATGGTCGGCATATTTTCGTGATAGAACAATAGGTTATCCCATAATGTGAAATGACATGCTGGGATATGAAAAAGTTCTTGCCTTTTGTATGATCAATAGCCAAAATGCCAACCAAGAATGAATAAGGCACAGGGCGGGAAAGAGGGTAAGTTTTTCATACCTTGAAATCATCAGCTGGATCGTGGCTGGCATTGATGTCACCGGTGTCATTTTCGCTGTCATCGGGCAGGCTGCTAGCGACGGGTTCAGCCAGACAGAATGTTTGTTGCGTGCTGTTATTATGACAACAGCATCGACGACAACCATATTCAGCAGATACCTGCTTTTTCACTTTCAGTATATCTGCTGAATTCGTGGGTTACCGTGGCGTCAGTCAGAGTGATTTGGCAACATACGGAAACCTATATCGCGCCTTTACTTCTCCCTAAACTCGAAATCCGTTGCGCAGCACCCTGTGGCAACGGATTTTTCTTTTGCAATTTTGCAACACGAAAATCCATATCTCGAATTTCTGCCCAAAATCCCAAAATATGCCGTTGATTGCCACATAGTGGCCATATACTGTGAAAACACAGGCATCGGGGGCACCGCCATCCGGGCCACGAATAAAGCGCAAGTTGGGGAAAGCCCGGCACATTCTGTGCGCGGGAGATCACATGACGAAAAGCGTCCGGCCCGGTCGGCAAACGACCCGGTGAAGGATGCCATCTGTGAAGGTGTGGGAGGATCGGATGTCATACCGTAACGGTCGCGCGGCGCGGCCCGGTAAGTTGTTGTCGTGCGCGGCGGTCGGTCTGGCCCTGGCCGGCCTGGGGCAATCCGCCCTGGCGCAGCAGGCCGCACAAGTTGCCCAGCAGAATGAAACCGTTGAGCTGGAAGAGATCATCGTCGTCGGCACCCGCGCCAGCCTGCAATCTGCCATTGAGCGTAAGAAGCGCGCCAATACGGTGGTGGACAGCCTGGTGGCGGAAGACGTCGCCTCTTTCCCCGACAAGAATGTCGGTGAGGCCCTGCAGCGCATCACCGGCGTGCAGTTGAGCCGCGCCTTCGGTGAAGGCGAATCCGTCTCCATCCGTGGTGTTGAGCCTGACCTGAACCGCGTTGAAATCAACGGCGTTTCGATTCTGGGCAGTGCTGGTTCCGGCAATCGTGGTGCCGATCTGCGCGACCTGGCCTCCGAACTGATCAAGTCCATCGACGTGTTCAAGGGCTATACGGCCGACATGACGGAGGGGGGCGTCGGCGGGACCGTGTCGATCCAGACGCGCCGGCCGCTGGAACTGAAGAAGACGCTGTTTTCCACCACCATCTCTGGCCAGTATCTGGACCTGATGGACAAGGTGACGCCGCGCGGCAATATCACCTATGGAGACAAGTTCCTGGATGATCGGCTGGGCGTGCTGCTCAACGCCACCTATGACAAGGTGCAGACGCGCGGCGACTATCTGCGCAACACCGAATGGGTGGCCCTGGCCGATTTCGACAATTCGCCGGACAAGACCCGCACCGTCGCCGGCTATGAAAGCTACGCGACCAAGGCTTCGTGCAACAGCATCACCAATGCGACCAACCGCACCAACTGTCAGTCGCAGTGGAATGACCTGTCGCCGCGTATTCCGCGCTACAGCCTCTGGCACCGTGATGATGAGCGCATCACCGCCATGGCGACGCTGCAATATCAGGTGACGGATGAGTTGGATGTCTATGTGGACGCCAACTACAATCAGCGCGACCAGTTCCTGACCGACTATAATTATGCCGTTGATCTGACGGCTGCCACCCGGTTTACGACGGCCGGCGCGGTGGTGGATGAAAACCATAACGTCATCGGCCTGACCACGGCCACCGCCCTGCCCACGGCGCCCAACACCACAACCGGTGCCGGCCGCATTTTCAGTTCGCAGATGCGTGGCTTTGATTACGAGTTGAAGTCTCATTATTATACGGGCGGCTTCAACTGGAAGGGTGACCGGCTGACGGCATCCGGCTTCTTTAACACCTCTGAATCCACCATGCGCACCGACAGCAACTCTGTTGCCATCAGCGCCACCATTCCCGGCATCCGGGTCAATATTGGTGAGGATGGGGTTCCGTCTTTCATCTTCCCCAGCGGGTACGATCCCAGCAACCCTGAAACCTATCGCAATGGTGGGGCTGAAATTCAGTACCGCCCTGAAGAGGTTGAGGTCACGGAGAAGAATGCCAAGCTGGATTTCGATTACAGCCTGGATCGCTGGTTCCTGACGACGCTGGAATTTGGTGGTCAGTGGCGTGAAACCGGTTCGCTGCGTTACGCCGGTGGCGGCTATGTCACGCCAGATAGGGTAACTGTCCCCAGCGCCAATATCACCAGCACCGTATCCCTGGATACCACGAATAACGGGCTGAAATGGACCAACGCCCGTCTGGTCGATTTCGTGCGCAGCACCGCTCGCATGACGCCGCAGAATTTCTACGAAGGGTACAAGGGGAATATCGGCGGTGCGCCGAATGGCTGGCTTGCCCCGGATATCACCAAGATCGGTGACTGGTTTGATACCTCCGGCTTCAATCATGACCGGGTCCGCACCTCCAACGGCTATGCGCAGATCCCGGCCCATGACCTGGATGAAACCATCTCGGCCGGTTACGCTAAGGGTAACTTTGCCTTCGACCTGTTTAACATTCCGGTGGATGGTAACGTTGGCGTGCGCGTGGTGGAAACCAAGGTCACGGCCAGCGGTGCACTGACCAAGAATCGGCGTTATGTTAACGCCGCTGGTTTGACGGTGACAGAGGTGGTGGGCACAACCCCCATCTCGGTCGATCAGAAATATACCGACACGCTGCCCTCCCTGAATCTGAGCTTTGGTCTGGTGCCGGATGAGGTGATTGCCCGCCTGGGTTATGCCAAGGTGATGGCCCGTCCCAAGCCCACCGACCTGATTGCCTCGTCCAACAGCTCCAGCAGCTCTGCCACGCCGTCCTGCACGATTGATGACACGGGCACCGATGGCGTTGCCGATACCTGCACCTTTGGCAATCCCGCATTGAAGCCCTATCGGGCCGATCAGTATGATGTCAGCCTGGGCTGGTACATCAACAAGGACACGCTGCTGAGCGCTTCTTACTTCTACAAGGATGTGAAGAGCTTCATTCTGGCGCGCACGCTGATCCGGAATGTCGATATTTTCCGCGATGGCTCGCTTTATGACGTGAACATGCCGATCAATGGCGCTGGTGCCAAGATCAACGGCGTGGAACTGTCGGCCCAGACGGCCTTCACCTTCCTGCCCTCGCCCTTTGATGGGTTGGGTGTGAATGTGAACTACACCTACTCCACCGCCAAGGATGTTGGGCTGTTCAACTCCCTGACCGGGGAGGAGCTGTCCTTCCCCGGCCTGTCCAAGCACAGCTATAACCTGGTCGCCTATTACGACAAGGATGCCTATAACCTGCGTATCGCTTACAATGGTCGCAGCAAGTGGCTCCAGGCAGCGGCTGAACGCTCCGGCAACCCGGTGTTCCGTGACGGCACGGGCTATCTGGATGCCAAGTTCACCTATCGCCTGCTGGATACGGGCATGTCCTTCTTTGTTGAAGGCAAGAACCTGACCCGTGAATCGGAACGCAGCACGTCTGGCGATGATATCCGCATGACGCAGCTGGAATATTCCGGTCGCCGCTTCTTCCTGGGCGCATCCTACAAGTACTGATCCTGATCCCCCACCGGGCCGGCAACGGCCCGGTGGGCTGGATAAAGAAAGGGCGGCATCCGGGTCTCGGGTGCCGCCCTTTTTCATGGGCTCTGGTAAACCACCAAAAGAAGGGGGCTCTCCCGCCCCCCCTCCCCGTCTCTTACGGCGTGCGGATATTGGGGGCCGGCGGCGGGGCCATGCCGTGGCCTAAGAAGAAGCTGGTATGGGGCGGCTGGTTATAGGCAACATTCTGCCAGGCCACGCCCAGCCGATAGACCGGATCATGCATCAGGGTGACGAAGCGGTAATCGGTGGGCCAGGGCGTGGTGTAAATCCGCAAGGCGCTGTTATCCTTGGTGCGCCAAATCACCTCTTCCCGCCAGTCGCCCAGAATATCGGCGGAAAGCGTGGGATTGGCCTTGGTGCCATTGTTGGAGGCCACGCCCTGGGGCGCCAGCAGGGTGACGGTCTCCCCCTTCCCCCAGTCCCATTTGGCGATTTCCTCCTTATCCAGCAGCTCGCGCAGCAGGTCGCCATCCCACCAGATGCCGAAATTCACCTGACGGGGATGTTTGGGGGCGATCAGGGAGCCCTGGGCGCTGTACAGTGCCGGGGAATTGCTGGCCCAGGCCTCCGCCCCCGGTGAGCGCGGATCGATATCGAAGGCCACGCCGCGCCCGGTATCCCGATCCGTCGGCGTGCTCCACAGCAGCTTGCCGGTGGCGGCATCCAGCATGGCGGCACCGATGCCGCCATTGCGGCTGGGCACCTCATGCACGCCGAACCGTTCCAGGCCGGGATGCAGCGGGTCCAGATCGCCGACATGCAGCGTGTCGCCATGGTACAGCTTGGCCGACCACAGGCCCTTGCCATTATCATCGATGGCCATGGAGCCATAGATGATCTCATCCTTGCCATCGCCATCCACATCGGCAACGGCAAGCTGATGGTTGCCCTGGCCGGCATAATCCTGATTGCCGGGGGCGGAACTGTCAAAGAACCAGCGCTGGGTCAGCTTGCCGTCACGCCAATCCCAGGCGGCCAGCGTGCTGCGCGCGTAATAGCCGCGCGCCATCACGATGCTGGGCCGTTCCCCATCCAGATAGGCCACACCGGCCAGGAACCGGTCAGACCGGTTGGCATAGCCATCGCCCCATACCTGCGTCATCCGTTCCGGGCTGGGGGCGTCGGTTTCATCGTCGCGGCCCGGCAGATAGGGCTGGCTGGCCAGCGCCTTGCCGGTCCGCCCGTCAAACACGGTCAGATATTCCGGGCCTTTCAGGATACGGCCTTCCAGTTTGGCCACCTTGCTGCCATCGGCCTTGGTTTCCGCCCCTGTGCGGTCGGCCTGGGGCACATCACCGGCATGGCCGCGCCAATCGGCATTGGCATCGCCGATCACCTGGCCGGTGCCATCCACCGTGCCGTCACTGGTGCGGGCCACCAGTTCGGCCCGGCCGTCGCCATCGAAATCATAGACCAGGAACTGCGTGTAATGGGCGCCGGCGCGGATATTGCGGCCCATATCGATGCGCCACAGCCGGGTGCCATCCAGGCGATAGGCATCCAGGATCACCGGCCCGGTATAGCCGCTGAAGGCATTATCCTTGGAATTGCTGGGATCCCATTTCAGCACGATCTCATATTGCCCATCGCCATCCAGGTCGCCGACGCTGGCATCATTGGCGTTGTAGCTATAGGCCTCCCCCGTCGGGGTGGTGCCGCCCGGCGGCTGTTGCAGCGGAATGGTCAGGTAGCCCTGCCGCCACACCGTTGCTGTGCCGGCCACCGCCTGTTCCGCCCCACCCTGCACCGGGCGCAGCGTATAGGTACCGCCGCCATCGGCCCCCTTGTCCAGAAAGCTGGTGGGGCCGGTCAGCGGCTTGCCATTCAGTTTGCGCCCGTCGCGGTAGAGGTTGAAGGCCAGATCGGCCGGGTCGGTGCCCAGCAGGCGCCAGCCCACCAGCACCCCGCCCTGGGCGGGCACGGCCACCATGCCGCGATCCAGCTTTTCCATCTGGCGGGGGGCGGCGGCCTGGACCGCCGGGGCGGCCAGCGCCACGGCGGCGGTCGCCAATCCCATGCACAGCATCACCGCGCGGCTGGCGGGGGAAAGCACTCTCATATCCACTCCCTGGGCTGGTTTTGGGCTATTATATGCTGATTGATCTGACAATTAAATTCCAATATAGAAAACATCACATCACAATATGGAACAAACCACCCATATAAGGGCGGTGGCACGCGGCAGGAAACGGGAGCAAGCGGAATGGCTTTCAGCACGCCCAATCGGCGGGATTTCATGCGCGCCAGCGCCATTGGTGCCACGGCCACGGCGGCCCTGACCCTGGCCAGCACGGCCGGCAGCGCCGTGGCCGCGACCAAGGAGAAGGCGCCGGACACCCGCCTGCGCTGGATCGACGGCAAGGCCCCGTCGCTGCATCTGGGCCAGAGCTGGGGCGTGCCCTGGCCCCAGGGCGCCCATAAGCCCAGCCAAACTTTCCGCCTGCGCGATGCCAGCGGCCGGGATGTGCCGGTGCAGAGCTGGCCGCTGGCCACCTGGCCGGACGGGTCGCTGAAATGGTCAGCCCATAGCATTCCCGCCGGGGAAACCCCGGCTGAAACCTATGAAATGCAGGCTGGCAAGCCCGCCACCCCGGACAGCCCGGTGAAGCTGGTGGAAAAGGCCGATGCCATCACCATCAGCATCGGTTCCCGGCAATGGCTGGTTCCCAAACAGGGCAGCCAACTGATCGCCAGCGCCAGCGTGGACGGGCGGGAGGTGCTGCGCGGCCTGCATCTGGTGGCGATATCGCAGGATCAGCCGGACCTGTCCGACACCGGCAGCCTGACCCAGCGCAATTTCACCAGCGCCATCGGCAAGGTGACGGTGGAACAATCCGGCCCCATCCGCGCGGTGGTGAAGCTGGAAGGCAGCCATCGCGGCACCGGTGCCGATGGGGTGCGCGACTGGCTGCCCTTCACCGTGCGGCTTTATTTTCAGGCCGGTGCCGAATCGGTGCGGGTGATGCACAGCTTCATCTTCGATGGGGATGAGAATAAGGATTTCATCCGCGGCCTGGGTCTGCGCGCATCCGTGCCGCTGGCCGATGCGCCGCACGACCGGCATATCCGCTTTGCCGGGCTTGATGGCGGCCTGTGGGGGGAGGCGGTGCGCCCGTTGACGGGCCTGCGCCGCGACCCCGGCAAGGATTATCGCGCCGCCCAGATTGCGGGCCAGCCCATCCCCGCCCTGTCCGGCATGGCGGAAACCGTCTCCAAGCGGCTGGAGCTGATCCCCAGCTGGGGTGATTTCACCCTGTCCCAGCCCAATGCCGATGGTTTTGCCATCACCAAGCGCACCAAGCCCGGCCATGGCTGGATCAACGCGCAATCCGGCCAGCGGGCTGCCGGTCTGGGCTATGTCGGCGGTGGTACGGGCGGCGGGGCCGCCTTTGCCCTGTCGCATTTCTGGGAAAGCCACCCGTCCCGCCTGGATATCCGGGGGGCCAATGGCGATCTGGCGGAGGTGACGGTCTGGCTCTGGTCACCCGACGCGCCGGCCATGGATCTGCGCTTCTATCACGACGGGATGGGGATCAAGGACCACCCGACCGAACGCGAAGCGCTGGAAATCACCTATGAGGATTATGAGGAAGGCTGGGGCCGCCCCTATGGCATTGCCCGCACCAGCGAGCTGCATTTCTGGTCCCTGCCGGCCACCCCGGCGCGGGAAAAGCTGGTGCAGATGGCCGCAGCGGTGCGGGAGCGCCCGCAACTGATGTGCCCGCCGGAACGGCTGCACGCCGTGCCGGTGTTCGGTGACTGGGCGCTGGTGGACCGCTCCACCCCTACCCGCACACTGATCGAGGATCAGGCCGATTTCCTGCTGGACCTGTATCAGCGACAGGTGGAACAGCGGCGCTGGTACGGGTTCTGGCATTACGGCGACGTGATGCACACCTATGATACCGACCGGCATGAATGGCGCTATGATATTGGCGGCTATGCCTGGGCCAATTCCGAACTCTCGCCCGATCTCTGGCTCTGGTACAGTTTTCTGCGCACCGGGCGGGGCGATGTGTTCCGCCTGGCGGAGGCCATGACCCGCCATACTGGCGAAGTGGATGTCTGCCACCTGGGTCCCTATCGCGGCTTTGGCACGCGCCATGGGGTGCAGCATTGGGCCGACAGTTCCAAACAGCCCCGCATCTCCAACGCCGCTTACCGCCGGATTTACTATTTCCTCAGCGGCGGGGATGAACGGGTGGGCGACCTGATGCGCAGCCTGCTGGGGTCGGAGGAAACGCTGACCCGCGTGGATATCAGCCGCAAGCTGGGCAAGCCGCCGCCGACCGAAGTGATGGTGGGCTTTGGCACGACCTGGGGTTCCTTCCTGGCCATGTGGCTGGTGGAATGGGAGCGCACGGGCGACAAGCGCTGGCGTGACCGCATCCTGACCGGCATGAACAGCATCGGCCGGATGCAGCGCGGCTGGTTTGCCGGGGAAGCGCCGTTCGACATGGCGACCGGCGCCTTCAAAGACCCGGGCGACCAGATCGGCGTCTCCCATCTCAGCGCCGTGTTCGGCGCGGTGGAGATCAATTCAGAGCTGCTGACCCTGGTGGATGCGCCGGAATATCGCAAGGCCTGGCTGGAATATTGCGCCTTCTATAATGCGCCCGCGGCGGAGCTGCGCGCCAAGCTGGGCAAGGATGTGAAGGGGCGCGGCCTGACCGAATCGCATTCCCGCCTGACCGCCTATGCCGCGCACCATCTGGGTGACCAGAAGCTGGCGGATCGGGCCTGGCAGGAATTCCTGACCGGCCATGCCAAGGCCGGTTACGGGCTGGGCATGACGCTGACCCATATTGATGGGGCGGCCGTGCTGCATCCGGTGGATGAAAACCCGGCCATGACCACCAACAACACCGCCCAATGGGGCCTTGCCGCCTTCCAGAATCTGGCCCTGGTGGGCGACCGGCTGGAAGCGGTGGCGGCCCAGTTGGGGCCGGATGCCTATCGGACGAAGGGGTGATAGATCACAATTGGTGTTCCACCCGTCCATAGCCGGGGATGGCGCGGCGGGTCTCATCCCCGCGACGGCCATAGACACCATCGGCCTGCTGGCGGGCGGCGATGCGGGCCATGTGACCCGTGATCGCCGCCACCGCCTCCTGCGCCGCCGTCAGGGTGCGCAGGTTGGCGGCGATGGCCTCACGCAGCCGGTCACCCGCCGCGCGCAGCGCCGCCGGCGGGGCCGGATCGTCCGCCGCTTCATCGTCCACATCCGTATCCGCTGACGGGGAAACCGTCAATGCTGGCCGATGGGCCTGCCGCAGCAGCAGGCCCAGCCGTTCGAACAGCTGGCGCTTGGCCGCCAGATAGAGGTCCAGCCCCTCGGTCTGGCTTTGGGCGACCTTCTCCGTCTCCTCCTCCAGCACCTGGGACAGCAGTTCCAGCGCCTCCAGCAGATGCAGGCGCAGATCGGGCGACATTTCCTCAGCGCGCATGGCTCAGGACTCCTTGGATTTGTTATAGGCGTCGATCTGGGCCGCCACCTGGGGGGCGATGCCCAGCCCGCCGCCGTCAGCGATGGAGCGGGCCACGGCGTCCAGCATCATCCCGCGATAGACCTCTTCGGCATAACCGCCCCCGAAAGCGCCTTCCGTGGACACACCTTCGAACATGGATTGCAGCGCCTGATTCAGCATCATCGCCTCAAATTCGCGGGCAACACTGTTCACCTTGTCCACCCCGGCCGCAGCGGGCGGCGTGGCGGGCGGGGTGGCGGCCGGCAAGGGAGCGGTCACGGCATCCAGCATCACATCACCTCCAGTTCGGCATGAAGGGCGCCCGCCGCCTTGATGGCCTGCAACATGGTGATGATGTCACGCGGCGTGGCGCCCAGCTTGTTGAGACCATTGACCAGATCGCGCAGCGAGGCCCCGCCTTCCAGCACATTCACCCGCTGGCCCTGGCCTTCATCCACCTGGATCTGGGTGCGCGGTACCAATGTGGTCTGACCCTGGGTGGCAAAGGGTGCGGGTTGGGAAACTTGCGGTGTCTCCTCCACCCGCACGGTCAGGTTGCCCTGGGCGATGGCCACCGTGCTGATCCGCACATTCTCACCCATGACGATGGTGCCCGATTGTTCATCGATCACCACGCGGGCCACCTGATCGGGCTTGATGGGCAGGGTTTCGATGCGGGTCATCAGCCCGGCGACATTGCCCTGGTAATTGGCAGGCACGGTAATATCCACGGTGGCGGGATCGGTGGACCGCGCCGTCCCGCCGCCCAACGTCTGGTTCACCGCCGCCGCGATGCGGTTGGCGGTGGAGAAATCGGGATTGCGCAGGGTCAGCCGCACCCGGCTGAGACTGTCCAGATCAAACTCCACCTCCCGTTCGACAATGGCGCCATTGGCGATGCGGCCGGAGGTCGGCACCCCCTTGGTGACGCTTGCCGCCGCCCCCTCCACCGCATAGCCCGCCGTTGCCACCGGCCCCTGCGCCACCGCATAGATCTTGCCATCGGCCCCCATCAGCGGCGTGGCAATCAGGTTGCCGCCCGAAAGGCTTTTCGCGTCCCCCATGGTGGAGATGGACACATCCAATCGTGTGCCTTGACGGGGAAAGGGCGGCAATGTCGCCGTCACCATCACGGCGGCGACATTGCGTGTTTTCACATTCAAGCCGGTGATGTTCACGCCCAGCCGTTCCAGCATCCCTTCCAGACTTTGCTGTGTGAAGGGGGAGTTCTGCAAGCGGTCGCCGGTGCCGTTCAGCCCCACCACCAGGCCATAGCCCAGCAACTGGTTGCCACGCACCCCTTCCACCTCCACCAAATCCTTGATGCGCATCTGGGCCGATGCCGCCATGGGCAGGGCAAGCGCCCACAGACAGGCCGCCATGGCCATGAAACGGCGGACGTAATGGCGCTCAGCCATGGCCTTCCCCTGCAAATTCCCGATCGGATGCCAACCATAGGCCCGCAGGGTTAAAGCGGGTTTTCAGGTCGGCTTCGCGTTAATGGTGCTTTAAGACATTTTTGATTCCCGACTTGACTACGACCTTGTGGGTAGTCATTGCTCTTTCAGGTGAGTTTCTGAGAGTAGAGCAAATCAAAAACGCTACAAAAATCATAATAAATTTTCCTCGAATAGAATCTACTGAGTCTTCCCTTGGGCTTGGACTTGAACGCAGGAGTGGGGTAATGCGCGTCTTGTTGATTGAGAACGATCGAACCATCGCGGGAGCAATTTCCCGGGCCATCGGGCGGGTTGGTGTCCGTTGCGAACATCAGACCCAGGCAGAGGCGGAGGGTTTCCTGGCCGAACGCGATGGCAGCATGGAAAACCATGACGCCATCCTGGTCGGGGGCATCAGCGGCGCTGACGGCTTCATCGCCCGGCTGCGGGCCATCGTCGGCCAGGCGATCATCGTCAGCCTGCTGGACCATCGCTGCGTCAACTCCACCATCCAGCATCTGCGGGCGGGGGCCGACGATGTGCTGGTGAAGCCGATCAATCCGCAGGAGATCGAGGCCCGGCTGCACGCCGTGCGCCGCCGCACCCATGGCCATAGCTCGCCGGAACTGACAGTGGGCCGCCTGACCGTCTATCTGGACGGGCGCGATCCCTGCGTGGATGGCCAGCGCCTGCGCCTGTCCCACCGCGAACATGCGATTTTCAGCGTGCTGGCGCTGAATGTCGGCCGGGTGGTTTCCAAGGAAAAGATTTACGAATCGGTCTATACCCTGTCCGGCTCCGACCCGCTGGACAAGGTGATCGACGTTTATATTTGCAAGCTGCGCAAGAAGATCGCCGAGGCGACCGGCGGCGACAAATATATCGAGACCGTCTATGGTCGCGGTTACAAGTTCGAGGCCCCGGCCGATGAAGACCGCGAGCTGACGCCCGCCTCCGCCAAGGATTTTCCCATGGCCCTGATGGGGGGTGCGGCGGCCTGACGGGCCGGCGGCACCTCCCCGCTGCCCAGGCAGGTCCAAGGCTCTGGCTATTTGCGCCGCCGCTCCCGCAATTGCCGGGGGCGGCCTTTTTCCGTCACGGATGAAAAGGTGGGGTGTTGCGGCCCGTTTAGGGGGCTCGTAAATTTCTTATTCTATTACAAATACCTAACCGTCATTCCCGCGCAGGCGGGAATCCAAAATCCGCGCTGTCGTATGGATTCCCGCCTGCGCGGGAATGACGGTGGTGAGATGGTAAGGTTTCAAAAAGTACGATAACCTTCCGGACCAACACTTACAGATAATTCATCAGCGACAGCTTGCCCAGGCTTGCCGTGACGGAGAAGGTGGCTTCCAGCTGGGTCTTCAAGACGGTCAGCCGCAAGGATGATTCATAAGGGTCGGCTTCCTCCAGCTTGACGATCTGGTTGTTCACCAGCCCCTTCTGAACCCGCAGATTTTCCTGGGTGTTCGACACGGTCTGTTCGTTCAGGCCCAGCAGGCTCTGCGTCTGGGTCAACTTCTCCAGCCCGGAATTGATCAGCTTCATGGCCCGCCCGGCCAGCTGCTGATAGGCCTCGTCCGGCACATCTTCGGCCCGGACGGCGGAGAGCATGTACAGGCCCTGCATCATGTCGCGCACGCTCTGGTCGCCGGCCGTCGCGTTATAGGTGATGGTGACACTGCCTTCCACCCGGCCCACCACGGGCGTGGTGGAGCCATTGAAGAAGGTGTTGGAATAATTGCCGGCCGCCGGCACACGGGTATCATTGAACAGGGCGCTGATACCGTTTGGCCCATCGATCAACGCATCCACCTGGGCGGGGCTGGTCAGTGCAGCGGTGCCGCCAAAGGCGTTGATCACCTGGGTAACAGCGGCGTTGGGGGACAGGCCCGACGCCGCCACCGCATCGGGCTGCTGCACGGGCTGCTGGTCAAAGCGGGTGCCCGCGAACAGGAAGCGGCCGGACTGGCTGCTGTTCAGCATATTGGTGATCGCCTTGATCGCATCGGTTGCCGCCCCCTTGATGGTGGCGTTGCTGGTCTGCGACTGGCTGCCCGACGCGGCCAGCGCCAGGTCACGAATTGTCTGTGCCGATGTGCGGGCCTGGGTCAGGGCTTCCTGCATGGTGGACAGGCGGGCCGCCTGTCCGGTCATGTTGGTGTCGAACTGGTTGATCTCGTCAACCGTGTTGCGCAGGCTGATCAGGGTGGCGGTGCGGCTGCCATTCTCCCCGGCCACATCCATCTTGGTGCCGGACGCCTGTTCCTGCTGCAGCTTCATCATCTCGCCCTGCATCTGCGCCACATTGTTGCGCGTCTGGCGGGCCATGGAGAGGGTGGAAACGCGGATCATGGTCATGGGTCAGATCTCCAGCAGCTTGTCCAACATGCGACCGGCGGCCTGCATGATCTGGGCGTTGGCGGCAAAGCTGCGTTCCAGCAGCATCAAGTCCTGCAGCTCTTCCTCAATATTCACACCTTCGGCCGCCTCCCGGCTGGCCTTCACGGTTTCCAGCTTCACATTCAGCGCGGTGGCGCTGTTCTGTGCCGCAGCGCGGGTTGTGTGCTGCTGGCTGATGGCCGCATTGGCGTAGTTCTTGATGGTGTTGCTGGTGCTCAGCCCGGCTGCGGCAGAGAAGCTGGTCCGGGTACTGAAGGTGCCGATGAAGGCGGCGACCTGCTTGGTATTGCCGATATCGCCGCCGCTGGCATGCAGGCCGGTCACCACCCGCGACGGGTCGCCACCGGCTGACAGCAGCACCCGTTCATTGACATCGATGCGACCAGCCATGCCAAGCACCGTGCCGGCGGCCCGGTCATGGGGCTGACCATTATCGGTGAACAGGCCGGTTGCACTGCTGCCGGTGCCGGTGACGGAGGCATCGGCGGACTGGAACAGGCTGGTCAGCACGCTGGCCACCTCATCCACCTGGCGCTGTGCCTCCGGCATGGCCTCGTCACGGACAGCAAACAGGCCGGCAACGCGGCCGCCGGCGATGCGCTGCGGCGAACCGCTGCCCGGTGTGATATCCACGCCTTCCACCTTCAGGCCCGACAGGCTGGCGGGATAGGCTGCCTGCGCCCCGATGATGGGGGTGGCGGTGAATTCCAGCGTGCGGGCCCGTTCATCCAGCAGGGTGACACCGCTGCTGGTCATCACCACCATCTCGTTCCCGGCACGGGTGAAATATTGGATATCGATCAGGGAGGCGACCTGATCCAGCAGCCGGTCACGCTGATCCTCCATCTCGCTGGTATCCTGGCCGGCGCCTGTACGGATACCGATCTGGCGGTTCAAATCCTCCATCTGCTTCAACGCGGTGTTGACCTGGGTCACCCCGTCATTGATGCCGGCGTCGGCTTGCTGGCGTATATCGGCGATGGTATCGCTGGCACTGTTCAGCCCCTTGGCCAGGGTGACGGCAGCATCCACCACGGCGCGTTGCTGGGCAGCACTGTCGGGCAGTTCCTCCAGCCCGACCAGTGCCTGTTCCAGACCGGACAATTTGCTGCTGATGCTACGCGCATCGGCGGGCTGGCCGATGCTGTTGGTGTACAGCGTCAGCATTTCCGCCTTGGCGGCCTGGGCCTGATAGGCGGATGACTGAACCCGGGTTTCCCGCACCAGGGACGCGTTGAGCTGCCGCTCCACGCTGGCCACCGTGACACCCCGCCCTTCGCCGGCAATGGTGAGCGAGGTCAGCACCGCCTGCTTGCGCGTATAGCCCTCTGTGCTGGCATTGGCGATGTTGCGGGAAATGACGGCAGATCGGGACTGGTTCGCCTGCATCCCGCTGAGGGCATTCTGCAGGGCCACGCTGATGGTCATGATGGCTGGCTCCCCTTTTCAAATCCCCGGATCAGCGCATCAACATGCTGATCTGTTCCAGCATCTCATCGGCCGTCTTGATGATCTTAGCGCAGGAGGAATAGGCGCGCTGCGTCTCAATGATACTGGTCAGTTCCTTGGCGATATCGACATTGGAGGCTTCCAGCGCCCCACCACTGATGGTGCCGGTCGACCCCGACCCGGAATCCCAGAGATAGATATCGCCCGATTCACGGCTGACCTTGTAGGCATTGCCGGCCACGCTGGTCAGCCCGTCGGCATTGATGACGGTCGCTAGCGGCAGCTGGTAGACGGGCTTGCGCAGGCCATTGCCATAGATGGCGGTGATGATGCCATCCTTGCCCACCTGCACACGATCCAGCGAAGCATAGGAGGCGCCGTCCTTGCTGATCTTGCTGGGCACATACTGGTCGCCCCACTGGGTCAGCCCGCCGGTACGCCCGATATCACCCATCTTGATGGTGATCGGCTGGCCGCCGACCGATAGGGAGATGGTACCTCCGGTCACGGTCACCCCAGCCGTGCCGCTGGTCATGCTGGACAGAGTGCCCGCCGGCAGGGTGCTGGCGATCCCGTTGGAAAAGGCCATATTGACAGAGCCGATACTGGCACCGGCACTGTCCTTGATGTTCAGCCGCCACTGGTTGGCCACCGTGGACGGCTGCCATTCCAGGGTCAGCTGCTTGGTGAAGCCCAGCGGGGTGAAATAATCGATGGAAGTGGAGAAAGAGCCGGCGGCCGGTGTCTGGCCGGTGGCACTGGCGGGCAGGTTGGCGGAAAATTCTATGTTGTTGGTCGCCTGGGCCATACCAGTAATGTCCGCCAGGTTGACCGTCTGCAAGGTAGTGAAGCTGGTCCGCGACGGCTCCCCGCCGATAACCTTGCCGTTGCTGTCCAGGGCCCAGCCCTGCAGGAAATAACCGGCCGCATTGACCAGGTTGCCCTGCTCATCCACCCGGAAGGAGCCCGAACGGGTCAGCAGCTTTTCCGACGCCTTGGTGACATCCGCGTTGGCAGCGGAACTGACCACGAAAAAGCCACTGCCGGAAATGGCAAGGTCGGTGGAGGTGGAGGTGCTCTGCACCGTGCCCTGGATGGTGGTTTCCGAACGCACATCGGTCTGCAGACCGCCGGCCGAGTAGGAACCGGGGATGGTGGTGCTGGTCACCATGGTGGCGAACTGCACATCAGTGCGCTTATAGCCGATGGTGGAGGAGTTGGAGATATTGTCGGAAATGGCACCGAACTTCGTGCTCTGGGCGGCCAGACCGGCAACACCGGAATTCATGGCGCTGTAGATGGTCATCTTTCTTCTCCAGTCTGCTTGATGCGGTTGAAGCAACCTGTTCTGGGGATGGCTGGCGCTGTCGGGCCGGCCGGGGCCGGATGCGTGCCATGGGGACTGCCCCCTTCAACCAGACTTCTGCCCGGAGGGATGTTCATGGGTGCTATTGGGGTGTTGGCACCGCGCCGGGCTTCATGCCCATCGGCAACGGCACGCGGCGCAGGACGGTGATGCTGATGCGACGGTTGCGGGGATCACCGGGATTATCCGGGATCAGGTGCAGCGTGTCGGCCATTCCCTCCACCCGCGCCATGCGGGTGGAAGGGATGCCGCCCGCGAACAGGATGCGCCGGGCGGCATTGGCCCGATCGGAGGATAATTCCCAATTGCCATAGCGCGCCGTGGTGGAAAAGCCGCGACCATCGGTATGGCCGGAAACGGCGATACGGTTGGGCACCGGCACCAGGGCTGCCGCCACCACGCGCAACAGCGCATCCGCCCGATCATTCATGCGGGTGGACCCCACCTCGAACATGGCGAAATGCGGCTGGTCGGTGATCTGGATGCGTAGGCCCTCCGGCGTCATTTCGAACAGCAGATTATCCGACAGCCCGGCCAGATCGCCGGCCGCCGCCATGGCGGTGCGCACCTCTGCCTCAATCCGCTGGAAGGCGGCCTGCTCGGCCGCCACCTTGGCCAGTTGTTCGCGCAGCAGCGGGTCCATCGCCTCCCCTTCCGGAATGCTGCCGGCGGGGATTTCGCCCAGGGTCATGTCACCGGTGGCGCCGGCCAGACCGGGCTTGCGCACCTTCTCATCCCCCACCCCTTCTTCCACGATCTGCGGCGAGGGGCCGGGGGGTGACAGGGCCGGCACGCGGGCGGCCGGGATGGTTTCCCAGGCACTGGCGACCGAACTGGTCAGGTTGCCCTTTTCCGCCACGCTGCGGCCGGAAAGCTGGCCGTCAGCGCCGGAATTACTGTCCGAGACATTGATCGGGCTGAAATAATCGGCGATGCCCTCCCGCTGTGATTCGGTGGTGATATTCACCAGCCACATCATCATGAAGAAGGCCATCAGCATGGTGGCATAGTCGGCATAGGCGATTTTCCAGCCGCCATTATGCGGCTCATAATCGCTATGCATGAATTTGCGGCGCACAATGACAGGGTGATGATTGCCGCTTCCGCGCTTGCCGGGGCCTGCCATGATCAGGCCGCCTTGCGCTCGCCACCCAGGCGCTGGGTGGCGTTGCTGGTCACTTCCTCCACCTCGTGGAAGGTGGGTTGCACTTCGCTATGCAGCATCTTGCGGGCATGTTCGATGGCCACGGCCGGGGCGGAGCCGCCGACATGGGCCACCAGTGCTGCCTTGATGCAGTGGAAATAGCGCAGCTCATCTTCCCGCATCCGGTTCAGGGCCGCGGCCAGCGGCCCGACCAGCCCATAGGAGAGCAGCACGCCCAGAAAGGTGCCCACCATGGCCCCGCCGATCAGCTTACCCAGATATTCCGGCGGTTCGGAAATGGCCCCCATGGCCTTGATCATGCCCAGCACGGCCGCCACGATGCCCAGCGCCGGCATGGCCTCTGCCATGGTGTGCAGGGCGCGCGGCGCGCGGCCGAATTCCTTGGACATGGTGTGCAGCTCCTCATCCATCAGCACTTCCAGTTCCATCGCCTTGTCGCCGCCCAGCGACATCAGGCGCAGGTAATCGGTGATGAAGCGCAGCGCGCGCTTATGGTCCACCACCTTGGGAAATTGCTGGAACAGGGCGCTGTCCTGGGGATGTTCGATATCCTTTTCCAGCCCCAGCAGCCCCTTGGTGCGGGCCGTGCGCAGGATGGCGTAGAGCAGGGACAGCAGGTCGAGATAATCGGACCGCTTGTGCCGCGTGCCCTTGAAAATGGCGATGACGGAACCGCCGGTATCCTTGATCACCTCCCACGGGTTGGCGATGACGAAGGCGCCGAAGGCGGCACCGCAGATGATGATGGCCTCGAACGGTTGCCACAGGACAGTCAGATGGCCGCCCAGGGCCATGAAGCCGCCCAGGACAGAAGCAAAGACGATGACAGCGCCGATCAGTAAGTTCATCCGAGAATCTCCGGGCTTCGGCCGCGGGGCCTGACTGTGCCCATCCTGCCCGCTTCGGGTTAAACCAGCTTTTCGATTGCGGGGGGTGTCGCTGTTTCCGGCTCACCGGGAACGGCGCCGGCGATTGCGGAAAACGAAACATCACCTACCGCCGGACAATGCCGCCCAGCACCCGGGCATCCTCTACCAGGGCGCGCAGGTCGGCATCGCCGGCCTCTTCCCCCGGTACCGGCTTGGCCAGCGTGGTCAGCCCGGCCAGCCAGGGGCGCTTGCCCAGTTGCGCGCCATGGCGCTCCAGGGTGCGGCTGGCCAGATCGCGGTCACCGGACAGGATGCCGGACAGGGCCAGCTTGGTGGCCTCCTCCCCGCTCAGGCTGTCGCGCTTTTCCAGGGCCTGCAGGGTGCGGGCCACGTCGGCCCAGCGCTGTTGACGCCAGAGCGCACTGGCCCGCGCCCGCAGGCTGGCCGCATCGCCCTGATCGGCCACCTGTTCCAGCGCGCCATTCAGGTCGCCGGTCAGCAACAGGGCTTGGGCGCGCAGCAAGGCGGCCTGCGGGGCCTGCTTGCCCAGCTTGTCGCCCAACTCGTCCAAGGTGGCAAGGGTGGCGCCGGCATCGCCGCCGGCAAGCTGCAGCCGGGCCATATCCAGCCGGATCGGCAGTTTCTCCTCTGCCGGCACCAGGGCCAGCAGGGCCGACAATTCCTGTTCCGCCCCGGTGGTCATGCCGGCATCGGCCAGATTGCCGGCATGGTGACGGCGTACCGCCCAGCCGGCGGGGCCATCGGGGATCAGGTCGCGGTTGCGTTCATAAAGCGCCACCCGCTCCGGCAACGGCTGGCTGGCGAAATCCGTCCCGGTCAGCGCCAGCAGCAGCCGGCCGGCCAGATCATCATCGGCCACACGTTCAGCCGGCGTGCGGTCGGGGAAGCGCAGCCGCAACAGGCGCAGCCACTCCAACCCCTCCGCCACCCGGCCGGCCTCACCCGCCAGCGTGGCCAGCCGGCGCAGCGCCTGCATCTCCACCTCTGCCCCCGGCCAGTCGCGGACAGCGCGTTTCAGCACCTGTTCCAGGCTGGCCGCATCGCTGGCGCCATTGCCCAGCCGTAGCTCCGTAGCAGCCATGGCCGCCAGGGCGGCATGGGGGCCGGGCAGGTCGGCCGCCTTGTCCCACTGGGTCAGCGCCAGGGCGGCGCGCTTGTTGGCGGCGTGCAGCCGCCCGATCTCATAATAAAGCCGGGCCAGATCGGCCCCTTGCGGTTTGGTGGCCTCCACCGTGCGGGCGATTTCCCGCGCCATGCCATCCAGCCCCCGGCCCGTCGCCAGCGACAGCAGGTCCAGCCCCACGGGGCGGGCCAGATCGGCGGGCAGGGATGGCAGGGCGCGGTTGGCCAGCGGCAGATAGTGCAGCGCATCGGCCATCTCCCCCCGCCGACGCAGCAGGGTGGCCGCCCAGAGCGGGCCATCGGCGGCACGCAAGGCCGCCGGCGTCAACAGAAAGTCAGCCGCCGCATCGCGCGGATCGGCCAGCGCAGCGGCCACGGCCAGCAAGGGCTGTTCGTCGTCCGTCATCCCTTGCGGATTGATGGCGGCCCGCACCTCTGATGCCAGCCCCCAGGCCAGCAGGAAGCGCAGCATATCCCGCCGCGCCGTGGGGGCAACGGCCTCCCCCGCCGCCTCAGCCTGGCGCAGCCGGTCGCGTTCGGCGCGGAAGGGCTGGCGGCGCCAGGCGGCCAGGTCCAGCAGCGGGCCTTCGGTGCCCCATTCGGTCTGGCTGGGACGCGGGGCCATCAGCGCCGCCGCCTTTTCCGCCGGATCGGGCGCCGGCGGTTTGGCGGCTTCCTTCAAGCCTTCGGCAATGGCGCTGCGGGCGAATTCGGCATCCCGGGCAGCATGATGGGGGGCCAAAGGCTGAGGCGCGGCAGGGGCCGGCGCGCCTTCTGTCAGCGGTGCCGGCACAGCCGCCGCCGCTTTTTTCTCCGCCTTATCCGCTTTCTCTGCCTTCCCCGCCTTGGCCTGCTGTTTTTCGGGCTTTTCCGGCGGGGTCGGCTTCTGGCCCGGCAGCAGCGGGGCGGCAATGGTCAGGATGCTGTGATCGCCCTCGCGGCGGTAACCGATGCGGCTACCGCATTCGGTCGCCACGGTCAGGGTGTGCGGGTCCAGCAGGCCCACCCCCTTGATATGGCCCGCCCCGCGCGCCACCGCGCCCAGATCCATCTCCTCCTCCAGCGCGAAGCCCAGCACCACATGGCATTGGCCGCGCTGGAAGCGGACGGGGCGGCGGTCGCCGCTGGCAATCAGCAGTTCGGTACCGGCCGCCGTTTCCCGCAATTCCACCGGCACTGCCGCCCATGCGACGGGGGCCAGCAGAGCGACCGCAGGCAGACAGGCCAGCAGGCAGGCGGTGCGTTTTTTCATCGGACAGGCCCCAAAGCCATCTTGAACGTGGCTTTAACCTAGCCGCTGCACATTAAAGCCCGTTCAAAACCGGGATGCGCCGAAGCAGCATATCCCGCACCGCCCATCCCGCCTGCCGGAGAAACCGGCCCGGCGGGCCCTTGCCGGAGGCTGGTCCGCCCGTGGAAAACGCGCTCTATGTCGCGCTGTCGCAACAGATGGCGCTGCGCCGGATGCTGGATGTGACGGCGAACAATATCGCCAACATGAACACCACGGCCTACCGCGCCGAACGCCCGGTCTTTGACGATTACGTCACCCGTGTCAGCCAGGGCGATCCCACCGCCTTTGTGGTGGACCGCGCCACCTATACCGACCTGCGCGAAGGCACGGTATCGGTGACCAGCAACCCGCTGGATATTGCGATCCGGGGCGATGCCTGGCTGCAGGTGGAAACGCCGGGCGGCGTCCGCTACACCCGCGACGGCCGCCTGCAGCGCTCGCAAGAGGGGATGCTGGTGACGGTGGATGGCCATAATGTGCTGGATGCCGATGGCAATACGGTGGAAGTGCCGGAAGATGTCGGCCCGATCAGCATCGGGGCCGACGGCACCCTCTCCTATATGGTCGGTGGCCAGGGGGAACAGATCCAGTCGGTGGAGCTGGGCCGCATCGGCCTGTTCACCCTGCCCAACCCGGCCGGGCTGCAGCGTGATGGCAATGGTCTGGTGAAGGCCGAAGGTGAGGCGTTGCCCGCCGTCGGGGCCAGCATCGTGCAGGGTGCGCTGGAAGGATCGAACGTGCAGCCGATCATGGAAATGGTCCGGCTGATCGATATCAACCGCGCCTATGCGCTGGCCAGCAATATGACCGACTCTGAAAACCGGCGGCAGAGCAACGCCATCGACAAGCTGGGCGGGACGGCCTCCGCCTGACCGGCCGCCCCGCCCCTTCCCATAAAGGATAGCGACCCATGCGCACGCTCGATATCGCCGCCAGCGGCATGATGGCCCAGCAGATGAATGTGGAGGTGATCTCCAACAACATCGCCAATATCAATACCGTCGGCTTCAAACGCTCCCGCGCCGAATTCCAGGATCTGATGTACCAGTCCCAATTGCGCGCCGGTTCCAGCGCGTCGGACCAGGGGCAGATCGTGCCGGCCGGCATCCAGTTGGGGCTGGGCGTGAAGCCGGCCGCCGTGTCACGCCTGCACGCCCAAGGCACGTTGAGCCAGACGGAAAACACCTATGACGTGGCGCTGGACGGGCGCGGTTTCTTCCTGGTCACCCTGCCATCGGGGGAGACGGCCTATACCCGCGCCGGCAATTTCCAGCTTTCCGCCGAGGGCAGCATCGTCACCATGGATGGCAATCAGGTGAACCCCGGCATCACCGTGCCGGAAAACACCAAAAGCGTGACCATCAACAAGAATGGCGAAGTGCTGGCCTATATTGACGGACAGAGGGATCCGGAGAATGTCGGCCAGTTTGAGGTCGCCATGTTCGTCAACGAAGCCGGGCTGGAATCGATCGGCAACAATCTCTACCTAGAAACCCCGGCCTCGGGCGTGCCGATTCTGGGCATTCCGGGTCAGCAGGGTTTCGCCAATATCCGCCAGGGCTATATCGAATCCTCCAACGTCAACATCGTCTCGGAAATCACCAACCTGATTTCGGCCCAGCGCGCTTATGAGATGAACAGCCGCACGGTGGAAGCCGGCGACCAGATGCTGACCACCCTGACCCAGATGCGCTGAGGAGGGGCCGGATGAAGCGCATCGCCCCCACCCTGCTGGCCCTTCTGCTGCTGTCGGCCCCCGTCGCCCCAGTGCTGGCCCAGCCCGCCATCGGCACCGAACAGGCCGACAGCGCCACCCGCCTACTGCTGGCGGAAATCCAGGCCCGCTATGGCGATGCGCTGGGGGAGGGGGAATTGCGCCTGCGTCTGAAAGACCCGGTGACCCGCCCGGTCACCGGGGTGGAGCAGATGAATTTCGATCCCGCCACCCGCCGTTTTGCAGCCATGCTGCGCAGCAAAATGGGCGAACAGGAGGTGCGGTTCCGCGTGGATGGGGAGGTTTGGATGGAAATCCTGGTGCCCGTCCCCACCCGCCGCATCAGCGCCGGTGAGGTCATCGCAGCGGGTGACCTGACCCTGATCCCCATGCGCAGCGATCAGGTGAGCGGACGCACCCTGACCAGCGCCCAATCCATGGTGGGGATGGAGGTCAAGCGCCTGCTGTCCCCCGGACGGCCGGTGCAGGCCAGTTCGATCAGCCAGCCGGTGATCATCCAGCGCAACAAGCCGGTGACGGTGGAATTCCGCCAGGGCCCGCTTTTGGTGACGGCCCGCGGCCGCGCCCTGGCCGATGCCGGCCTGGGCGATCTGGTGCGGGTGCAGAATCTGGACAGCAACCGCACCGTCACCGCCACCGTCACCGGTCCTGGCACTGTCAGCGCCGCCGATTAAGGAGCAAATCCGATGCCCCACATGAAGACAAAGGCGGCCATCCTGCTACTGGGCCCGCTGCTGCTGGCCGGCTGTGCCGATCGGCTGGACCATCTGGGCAAGGCCCCCAGCATAACGCCGATCGAAAATCCCGGCCAGCAGGCCGAAGCCACCGGCGTCAGTATGCCGATGCCGCAGCGTTCCACCCAGCTGCGCCAAGCGGCATCGCTGTGGGAGGCGGATGCGCGCGGCTTCCTGCGTGACCTGCGCGCCACCAAGGTGGGCGATATCGTCACCGTGGTGGTGAACATGGCCGAGCAGGCCAAAATCAGCAACCAGACCACCCGGTCGCGCGCCGGCAGCGAGAAGACCGGCGTGCCCAATTTCCTGGGTCTGGAAAGTAAGCTGAAATCCGTGCTGCCCGACGCGGTGGACCCGCAAAATCTGGTGAACCTGAATTCCAGCGGCAGTTCCAGCGGCTCCGGTGCGGTGAACCGGCAGGAAAATATCTCGTTGCAGGTGGCGGCCGTCGTCACCAACGTGCTGCCCAATGGCAATCTGGTGATTGCCGGGCGGCAGGAAATGCGGGTGAATTACGAATTGCGTGAGCTGCGCATCGCCGGCGTCATCCGCCCGCAGGACATCACCACCACCAACACCGTCAGTTACGAAAAGATCGCCGAAGCCCGCATCGCCTATGGCGGTCGCGGCCAACTGACCGACCTGCAGCAGCCGCGCATCGGCCAGCAGGTGCTGGACGCGGTGCTGCCGTTTTAGGGTCGAACGCATTTGAAGAATCGCCGGCAGCGCCAAGGGGATTTCACCACCTGCCGCGGCCTCATCTCCCGTCACCCCGGCGCAGGCCGGGGTCCAGTTTCGCAGGGGAAAGTGCCTGTGATTCTGGACCCCGGCCTGCGCCGGGGTGACGGTGGAATAGACAAACACCCCCCATCCACAGGCCAAACCATGCCCCTGCCAAAGCTTGCCCTTCCCGCCCTGGCCGGGCTGTCCCTGTTTGTTGCCGGGGCTGCTGGCGGCTATTTCACCGCCCCGTCGGAGAAGGCCCCCGTGACGGTCGCCGACGGCGATGCCAAACCGGCCATGGGCGATCTGGGCACGTTGATCGTGCCGATCTGGCAGCATGGCAAGGTGGTGGCCTTCCTGGCCACGGAGCTACGCCTGGAACTGGCCCCCGGTAACAGCCCGGACACCATCCTGCCCCCCGTGCGCGACCGGCTGTTGAGCAGCCTTTATGAACAGGGGGCCAAGGGCCAGCTGGCCCCCAGCGGCATCCAACCCGCCCGTTTCAAGGCCGATCTGCTGCGGCTGGCGCAGGAGGTGGCGGGGCCCAAGGTCACCGGCGTGGAACTGGTGCGGCTGGTGCATCAGGAAAACCGCCGGGCCTGAGCGTGGGTTATCCACCACCCCCCTTTAGGCCGGCCGCCAATCCGCCCAGGTCAGGTCCAGATCGATGCTGTTCTTCTGGGTCAGCGCATGTTCGCGGAACAGGAATTCCGCGCGCGCGCCATCGCGGCTGGCGATGGCGTCGACAATGGCGTGATGCTGCTGGTGGGCATAAAACAGGATATTATACATGCCCTCCCCGCCGCGCTGCTGGAATGCCAGGCTGAGCGGGGACACAAAGGGCACGATATTGCAGCGCTGGGCAAAGCTGACCAGCAGCGGCCGCCCCGCCCCTTCCAGGATCAGCCGGTGGAACCGGTCATTCATCACGCCATAGCGCGCCTCGTCCTCTTCCTCGATCATGCGCTTGGCGAAGATGGCATCGCCCTGGGCCAGACAGGCGCGCAGGGCTGAAAGCAACAGTTCCGGCGCGCCGCGCTCGGCCAGGGTGCGGGCGGCCAGCCCCTCCATCACCGCGCGCAGCTCTATCGCCTCCACCGTTTCCTGTGCGGTGAAGGTGCGCACGGCATAGCCGCGCCGGCCCGATGCCACCAGCAGCCCTTCCTGGGCCAGGGCCGGCAGCGCCTGACGCACCGGCGTGCGCGACAGGTTGAGACGGTCGGCAATCTCCGTCTCCCGCACCCGCTCCCCCGGCGCCAGTTCCCCGCGCAGGATCATTTCCCGGATGCGCAACACCACGGTGGCCAACTGCTTGGCCGAGGCGGCAGGGCCGGCCGGCACGGGCGGAACGGTCAGGCTGGTCATGCGACAACCCCGGAAAAACGGAAACCGCCGGCGCTGACAGGCCGGCGGATGCTGAACGGTTGCATCATATCGCCCTTCACAAAACCCGGCAAACCGGAATCCGGGATCCATACTGGATCCAGAGCAGCATTTTTCAGCGATACGAACAGGACGTATTGACCTGTTTGGATCCAAAGCCATATAGTTCTGAGAAATAACAATATGCGCTTACGGGAGGCGATGGTGACGTCAGGTCTCAATGGCATCGGTATCTCGCCTGTGCTGGTGACGGGTTTTGCCAGGGGTTTCGGCCGCACCTGCCCCGGGGGTGCATCATGATGCTGGCCCCGGTAAGCGGCAGCGGCGGCCCCACGCCGAACTATCTGGAACAACGCTTGAAGATCAGGCACTTGCGCGCCATCGACGCCATCGACCGGCATGGCAGCCTGCTGGGTGCCGCCCGGTCGCTGCATGTCAGCCAGCCGTCCTTGACCCGCACCCTGCATGAGGTGGAAAGCCTGATGGGCGGGGAGCTGTTCACCCGCCATGCGCGCGGGGTGCAGGCGACGGCGATGGGATCCATGCTGTGCGAAACCGCGCGCGGCGTGCTGGGCCAGATTCGGCGGTTGCAGAATGATATGAGCCGGCTGGCCGATACGCGCAGCGCGTCGATCACCGTTGGTGCCCTGCCGGTGGCGGCGGCCGGCCTGCTGCCCGCCGTGCTGCGCGAATTGTGCGACCGGGCACCGGACCTGAATGTCAATGTGCTGCAGGGCCGGACGGAAGAGCTGCTGCCCCGGCTGTGGGCCGGCGATATTGACCTGATCATCGGCCGGCTTTACCCGCCCGACATGCCCGATGGGCTGATCCGCACGGTGCTGTATCACGAAGCCGTCTCCTTCATCGTGCGTGAGGGGCATCCGTTGCTGACGGAAAGCGACCTGTCGCCGGACAGCATTTCCCGTTATGGGCTGGTATTGCCAACGCTGACGCAACGGATTGAACAGGATGTGCAATCCGCCATCCAGGCCGCCCGGCTGAACCCCGCCCGCCAGTTGCGCATCAGTTCGATGAGCCTGGCGCGGGAACTGGCCAGCACCACCGATTTCGTGGTGGCGGTGCCGGCCATGCTGGTGGCCGATGAAATCCGCCGGGGCCTGTTCTGCCCGCTGGCCCTTCCGGCCCAGGGGACACGGCGTTCCGGCGGCATCATTTCCCGCGATCCCCCGCAATCCGGCCCCGCCCGCCTGATCCTGCCCATCCTGCGCAACCAGTTGGCCGAACTGCGCGAACTGGCAATTGTGGAGGCGTGAGGGCGGGAGCGCTCCCGCCTCCCGGCTTTCGCTCATCCCACATCAAGCGCGGACACCCTTCATTGCCTCCCCCGCGAAAGCGGGGGTCCAGGGGCCAGGGGAACAAAGCGTCGTGATGATCCCCCTGGACCCCCGCTTTCGCGGGGGAGGCACCGAGGAATGAGAGTTAAGCATCAAACCAACCGGAAATGAGGGGGCGCAAACGCCCCCTCACCGCACCACGATCAGCGCGTCCAGGGCCAGCGCCCCCTGGCCCTGCGGATAGGCGACGACGGGGTTGATATCCACCGCGGCCACATCCGGATGGGCCAGCATCAGCGCCCCCAGCTTGGTGACGATATCGGCCACCGCTGGCAAATCGACCGGCGGCGCGCCCCGGAAGCCGCGCAGCAATGCTGCACCTTTCAGCCGCAGCAATTCCGCCTCAATGGCGTCGCGTGACAGGTCGGGCGGCAGCAGGCGGACATCGTGCAGCGCCTCCGCCATCACGCCGCCCAGCCCGACCAGCAGCACCGGCCCCCATTCGGGATCATTATGGGCCCCGACGATCAGTTCGGTGCCGCGCGGCCCCATCTTTTCCACCAGCACCCCATCCAGCACCAGGCCCGGCCGGGCCTGGGCCAGCGCCCCGGTCAGCCGGGCCCAGCCGGCGGCCAGCGCCTGCGGCCCGTCCAGGTTCAGCACCACCCCGCCGACATCGCTTTTGTGCGACAGGGCCGCCGCCTGGGCCTTCAGCACCACCGGATAGCCGATGCGTTCCGCCGCCTGCTGCGCCTCGGCCAGCGATGTCGCCATGATGCCATCGGGCACCGGCACGCCCAGCGCCGACAGCACCGCCTTGGACCGGTATTCCGGCAAGGTGCCGGTATCGAAGACGAAACTGTCGCTGGCCTTGTCCGGCACCACCCGGCCCCGCCGATCCTGCGTCACCGATGCCGTCAGCCGGGCCAGCGCCACCAGGGCGCGTTCGGCGGTGGGGAAGAAGGGCACGCCCAGCCGGCGCAAGGCAGCTATATACTCCACCGGCACATCCGCCCCTTCATCCAGCCCGGCGAAGATCACCGGCTTGGAAGGCTTCAGCCGCTCCAACGCCGCCAGGATGGGCGGGAATTTCAGGTGGCAGGTGCCGGGATCGGTCAGGATGATGCCGAAGACGATGGCATCGTACCGCTCATCCTCCAGCAGCACGGTCAGGGTGCGGTCATAAAGACCGGGATCGACCAGGGCCTGGGCTGTCAAATCCAGCGGGTTGCTGGGCGGGATGAAATCCGGCAGCACTTGCCGCAACCCGCTATCCGTCTTTTCCGACAGGGCGGGCAGGGCCAGCCCCTCCGCCTCGCACAGATCCAGGGTCAGGGCCTTGAAGGCCCCGGATTCGGTCATCACCATCACGCCACCGGCCGGCGGTTGCGGGCAGCGATACAGCAGTTCGGTGATATCCAGCAGGCTTTCCAGCCGATCGGCGATCACCACCCCTTCATGGGCCACCTTGGTGCACATCACGGCATAATCGCCGGCCATGGCCCCGGTATGGGTTTCGGCAGAGGCGCGCGCGGCGGCAGAGCGGCCGGGATGCAGCAGCACCAGCCGCTTGCCCTTGGCGCGGGCCTGCCGGGCCAGATCCAGGAAGCGCCGGGGCTGGCGGAACTGTTCCACGATCAGGGCGATGGTGTCGGCGTGCGGGTCATCCAGCAGATAGTCGATATAATCCTCCACCCCGCTGGCCGCCTCGTTCCCGGTGGAAACGTAGTAGGAAAGCCCGACATCGCGGGCCAGCAGCCCCACCGACAGCACCGCCGCCATCGCCCCGCTCTGGGAGACGATGGCCACCCCCTTGCGGTCGCCCAGCCGGATGGCCGGCACATCGGTGAAGGTGAGGAAGGCCCCATCCAGATAATTCACCAGCCCCAGGCAGTTCGGCCCTTCCACCACCATGCCATATTCACGGGCGATGTCGCGGATGCGCGCCTGATCGGCGCGGCCCTGTTCACCCGCCTCGGCAAAGCCGGCGGAAAAGATGATGACGCCGCCGACACCGCGCTTGCCGCAGGCTTCCAGCACCTCCAGCACGGCAGCGCGCGGAATGGCCAGCACCACGCAATCCACGCCCTGGGGCAGATCATCCACGCTGGCGACACAGGCGCGCCCGCTGATCTGCGCGTGCTTGGGATTGACCAGATGGATGGCGCCGTCAAAGCCGGCACGCTCTAGATTGCGCAGCACCGCAGAGCCCAGCGCCCCCGGATTGGGCGAGACCCCGACAATGGCGACGGAGCGGGGGCGCAGCAGCCGCTGCACGGAAAAGGCAGGTGACGGGTTCATGCCTGGGTTCCTCCAAAGAACAAGGGGGCGTTCGCCCGGTTTTTGGTTTTGCAGTGCGTCAGCAGAGAGCAAAGGAGCCTCTCGCCCTTTTGTGCTTCCCCCGCGGAAGCGGGGGAGGCAGCAAACAGCTTCAAGTGTTTAGCCCTTAAAGGGGGCGTTCACCGCCGATACGCCTGCAGCCCCGGCTTGATCGACTTCTCATCCAGGAACTGGCTCATGCCCTTTTCCCGGCCCTTTTCCTTGTCGCGCCCGATGGACTGGTCCACCTTGGCGTACAGGTAATCCTCGTTCTGTTCCCAGGTCAGTTCGCGGCAGCGCTTGAAACCATGCTTGGCGGCGCGCAGGATCACCGGGTTCTTGTCCAGCAGCTTGGCGGCCAGTTCCACCGTGCGCGCCTTCAGCTCCGCCGCTGGCACGGCGTAATTCACCAGCCCCATCTCGGCCGCCTGCCGGCCGGTGAAGGTGTCGCCGGTCATCACATATTCCAGGGCCTTGCGATGGCCCACCGTGTCGGCCAACGCCTTGCTGACCAGATTGCCGGGCGGAATGCCCCAGTTGATCTCTGACAGGCCGAACACGGCATCTTCCGCCGCCACCGCCAGATCGCAGGCCACCAGGGGAGAGAAGGCGCCGCCGAAGCACCAGCCATTGACCATGGCGATGGTGGGCTTGCCATAGAAGCGCAGCACCCGCCATTGCCAGTTGGAGGCATCGCGCCGCACCCGTTCCTGCACCACATCCGACTTGCCGTCGGTTTCGCGGAAATATTCCTTCAAATCCATGCCGGCGGACCAGGCCGTACCCTCGCCCGTCAGCACCACCACCTTCACCTGTTCATCCAGTTCCAGATCGTTCAGCGCTTCCAGCATTTCCCGGTTCAGGGTCGGGCTCATCGCGTTGCGCTTTTCCGGGCGGTTGAAATAGAGCCAGCCGATCCCCTGATCGTCCAGATCCACCCGCACCGTCTGCCAGCGATTCTCGTAGCTTGCCATTTCCGTTCACTCTCCTCAGACGCCCGCCCCATTTGTTTTTCTGTCGGGGCGGGCTTTATTGTTTTGAAAGGTCGCGCGTTAGACCGCTCAGAACGGCTTAGGCGAAGGCTTATCCTCCACCGTCACCCAGCGCCATTGGGTGAACAGATCCCAGTTGGCCGGGCCGCCCGTATTGCCACCATTGCCAGAGGCACCGCGCCCGCCGAACGGATTGAAAATCTCGTCGCTGACCGTCTGGTCATTGATATGCAGGATGCCGGAATTGATCTTGTCGCCAATGGCCAGGGCGCGGGCCAGATTGGGGGAGAAGACGGCAGACGACAGGCCATATTCGGTATCGTTGGCGATGCTCACCGCCTCTTCATCGCTGCCAAACGGAATGATGTTGGCCACCGGGCCGAACACTTCCTCCCCATAGGCGCGCATCCCCGGCTTCACGCCGTACAGCACGGTGGGGCGATAGAACAGGCCCTCAAAACTACCGCCGGCGGCCAGCTTGGCCCCCTTGGCCACGGCATCCTGCACGATGTCATGCACCCGGTCGCGCTGGCTGGCGCTGATCAGCGGACCCAGGGCGACATTATCGGTGGCAGGATTGCCCACCGGCAGGTGGCTGGCCTTTTCCGCCAGCCGGGCGGCAAAGGCATCGGCAATCCGCTCCTGCACCAGGATGCGGCCGGACGCCATGCAGATCTGCCCCTGATGCAGGAAAGCCCCCATGGCGGCGTTGGAGGCGGCTTGATCCACATCCGCATCTTCCAGCACGATCAGCGGGCTCTTACCGCCCAGCTCCAGCGAGGCGCGCTTCAGCAGCCGGCCACAGGCCTCCCCGATGGCACGCCCGGCGCGGGTGGAGCCGGTGAAGCTGATCATCCGCACCAGCGGATGTTCCACCAAGGCCTCGCCCACATCCACCCCACCGGGCAGCAGGTGGAAAACATCGGCAGGCAGGCCCGCCTCCTCAAACAACCGGGCCAGCACCACGCCGCCGGAAACAGAGGTGCGCGGATCGGGCTTCAGGATCACGGCATTGCCGGTGGCCAGCGCCGGGGCCACGGCACGGGCGGCCAGGATCAGCGGCACATTGAAGGGGGAAATCACGCCCACCACCCCATGCGGCACCCGCTTGGCATAGCTTTGCCGACCGGTGATGGAGGGCAGCAGCAGGCCGCGATTTTCCCCCAGCATCCCCGCCGCCTGATGGAAGATGGCGATCGTCTCGTTGATTTCCAGTTCCGCCTTGGGCCGGATGGAACCGGTTTCCCGGATGATCCAGCCGATAATCTCCTCGGCCTGTTCCCCCAGCAGGGTGGCCACCCGCAGCAGGATGGCAATCTTGGTACGCTCCGGCGTGGCCTGCCAGCGCTTCTGCGCCTCATGCGCCCGCTGTGCGGCCACCGCCACATCGGCGGGGGTGGCGGCACCCAACTGGCCCAGCGTCTCACCGGTCGCCGGCTCGGTCACTGTCAGCGTGCCCGCCGTGCCGGCGTTCCAGCCGCCCAGGAACAGTTTGCCCGTCCAGCGCCGGGGGGCCAGGAAAGTCTCAGTCGCCTTGTCCGTCACCGTTTCCTCCGTCCTTATCTTTTTGGGGGGGGCGGCTTGCTCAGGGTGCGTCCTGCAAGCTGCCCTTCATCAGCAACGATCCCTGTCGGGACCGGAAAAGCCAGTCCTCGCCCTGGCGCACCAGTTCATCGTCAAACCCGCCGACCAGCAGGCTGACCGGCCCGCCGGCCACGGGGCTGGTGAACAGGATGATCTGGCTGCGGGCCTGGGCGGACTGCCCGTCCGCCAGCAGATCAATCTCGATATTGGCGGCCAGATGCCGGGTCAGGCGCGGCGGCCGCGCCTTGAACGAAGCCAGAATGGCCGCCCGCCCGATGATCGGCTGGTCCGGCGTTGTCGGCCGGGCAAAACGCCCGTCGGGCGTGAACAGCGCCGCCAGCGCGTCATAATCCCCAGCGTCATTCAGGCGGATAAACTGATGGATCAGCCGGGTGATGGCCCGTTCCGCCAGCAATTCTTCCAGCAGTGCCGTCTGCATCACCACGGCCCCCTTTAATCCACCGCCAGCCAGCGGCGCAGGGCCTGGGTGACGGCAACGGGGGCCTCCATCGGTGCCATGTGGCCACTTTCCTCAAAAATCTCCAGCTTTGCCTGGGGAATGGCGTCGGCCATGGCCTGATGCTGGGCCGGCGGGCTCCAGCCATCCTGGCGGCCCACGCCCAGCATCACCGGGCAGCCGATACGTGACAGGCCGGGCCCGGCATCGGGCCGGTTCAGCAGCGCCCGCACCTGCCCTTCATAAATTTCCGGCGACATGCGTTCCACCATGTCGGTCAGCACGCCCATGAATTCCGGATCTTCCAGCCGGTCGGGATGCACCATCGGCGGCAGCCAGCGGGCGGCCAATGCCGTCATCCCCTCTGCCTTGGCCAGATCGATCAGCACCTGGCGCTTTTCCGGCTCGCCCGGCTGCGGGCCGTGGGTGCCGGTATCCAGCAGGCCCAGCCGGTCCACCCGGTCGGGCCGCTGGCGGATGATTTCCAGCGCCACCCGGCCGCCCATGGAATGGCCAGCCAGGGCAAAGCGGGCGGGGGCGTCGGCCAGCACCGCCTGCGCCATGGCGTTCAGGCTGTCGAAGAAGCGGAAATCGGGGATACGTACCTCATGCCCGTCGGCAGTCAGCGCCTCGGCCTGATGTTTCCAGACGATCCCGTCACACAGCAGACCGGGCAGCAGATAAATGACGGAGCGGGGGGCAGCCACGTCGCACACCTTGACGTTTGCGATCCGGTCCATGAACTGACCGTTGATCCGACTTTCCCCCGAAAGCCCCCGCCCGTCTTATCGCGTTTCCGCACGAAGCTATAACCTTTGTTGATAGGCATCGCCCAGCCGCCCGTTCTATCGGGTTTGGTTATAGCTTCGTGCCAAAACGGGATAAGACGGCAGACGTTTTTTCCCCGACATTCCGATCATCAATAACCGGGCCCGCCACAAAGCCCGGACCCCAAGGGAGGATCAGGAATGACACGAGGGCGCAACACCCGGACCCAAAGCCTTGCCCTGGCCACGGCCGGCACCCTGCTGGCACTGCTGGCGCTGCCGGCCGCCGCACAGGACCAGATTGAAGAAATCATCGTCACCGCGCAGAAGCGGTCGGAAAATGTGCAGGATGTGCCAATCGCCGTCAGCGCCTTTTCCGCCGAAGCGCTGGAGACCAAGGGCATCACCGATGTGCAGAACATCGCCGCCATCGCCCCCAACATCAATCTGGATGCCGGTTCGCCGTTTTCCGGCTCGCCCTCGGTGCTGTCCGCGTCCATCCGGGGTATCGGTCAGGATGATTTCGCCTTCAACCTGGACCCTGGTGTCGGGGTCTATGTTGATGGTGTCTATCTGGCGCGCACCACCGGCGCCAATGCCGACCTGATGGATGTCGGTCATATCGAGGTGCTGAAAGGGCCGCAGGGCACCTTGTTCGGGCGCAATACCATTGGTGGCGCCATCAGCATCGTCACCCGCCAGCCGGCCGAACAGTTCGGCGCCACCGCCTCTGTCACCGGCGGCAGCCTGAACCGGTTCGATGTGGGCGTGGCCGCCGATGTGCCGCTGACCGATACGCTGTTCAGTTCCTGGGCCTTTTCATCGAAGAAGCGTGACGGCTATCTGAAGGTGGAGAAATTCCCCGGCACCGCCGGCACCGTCACCGACCTGACCCCGCTGCACCGCGCCGGGTCCGGCACATCCGACCGGCAGGGCAATATTGACAGCCATACCGCCCGCGGCAAGCTGTTCTGGAAGGGCAATGGCAGCGTCACCAACACGCTGAGCTTTGATTATACCCGTGACCGTTCCACCACCACCAACAACCTGCTGGCCACCAACCCCGCCGGCGGCCTGCTGGCCATCTATAACCTGTGCGTCAGCAACCCGGCCCCGGTGATTGCCGCCATCAGTGCCGCCCCCGGCAACCCCAATTTCACCAATGCCTGCGTGGTGCCGCGTGCGGTGGTGGGCACACCGCTGACCGGTGCCGGCACGCGGCTGCCCTATGATAACCGGTTCCTGACCAAGGATATCGACAAGACCTATGGCAGCAATCTCAGCTTCTCCCGCCTGCAGACCTTCGGGTTCACCAATACGCTGGATTGGGACATTGACGATGATATGGGGCTTAAATCCATCACCTCCTACCGCCGCCTGCTCTGGTCGGCGGGGCTGGATGCCGATGGGTCACCGCTGAACATGGCCGACCTGTCCTTCACCATGAAGCAATATCAGGTCAGCCAGGAATTCCAACTCACCGGTACGGCGCTGAGCGACAAGCTGCATTATGTCTATGGGCTCTATTACTTCAACGAAGGCGGCAGCCTGCATGATTTCGTCACCTTCAACGAAGGTCTGCTGCAACTGGATGGGCCCAACACGCTGGAAACCAGTTCGGCCGCTGCCTATACCCATCTGAATTACAAGCTGACCGACAAGCTGGGCCTGACCGTGGGTGCCCGCTATACCTGGGAACATAAGACGTTCGAGGGCGCGCAGTCCGACCTGAACGCGCTGAATTACAAGCTGTCGGGCTGCTATCCGGTGTCGGAAGCCTGCCGCGCCGCCCTGGGCTTCCCCGTGCCGGGCCAGCCGCTGCGCTATTACCCGGCCGGGGAGAATGAGAAGACCTATTACATCTTCACCCCCCGCCTGGGGGCGGAATACCACATCACCGATGATGTGATGGGCTATGGTTCCTGGTCCAAGGGCTTCAAGTCCGGCGGCTGGACAACGCGCCTGTCCAACCCGCTGTCCACCGCCCCCGGTTTCGGCCCGGAAAAGGCCGAAACCTTTGAATTGGGCGTGAAATCGGAACTGCTGGATCGCCGCCTGCGCCTGAACGTGGCGGGTTTCCGCACCGATTATAGCGGCATCCAGCTGAACTTCCAGGAAGGCGTTTCGCCCACCCTGCGCAATGCCGGTGAGGCGCGGATCTGGGGTGGGGAAGCCGAGTTCCAGGCCCTGCTGGGCAATGGCTTCACCCTGGATGGCACGCTGGGTTACCTGCACGCCCGCTATCAGAAGGTGGATCCCGGCGCTCTGGGCGTGACGCTGGACAGCCGCCTGCCCAAGACGCCGACACTGAAATTCAGCCTCAGCCCCTCTTACACGGCCGACCTGCCCAACGACGCCACCCTGCGCTTCGGTGTGGATTATACCCACACTGGGGCCATGTATAATGACAGCGCCAATACGGCGCTGCTGCGCCGTCCGTCGATCGACATGGTCAACCTCTCCGTCACCTATACCGCACCCGATGGGCGCTGGTCGGCCACGGTGGGCGGCACCAACATCACCGACGAACGGTACCTGACCACCGGCAACCAGAATGATGCCGCCGGCGCCACCTTCGGCAGCTACAACGCCCCGGCCCAATGGTACGCGACGTTGAAATATAAGTACTGATCCAGAAGTCCCCAGCTTTACCCGGCCAACTGGCTGCGGCATCGGCCCCCCGCCGATGCCGCTTTTTTTGTCAGGCCGCCGAGAGGATGGCGTCGCGCGCGACGCTGACACCGGTGGAAAGGTCGAACTTCGTCTCCCCATCCGCACGGCGCACGCGGGTGACCGTGGCATCATAGGTAACGCTGGTGCCCGCTACGGACTTGCCGGCCTCGTCCTTGGCAGCAACGACAACAGTATAAGTGCCGTCAGCCAGCTTCACCCCGTCAGATGTCTTGCCATCCCAGGACAGGTCATAGGTGCCGGCGGTGTGGGCGCTACTGAAGCTGCGCACCACAGCCCCATCAGCATCGACAATATTCACGCCCACACTGGCCGCTCCCTTGGGCACGGTATAACGGACAGCCAGCTTGCCATCCTTCAGGCCCACCTTGTCGCCCTCCACCTCTACCTTGCGGCCGATATAGCTGAGATCGATCCGTTCGGAGGTGGATTTCAGCTCCGTCAGCACATCGCCAAGCTTGCCGTTGGACTGGACCTGCTGTTCCACGCTGGAAAACTGGGCCAGCTGCGCCACCCATTGCGTACTGTCGGTAGGCTGCATGGGATCCTGATTGCGAACCTGGGCCACCATCAGCTTCAAGAAGGCGTTGATGTCGGCCGTCAGCTGGGTCTGGGCGGTTTTGCCGGTGGTTTGACCGCTATCATTGCCGTTGATGCCAGAAACACTCATGGCCATCTTCCTTTTCAGATCTGGATATCGACAAGGCTGTCGGAGGTGTAAAGGGTCGGTGACAGGGGATCGGCGGCCGGCTCAGCCGCCGCCAGACCATAGGCCAGCCCGCCACGCCGGTTGCCGGCCTGGGCTTCAGCCCACTGGCCCGCCCCGTCACGCAGGGAGAATTGCAGGCCGCCACCGGAGAGCTGCAGCCCACCCTGTTCCACCGCGCGTTCCAGCAGGCGGGCATCACGCTGCAACAGGTCCAAGGTGGCAGGGCGTTCGGCGGCGATATGGGCCGTCACCCGGCCATCCTGCAATTCCAGCTTCACCTCCACCCGGCCCAGCGTCTCCGGGTCCAGCCGTACAGTCAGGGTGGTCCGCCCTTCGGAAACGGCCTGTTCGATGCGGCCGGTCAACTGTGCCGCCGGGGACAGGTGGCTGACGGATGCGCGGTGCACTGCCTGCGGGCCGGTGCCGGTCGCCACCTCCCGCGTCGCCTTCACGGCGGTGGTGGCAGTCTGATCTATCGGGAAAGCCGATACCGCCGGTTCGGGCAAGGGATCGGGACGGGCAGCGGCGACAGGGGCCGGCACGGGTGCAGGCTGTTCAACCGCGCCCTGCGGAGCGGGGCGCAGGGCACCGGCCGGATCATCACCGTCGGCCCCCTTGCCAGATTTGACGGGTGCGGGAACGGCGGAAGCGTCCCCCAGCCCCGGCAGCTCCGTCGCCCGCGGATCGCCATCGGCGGTGATCGGTGCGGCAGCCCGCGCGGGCCGGAGACGCGGTGTATCGGCGGGTGCCGACACTGCCGGGGGAACCGCAACAGCGCCCCCGGCGGGCGCAACGACAGCTGTCGCCACGGCAGCAGTTTCGGCAACCGCTTCGGCAATGGGACTACTGGTGATCGGTGCCTCCGCCGTCCCCGTCAGCGGTGGCGGCACTTGCCTGTCAGAAGGGGCAACGGCGCTGGACGTCGCCTTTGCCACCAGACCCCTTTGCTGACCCACCACCCGTTCGGCGGGCGCCGTGACAGGGGTGGGGGAGCTGTCGGTGACCGGTTGCTGGCCACTCATCACCCGGGGTGCCACCGGCGGGGCGACGAGAGGGGTGGATTGCGTGTCAGGCACGAGGGCCGGGGTTTCCGGCTGAATCCCGGCGACAAGTGGTGGCGGGGCGCTGACGGGCAGAGATCCGGGCAACAATGACGCTGGCTCCAGCCCCTCAGCCTGGGGCGGGATGGCAGAACCCGCCGGCCATTGCGGCGGGGACATCGCATCGGAAACGGGAATAGCCGGTGCAGCCGGCATGGACGGGATCGGTACCACCGGCACAGCGTCACCGGGCGGGGTGCTGGCGGCCGGCAGCGTCACCGGGCGGATATCCAGGGACGCGTCGGTCCCCGCCGGGGTCGGCTGCGCCAAGGCTGGCTGCGGCGCGGGTGGCCATCCGGCCAGTTGCATCAAGGCGGCGGCCAGGGAGGCTCCCTCCGCCGTCTGATCCGGCCGGGCCGGCTGCGGCGCGCTGTTCTTGCCGGGCGCGGTACCGGTGGAGGAGACGCCATCCGGCGCCGGTGCCGCGCCCCCCAGCAGCGATGCGATCAGCGCATCAAAACCCGCCCCGGATGCCGGCCCGGCCGCGCCAGGGAGGGTGCGGCCGGGGGCGATGGCCCCCCCTTCCAGGGAAACAGCAGGAACCGGTATGGCGTTCAGCGACGGCATCAGCCGGCCTCCCCCTGGGACAAACAGCGATGGTGATTGAACCATGGGGGGATTAAGGCCGGTTTTAAGCGGGACCGCTGCCGGTCTGTGCGATCAGAAGCGATAGCGCAGGCCGGCACCATATGTCGCCGGTTCCCCCACCAGCCGGGCCGCCCCGTTCAGTTCGGGGAAATAGACCTTGTCGGTGATGTTGCGGCCGTAGAGATAAACCGTCCAGTCCCCCGGTGCCGTCAAGTCCAGGCGGGCATTCAGCAACGTATAGGCCTTGGCCGTATTGTTGGGCAGGGCGTTCAGCCGGTTGCTTTCCTTGCCATGGTGGGACAGGTCGATCCGGCTGCCCAGCACCCAGCCGTCAAACAGGTCGAGATTGTGGATCAGCGCCACATTGGCGGTGATGTCCGGGGCGCCGGGCAGCGGGTCGCCCACCGTGGCCAGCACATCGGCGATGCGCTTGGAGGTGAACTGGGTGATCTTGGTATCCAGATAGGCGGCCGACGCCTTCAGGTCCAAACTCTGCCCGTCCAGCCGCAGCAGCCCCGCCTGTACCGATGCCTCCACCCCGCGCGACCAGGCACGGCCGACATTGGTGCGGCCGTTGGTATCGTTGGCCAGCCGCGTGGTGGCCTGCAAATCCTTGAACCAATAGCCGAACCCGTCCAGCGACACCCGGATGCGATCGCGCGTCCAGCGCACCCCGCCTTCCACCGACTGCACGGTTTCCGACTTGAACGGCAGCGTCTCTTCATAGGTGAAGATGGAGGTGCCGTCGAACCCGCCGCCGCGATAGCCGGTGCCATAGGAGGCAAACAGGTTCAGCTCCTCATTGGCGAACCATTGCAGGGTGACGCGGCCGGACAGATTGTCATCATCAAAGGCGCGGTCCCAGCGGAACGGGCTGGTGGTGCCGAAGCTTTTGGCGAAGGTGGAGATGCCCCAGGGGTTCAGGTCGATATTGCTGCCCTGGAAATCGGCATTGTCGCGCGTATAGCGCAGACCCAGCGACAGGCGCAGGCTGTCAGAGATGTTCCAGTCGCCCTGGCCGAACAGGGCCATGCTGTCACGCGTCTGCGAATAGGGGGACTGATAGACCGACAGCACGGTGAAGCTGGTCCACAGACTGTCGAAATCCACATCATCGCTGACATAGAAGGCACCCAGCAGCCAGTCGAACGTCCCGCCCCGGTCATCGCTGATCCGCGCCTCGAAAGAGACTTGGCTCAAGCGGTCGTCAAATTCGAACTGATATCCCGGATAGGGCGTGCCATCGCCATTGCCGCCGCCCTTGCGGGTGCTGTCCTGCCAACCGGCCAGCACGGTCAGGTTCAAATTATCGGCCAGCCGATGTTCCATTGTGCCGGACAGGCCCTTCATGTCGATATGGTGCCGGTAATATTGCGCCGTATAAAAACGATAGGGATCGGCATCCTCCCCCGCATTCATCTGCGTATTGTCCTGGGCCAGGGCCAGCCGGTCATATTGCCTTGTATCGCCGCGGTCGCGGCTGCCGAAGGCCTTGATCGTCAGGCTGGTTTCCTCGGCCAGTTGCAGGGCGATGGTGCCGCGCGCGGCGAACAGATCCTTGTCGCCAAACCCGTCGCGGGTGCCGGGGTCGCTGATGGCCGGCACCTGGGTCTGTACCTTCCCCCCGACGGAAGGGCGATATCCGGCCAGCCGGCCCGCCCCCATGCCTTCCATGAAGCCGCCGCCCTGTTCACCGAAAACCGCCAGCCGGATACCCACCTTGTCGGAAACGGGGCCGCCCACGGCCGCCTCAAACCCGGTATAATCATGGCTGCCGGCCTTCAGATCGACATAGCCTTCCAGCCTGTCGCCCGGCCCCTTGGTGATGGCATTGATCACGCCCGCCGTGGTGTTGCGGCCATAAAGCGTACCCTGCGGGCCCTTCAGCACCTCGATCCGCTCCAGATCGAACAGGGGCGTGCCCAGATAGGCGTTGGAAGTCTGGTAGATGCCATCGACATGCAACGCCACCGAGGGGTTGCCATTGGGCTTGTAATCATCGGCCCCGCCGATGCCCCGGATGGAGAGCAGCCCGTAATTGGCCCCGCCGAACGCGTAATTGATGGACAGGCCCGGCACCTCATCCACCAGCCGGGTGAAATCGGTGACGCCGCGCTTGGCCACCTCTTCCCCATCCATCACCGCCAGCGCGGCGGGCACGAATTCAATCGGCTCGGCGCGCTTCTGCGCCGTCACCAGGATTTCCTCCAGCACCAGCGGTTCCGCCGCCGCAGGGGCCGCGGCGTGGGGTGCGGCGGCGGGGTGGGGCTTGGCCTTGGGGGCCGCCGGGGCGGGGGCGGCCGTCAGCGTGACGGAGCCATCGGCCTCCACCACGGCGCGCAAGCCCGACCCGGCCAGCATGATATCGATGGCGGTGGTGAAATCTGCCACCTTGTCGATGGCGACGGAGCGGCGGCCCTGCACCATCTCCGGCGTGAACAGCACATTGCGGCCCGACTGACGGGCCAGCGCCATCAGGGCGGCGGACAAATCCTGTGCCGGCACGCTATAGCCGGGCTGCACCCCCTGCCCGACCTGCGCCATGGCGGGCAGCGACAGGCTGCCCGAAAGAATGGTGCCCGCCAGCAGGCAATGGTTCAGCATACGTGCAAACATCTATTCCCCCGTCATCACTCTATCCGGTCTCGCCCGGTGACAAACAGAGACGCAGGGGACACAGAGATTCCGGGATTACTTAAAACTTTCACATTTGAAGGGGCAAGGTGCTGCTGATTTGTTGCCGACGCCGCCTCAGCCCACCGGCTCCACCACCACCCGGCCGGGGGCTGACTGGTGCCAGCGCACCTTGTACAGCCGACTGACGGCGTTCAGGAAGGCGATCAGGTCGCTGTTGCGGTAAACCCCGCTGACCTTTAACTCCGCCGCCCCTGGCAGTACCTGCACATCCACGGGCGAATAGCGGGCGAATTCGGCCAGGGCGGTGGCCAGGGGCGTGGCCTCGAACGCCACCTGCCCCTGCCGCCAGGCGAATTCACGGGTGGCGTCGCTGCTGGCCAGGGCCAGCTTGCCATCGGCCGCCAGATCAGCCCGCTGGCCGGGGGTCAGCCGGGTCAGCAGCCGGTCATCGGCCAGAAGGCGCAGATCGACCCCACCTTCCGCCAGGAAAACCCGCGTGCCCCCTTCCGAGTCACGCACGCTGAACCGCGTGCCGGTGGCCCGCACGGACAGGGTGTCATCGCGCACGGTGAAGGGGCGGAAATCGCCATGGGCGACGGTGAATTCCGCCTCCCCGCGCTGCAGACGCACATTGCGGCCCAGCCAGCCATATTCCACCGTCAGCACCGTATCGGTGTTCAACCGCAGAAGGCTGCCATCGGGCAGGGGGACTTCCACCATCTGGCCGATGGCAGAACGGTAGGTCTGTTGCGTGGCATAATTGGCGGGCGGGAAAATGCTGACCACCGCCAGTGCCGCCGCTGCCAGCGCCCCGGCACCGGCCAGCGCCATGGACCAGGGCCGCACCGGTCGGGCCGGCGGCCGGGTCGAGGGGCCGGCCAGCCGCAGGCCACGGGCGCGGCGGCGTTCAGCCTGGATCAGCGGATCATCGGCCAGATCGCCACTGGCGCGCCAGCCGCTTTCCACCAGATGCATGGCTTTACCATGGCGGGGATCGGCATAAAGCCAGCCGGTAAATTCATCCCAATCGGCATCACTGGCCTCCCCGCCCGTCAGGCGGGACAGCCAGGCTGCAGCATCGGCCAGCAGCCCGTCATCGCCATGGTGATGTCCGTCTCCAGAACTGACTGTCATGCCTGATCGGCCACCCGCCGGGCCAGATGAATCATCGCGCGCTCAATATGCCGCCCCACCGCCACGGTGGGGATGCCCAGGCGCGCTGCAATTTCCTTATGCGACATACCCTCGTAACGGGCAAGCACGAAGGATTGCCGGCAAACCGGGTCCAGTTCCAGCAGGGCCGCGCGCACGGCGGCCAGCCGCTGACGCCCGGCGGTGGCCGCTTCCGGCGATGTGGCGCCGCCATCGCAGACCTCAATCGCCTCGTCAAAGGCGACATGGCGGTCGCGCACCCGCGCCTTGTCACGCCGGAACCGGTCGATCCAGACGCTCGACGCCACACGCATCAGCATGTCGCGCCAATTGGCCACCCGCTGCCCATCCACCCGTGCCGCCAGCACCCGGCAATAGACATCCTGCACATGGTCATCCACCTCATCCGCCGCCTCAACGCGGCGGGCGAAATAGGCGCGCAGGGCAGCGCGGTGGTCGGCATGGTCCAGCGCCTGCGTGCCGGGGCGCGGCGGAAGCGGACGGTTTTTCAAAGGGGGCATGGCCGTCTCCGTTACCGGTCGGGTTGACCCAAGAAAGCGGGGCCGCCCCTATAGCACCGGTTCCGCGACAGTTTCGTGTAAGTTGGATGGCAGAGAGCCCGTCAGTAAACGTCGCGGCAATAACGCCGCTCGGCCGCCATATCGGCCAACATGTCGGCACCCAGCATCTGTTCCAGCACCGCGTGCACCCCGCCGGCCATGCCATCCAGGCTGCCGCAGACATAGAGGGCTGCCCCCTGTGCCACCCAGGCCCGCAGCTCCTCCGCCGCTGCGGCCAGCCGGTCCTGCACATAGCCGCCGCCATCGCGGGAAAAGGCCAGATCCAGGCGGGAGAGATGGCCCGCCGCCTGCCAGGCGGCCAGTTCATCACTGAAAAGGCTGTCATGGGCGCGGGTGCGCTCCCCGAACAGCAGCCAGTTGCGCCCATGCCCGGCCGCCGCCCGCGCCTTCAACTGCGCCCGCAGCCCGGCAATGCCGGTGCCATTGCCGATCAGGATCAGCGGCCTGTCATCGGTGGGCGGGTGGAAGGCGCTGTTGCGGCGCAGGCGCAAACGGACAGGCCCGCCCATCGCCGCGTGCTGCGTCAGCCAGCCGGAGCCCAGGCCCAGCCGCCCATCGGGGTCGATCACCTGCCGCACCACCAGTTCCAGCGCCCCATCGGCCGGCAGGGAGGCGATGGAATATTCCCGGTGCGGCAGTGGCTCCAGCCGTTCGCGGATCGCCGCCGGCGACAGGCCGCGCCAGCTTTCCGGCCTTTCCGGCAGGCGGGCAAAGGTCAGATCAGCTTCCATATCCGCCGGCAGGCCCAGGGTGGCCAGCAGGGCCGCCACCTGTGCCGGATCGTTCCCCGGCCCCACCTCCGCCACATCACCGGCCTGCCAGTCCGCCACAACATCGGCCGGCGGAGACAGGCGCAGGTGATGGACCGGACCGCCGGGGCTGCCGGGATTCAGGTGGCTGCGGGTTTCCAGTCGCCAGGACTGATAGGCCACAGGCGCCCAGTCTGCCGCCACCGCACCACCGGCCAGATGCGCCAACTGCCCCTGCCAGTGGCGCAAGGCGGCACCATCGCCATTATCCACCTCCACCCGGTCGAACAGGGGCACCGCCCCGCCATGGCGCAGCCAGCCATCCAGCGCATGGCCAAAGGCGCAATAATGGCGATAGGATCGGTCACCCAGCGCCAGCAGGCCATAATTCAGCCCCTGCAGGGCCGCCGGCTTGGCCATCACCTGGGCAACAAAGCGGGCGGCATTGTCCGGTGCATCGCCTTCGCCTGTGGTGCTGATGATGAACAGCACCTGCCCGGCCGCCGCCAATGCTGCCGCATCCAGCCCGCCCAGCGGGGTGGCCCAGGCGGCACGACCGGCCCCCTGCAGGGCGGCAACCGTGCGTTCGGCCAGCATTTCGGCAAAGCCGGTCTGGCTGGCATAGGCCACCAGCACCCCGCCCGCCGGCCCGGTTGCCGCGCGCTGGCGCCGGCGGTGGCGCCACCATGTCCAGCCGCAGAAACCGGCATAGGCCAGCAGCAGCGCGCCGGCCGCCAGCGGGCGCGCCGTGGCGGGGGACAGCAGCAACAGCGCCTCAGACATCATCCTCATCCAGCATGGCGGCCAGGGCCGGGCTGAACCGCTCCACAATCCCGCCGCCGTCACGCAGCAGGAACAGGGCGGCCAGCCCCTGCCGGGTGGCCAGTTCCATCCCCTGTTCCGGTCCCAGCACGCCCAGGGCCGTGGCCCAGACATCAGCCAGCATACATTCCGGATGCAAAACAGTCACCGCCGCCAGCCGATCCGGCACCGGGTAACCGCTGCGCGGGTCGATGGTGTGGGACAGGCGGCGCCCATCCTGGCTGATGAAGCGCCGGCTGTCGCCGCTGGTGGCGATGGAAAGCCCGTGCAACGCCACCTTGGTTTCCACGCCCCCCATCACGCCATCCAGCGTGCAGGCCCGTTCCAGCCCCACCCACCAGGGGGTGGCATCGGGTTTGATGCCCCAGCCGCGCAACTCCCCGCCAATATCCACCAGAAAACTGCGGATACCGCGTGCCGTCATGGCGGCCGCCACCTTATCCACGGCAAAGCCCTTGGCGATGGCCGACAAATCCAGATGCAGCCCGCCGGGTTGATAGAGCCGGATTTCATTCCGGTTCAGCAACAACCTTTGCCAGCCGCAGCTTTCCCGCGTGCGGGCAATGCTGGCAGCATCGGGAATCGCCGCCGGCCCGGCCGGCCCGAAACCCCAGAGATCCACCAGCGGGCCGATGGTCGGGTCATAGGCGCCGCCGCTGGCCGCCGCCACATCCAGCGCGCAGCCGATCACCTGGGCCATATCAGCCGGCAGATCATGCCAAGTGCCCGGCTCTGCTTGATTGTACCGGGTTAGCAACGAATCCTTTTCCCAGTTGCTCATCTGCTGGATGACCCCATCCAGGATGGCCATCACCTGCATGCGCAGGGCCACCGGGTCGGGGGCGGCGGGCTGGATCAGGCGCAGCGCCCAATAGGTGCCCATGGTCTGCCCCTGCAGGGTCACCATGGGCGTACCGGGCGGCGGCAAGGCCGCCTCCGGCGCATCAAGCGGAAGGATCAGGCGCAGCATCGGAACCGGACAAGCGGGACAAGGGAGGAAAAACGGGGGCGCCAGGGCATGGCGCCCCCTGCCCGTTACTGGGCCAGCACTTCCAGCGTGGTGTTATAGCTGGCGCGGCGCTTGGCCGCCTGCTTGACGGAGGTTTTGTTATCCTCCAGATCGGCTTCCAGCCAGTACATGCCGGGGGCCGGCCATTTCACCGTCAGCTTGCCGTCCTTGTCGGTCTTCAGCTTCATCTCGCCCAGCTCATTGCGATAACGAATGCCGCCGGGGATGATGGAGACTTCCAGGTCAGGGGCCGGCTTGCCATCCAGCACGAACTGGAAAACGGCATTCTCCCCGGCGAACAGGTCGTTCGGGTGGGTCACCGGCACCAGTTCCAGCCCCTTGCCCGTCGGCTTCAGCACCGTATCGGTCGGCTTGCCGGCGGTGGCGAAGAATTCCATGCGGCGGAAATTCTCCGTCACCTGCAGCTTTTCGGCATTGGCCGGCACTTCCTTGGCGAAAGTCTCGGCCGTGCCGCGCCAGCGCTTGCGCTGACCGCCTTCTTCCCAGGATGCCATCAGGCCACCGCTGGCCATCGCCACCTTATAGGTGCCGGGCTTGTCCAGATGCACATCAAAGGTGGAGCGGTATTTGCCGGTGGCCTGGTTCTCCGCCTTGCCCTCCCCCCCATCGGGGGTGATGACCTGCAGCCCGTCCAGGCGCAGCGGCACATGTTCGAAGTAGAACAGATCGTTGGAAACGGCGGCATCCACCGTGATCCACGGGTCTTGGCCCGACAGCACGGTGGCCGATGGCAGCATCCAGGTGCGGTGGGCGGCGGCAGGCAGGGCCATGCCAGCAATCAGGGCGATGGCAATGCCGGTGCGGGCGAGCAGCGATTTCATGGTTTGTGACCCTTTCCAGAGGCAGAAAAATCAGGGCTTGATGGCAAGTGCGATGGTGCCCAGCTCACTGCTGCCCTTCACCGATTGTGAAACGGCTGCCTTGGCGGGCCATTCGAAGGGAATGCGCAGCAATTCGCGGCCGCCCACTTCGCGCGCCGCCTCCACCACCAGGGCATAGGCACCGGGCTTCAGCCCCGCCAGCGGGCCCTTGGCCGTATCAAAGCTCAGCTTATGTTCGCCCACTGGCAGGGTGGGACCGGAGACGCCATCCATGGGGAAAGTCTGGTCGCGGCCCGACCGGCGCCACCATTGGCGCATGTCCTTCAGCCATTTGGTGCCTTCATTGTCGCGCTTCTGCACATCGTAGCGGACAGTCAGATTGGCGATGGCCTGATCATTCTGTTCCACCCAGACGGCCAGATAGGGACGGTGATATTCGGCCACGTCCAGGCGGGGGATTTCCACCGTCACCGCCATTTCCCCCGCCATGGCGGGGGTGGCGACCAGACCGGTCAGGGTGACGCTCAACAACTTGCGCATCGGTTTCCTCGTCAATGACTGAATAGATAAGCAACTCAATGGATCAACAGGATCATCAGCAGCAGCGGTGCCACCAGCCCCAGCCCCACCAAAGGCCAGGTGGTGGGGCGGTTGCGGGCGTGCATCTGCAACAGGAACAGACCGGTCAGGCAGAAGACCAGACAGGCACCGGCAGCGATATCGATGAACCAGGCCCAGGCGGCCCCGGTATTGCGGCCCTTATGCAGATCGTTGAAATAAGAGACCCAGCCGCGATCGGTAACCTCGTGCAGCACCGCCCCGCTTTCCCGGTCGATCGACAGCCAGGCATCACCACCGGGGCGCGGCAGGGAAATGTAAAGCTCCTCCGCCGACCATTCCACCGGCCGGTCGGCCACCGTCACGCCCAGCGTCTCGGCAATCCAGTCCGCCACGGCGGCCGGCACCGGCGGGGCGGGCTTGGCCGTATCATTCACCGCCGCCAGGGCGGGGCGCAGCGCTTCGGGCAGGCTGGTGCGCTGTTCGGTCACCACCGGCTTGGCCTCAATGGCGCCGGCATGGTTCAAGGTGATGCCGGTAATGGCGAATCCCAGCATGGCGATCAGGCACAGGGCCGAACTGACCCAGTGCCATTGATGCAGATGTTTCAGCCAAAAGGCGCGGCGCGACTGCGCCGCCACATCGCTGGCCACTTTCCCTTTCCCAATCGCCCCCGCCATCGCCATCCACAAGCAGCAACCCATCATCGGCGCAGATATGAAGCACGGATGCGAATAAGTCGCAATGAAATTAACACAGGGGCGATGGCGGTTTTGGGGTAAAGTCCCGCAGCTTTTTGCCTGAAATTTCCAGGGCAGCCCTGGCCGGCCTCTTGTCGCGGAAGTTGCCTAACCCTCAGCATAGAAAGCCAGGAGCCGCACGATGGCCTATCATCCTGTCAGAATGTGTTGGCCGGAAAGTTTCTTTTGGCAACACCCTCATCTCATTGTTTACGGGAAACCCAGGTCTTGCTGAACCCTTGGTATCAAATCCAGGACGAAGGGTCCGTCCGGGCGGCGCAATCGGTCGCCTTTGTTCAGCAATTGCCGATGATCATTGCGGGCAACCTGTTCGGCGCCTGGATCGGCGCCCTGCTTCTGGCCGAACAGTTCTCGGTGTGGGAGCTGCTGCCGCTGACCCTGGGCGTACCCCTGCTGTTGAGCCCGGCGATGATGGGCGTCATCCGGGCGCGGCGGCGGACAGCGCCGCTGACCGTCTCTCGCCAGCGGATCGGGCGCATCATCCGGGCGTCTTCCATGCTGGGGCTGGTCTGGTGCGGGCTGATGTTCTATTACCTGCCCCGCACCACGCCCGATATCCGTTTCCTGCTGATGGGCGGCTGCACCTTCCTGGCGGTGGGGGCCAATGCGGCCCTGTCCACCGTGCCGCAGGCCTGTCTGGCCTATGCCATGCCGATGAATCTGGCCGCCATCATGGTGGCCATCCTCGTCCCCCATCCCGACCGGGTGGGGGTGGTGCTGCTGATGGGGTTGATGACGGCGGGGCAGCTGGCTTTCCTGCGCGGCAACTGGCAGGGTTTCCTGGCGCTGCGCCATCATGAAAGACGGTTGGCAACAGCACAGAAGGTGGCGCAGCTGGGCTGGTGGGTCAGCGACCCCACCACCGGCCATCATGAATTTTCCAGCAATCTACCGGCCCTGATCGGGCTGCCGGCCGATACGCCATTGACGCGGGACTCGCTGTTGCCAACCCTGCGGGCATTCACCCCGGTGGCGGGGACAGAGGGGGCGGATGCCAGCAGCAGCCACCCGGTGCAGCGGCCCGATGGCACGCTGGCCTGGATCCGCCGTGATACCGCCCTGCTCGCCGGGCCGCAGGGCGGGGGTGACTGGGTGATGACCACTTTCCAGGATGTCACCAGCCTGGAAGAGGCGCGCGGCATGGCCCAGGCGCGCGAAGCCATGCTGGGCACTGTGCTGGAAACGGTCGATCAGGGCATCATCGCCGTGGATAGCGACCTGAAGGTGCTGGCCTTCAACCGCAGCCTGGAGGGGATTCTGGGTCTGCCGCCCGGTCTCTGCCATATCGGGACATCCATGGCCGAGCTGATCCGCTGGAACGCGCTGAATGGTGAATATGGCCCGCTGGAGGATGTGGAGGCGGCCGTGGCCCAGCGCATCGGCCGCATCAAGCCGGGCGAACCGCACAAGTTCGAGCGTACCCGCCCCAATGGCCGGGTGCTGGAGGTGCATGGCAACCCGATGCCGGGCGGCGGCTTCGTCACCACTTACACCGACATTACCGCGTCCCGCCAGCGGGAGGCGGAACTGACGCGGCTGGCCCAAGCCTTGACCGACGCCAAGACGGCAGCAGAAGCGGCCAGCCGCGCCAAATCCGAATTCCTGGCCAATATGAGCCACGAAATCCGCACGCCGATGAATGCCGTGATCGGCATGAGCTATCTGGCCCTGCGCACCGACCTGCCGCCCAAGGCGCGCGATTATCTGCGCAAGATCGAATCCTCGGGCAAGGCGCTGCTGGGCATCATCAACAGCGTGCTGGACCTGTCGAAGATCGAGGCCGGCAAGGTCACCATCGAACAGGTGGAATTCCCGCTGGAGGAGATGCTGGACGGCATCGCCGCCATCCATGCCGAGGATGCGCGGCGCAAGGGCCTGCGCTTCCAGCTGCGCGCCGCGCCGGAACAGCCGCGCGTGCTGATCGGCGATCCGCTGCGCCTGACCCAGGTGGTGAATAATCTGGTGGCCAATGCCATCAAATTCACCACCATCGGGCATGTCAGCGTCAATACCCATACAGAAATGGTGGAAACCGACCGGCTGACCCTGGTGATTGAGGTTTCCGACAGCGGTATCGGCATGACCGAAGAACAGATATCGCGCCTGTTCGTCAGTTTCAGCCAGGGGGACACCTCTACCACCCGCAAATATGGCGGTACCGGGCTGGGTCTGGCGATCAGCCGGCAATTGCTGGAGTTGATGGGCGGCAAGGTGGAAGTGCGCAGCACACCCGGCCTGGGCAGCCTGTTCCGGCTGCGCGTGCCGCTGCGCTGGCGCCCGGTCAAGCCGGGCGACACGGCCCGCGGCATGGTGGATCTGTTCGGCCGCCGCGCCCTGATCGTGGATGACAGCGCCGTGGCAGTGGAGGTGCTGGCCGACATGCTGGAACAGCACGGCATCCAGGTCACCGGCGTGCGGTCGGGGGATGAGGCGCTGTCGCTGCTGGCTCGGGCGCGGGAAGAGGGGCAGCCCTTCGATCTGGTGCTGATCGACTGGCGGATGCCCGGCATGGACGGACTGACCCTGTGCCAGCGCATCCATGACCTGCCCGGCGGGGAGCCGGAACCGATCCTGATGGTCACCGCCTATGATGTGGATGAACTGTCGGGACAATTGGCGCAATTGCCCATCTGCCGCGTACTGGCCAAACCGGTGACACCTGCCGATATGCGCGATGCCCTGCATCAGGCCTTCGCCACCAGCATCCAGATACCGGATGGAAGCGATCCGGGCGACAGCCTGGACGGGGTGCGCGGTGCCGATATCCTGCTGGTGGAGGATAATCCGCTGAACCAGCAGGTGGCGATGGATCTGCTGGCCCGCTGGGACATGCGGGTCAGTCTGGCGGAAGATGGGGCTCAGGCCGTGGCCATGGTGGCCCGCCATCGCTTCGATCTGGTGCTGATGGATGTGCAGATGCCGGGCATGGATGGCTATGCCGCCACCCGCGCCATCCGCGCCAACCCGGCCAATGCCCAGCTGCCCATCCTGGCCATGACGGCCCATGCGCTGGACAGCGACCGGCAGCGCTGCCGCGATGCCGGCATGAATGACCATGTCACCAAGCCGGTGATTCTGGAAGATCTTGCGGCGGCCCTGCGGCGCTGGTTGCCACAGCGTGCCGCCGAACAGCTCGGGGAGCGGCCGGCAACAGCGACGGTGACGGCGGATATGCAGCGGCTGGATGCCTTGCGGGGGCTGCTGGATATTGAGGATGCGCTGGCGCGGGCCGGTGACGACGCCACCCTGCTGACCAGCCTGATCACCAGCTTCACCCACCAGCTGGACAGCCTTCTCCCCGCCCTGCATGACGCCCTGGCGCTGCCGGACAGTCAGGCGGTTGGCCGCCTGCTGCATATGCTGGCCGGCACGGCCGCCACCATCGGGGCCGCCGATCTGGGCCGCCGCGCCGCCACCGCCAATCAGGCTCTGCGGGAAGAAAAGCCGATCTGGCAGGCCATGGCGGCGGAGATCAGCGAAAGGCTGGCCGCCCTGCATCAGGCCCTGAAAGGCTGGTCCGATCCGCCAGCCCTGCCACCGCCACCTCCCGCAGCCCCCCCCTGCCCCGTGGCCAAGGAAGCGCCCCGGCATCTGCTGGTGGTGGATGACAGCGAGCTGAACCTGGCCCTGATCGCCAGCCTGCTGCGCCGCCAGGGCTTCCACGTCACCACCGCTGCATCAGGGGAAACCGCCCTGGAAGCGGTGGCGGGCGCGCCGTTTGATGCTGTGCTGATGGATGTGCAGATGCCCGGTATGGACGGGCTGGAAACCACACGCCGGATCAGGGCACTGGCCGGTCCGGCCGCACGTGTGCGCGTCATCGCCGTGACGGCCCAGCAGAAGGAACAGGTCTGGCCCGATCTGGTGGCTGCCGGCATGGATGGCTTCATCCCCAAGCCCTTCACGCCCGACAGCCTGCGCGAGGCCGTGGAGGCTGCCTTGGCAGCAGGTGAGCCGGGCTGAAACGGTGTTGCCAACAATGCTGAAAAGAAAAAGCCCGTCGGATGATACCGGCGGGCCTTTAGTTTTCAGGACAGAGAGGGTCGGGGGACACTAAGCCCTCCCCCATGGGCATCTGGACAGGGGCAAAGCCCCGAAGATGAGAGACAAGCCCGAACCGATCATCCGGTCTTGATGATGTAAGAATAGGTGCATTCGGCCGTTAACGCTTTGCGCTAGATCAAGTACCGACAGCTTTTTTCATTTATGGTTGCGGCGGGCTGTCGCAGCGAATGCAAGATTACGCATAGAAAAACCCCCGCGCAGCGAATGCGCGGGGGTTCAGGGTACCGTTCAGGCCGGCAAATACTTACTGACCACCACCCAGGGCGTGCACATAAGTGGCCAGCACCTTCACCGTGGCCGGGTCCAGGCGCTCGCTCCAGGCCGGCATGGAACCACGGCGGGCATAGGTGATGGTCTCAACCACCGTCTTGCGGTCGCCACCATAGAGCCAGATGCCATCCGACAGGCGGGGGGCGCCCATCTCATGCATCCCCTCGCCCTTCTCGCCATGGCAGGCGGCGCAGTTTTCAGCGAAAACCGTGGCGCCGCGTTCCAGAACGGCCGGGTCGGCCGCCGTGCCGGAGAGCGACAGCACATAATCCGCCACATCGCCGATCTGTTCCTTGGTCAGCAGACCATCGGCCCCGAAGCGCGGCATGTCAGAGACACGGCTGTTCTCGTTGGCATTGCGGATGCCATAGGTGATGGTCTGCAGGATGTCTTCCGGCTTGCCACCCCAGATCCAGTCGTCATCGGCCAGGGTGGGGAAACCGACGGCCCCCGCACCACCGGCACCATGGCAACCGGCGCAATTATCGGCAAAAGCCACACGACCGGCCGCCTGGACATAGCCCATCAGGGCCGGATCCTTGCGGATTTCTTCAATCGGGGTGGCCACGATCTTGGCGCGGGTGTCCGCCTGCGCCGCCTTCTGGGCTGCCAGCGTTTCCGCCAGCTCACCCCGGCGGCTCCAGCCCGACGTGCCGCTGAAATGGTTGTTCAGGGTGGGCCAGGACGGGTACAGCACCGTATAGGCAATGCCCCAGACGATGCAGAAATAGAAGGTATAGAGCCACCATTTCGGCAGCGGCGTGTTCAGTTCCTTGATGCCGTCCCACTCATGGCCGGTTGTATCCTGGCCGGTGGTGGCATCCTTTTCGATCTTGGTCGGCATGATGGATCACCTTTAACGGCGGGTCGGGTGGGGGGCAGGGCCCCCCAGGTCATTATCTTCCAGCGGGATGCGGGCCTGGGCATCGAAGCGGGGCTTGGAGCCCGGCCGGAACGCCCAGAAGCAGATACCGAGGAACAGCACCAGGAACCAGACCAGCCAGAGCTGTTTCAGCAGGGGGAGGAGTTCAAGCATGGTGCCCTCTCCTTACTGCTGCACATCTTCGGGGTTGATGCGGGTGAAATCGACCAGGGTGCCCAGCATCTGCAGATAGGCCACCAGGGCGTCCATCTCGGTCACTTCCTCCGGCTTGCCGTCGAAGTCACCCAGACGGGCCTTGGGATAGCGGGCCAGCAGACCGGCCGTATCCGCATCCGGCAGGGCGCCGGCCTGGAGACGCACATCCTTCACCGCCTCTGCCACCATCTCGTCCGTATAGGGGACGCCGGCGATGCGCAGGGTCTTCAGGTGATCGGCGTAATCCTCGAACTTCAGCGGCCGGTTCAGGAACTGGTAGGTGGGCATGATCGATTCCGGCACCAGGGCGCGCGGATCGTTCAGGTGGGCCACATGCCAGGCGTTGGAGTACTTGCCGCCAACGCGGGCCAGGTCCGGACCCGTGCGCTTGGAGCCCCACTGGAACGGGTGGTCATACATGCTTTCAGCCGCCAGGCTGTAATGGCCATACCGCTCCACCTCGTCCTTGAAGGTGCGGATCTGCTGGCTGTGGCAGAGATAGCAGCCTTCACGGATATAGATGTTGCGCCCCGCCAGCTCCAGCGGGCTGTAGGGGCGAACCCCGTCAACCCGCTCGATCGTGCTTTCGATGGTGAACAGCGGCACGATCTGCACCAGACCGCCGATGGACACGGTGAGCAAGGACAGCACCGCCAGCAGCAGGACGTTCTTTTCAATGATCGCGTGGGAGAACTTCATGATGGGCCCCCTCCTTACTCGGCGGCCACGGCAGCAACGGCCGACTTCGGCTCATTGCTTTCGGCGCTGCGGATGGTGCGGAACATGTTGTAGGCCATGAAGAGGGCACCGGTCAGGAACAGCAGCCCACCCGTGCCACGGATGACATAGTAGGGGTGCATGGCCGCGACCGTTTCCACGAACGAGTATTGCAGGAAGCCATACTCGTCATAGGCGCGCCACATCAGGCCCTGCATGATGCCGCTGACCCACATGGCGGTGATGTAGAAGACGATGCCGATGGTGGCCGTCCAGAAGTGCCATTCCACCAAAGCCTTGGAATAGAGCCCCTTCTTGTTCCACAGCACCGGAACCAGATAATACATCATGCCAAAGCAGATGAAGGCGACCCAGCCCAGCGCACCGGAGTGCACATGGCCGATGGTCCAGTCGGTATAATGCGACAGGCCGTTGACCGCCTTGACCGACATGACCGGGCCTTCAAAGGTGCTCATGCCATAGAAGCCGACGGCGGTGACGGAGAAGCGCAGGCCCGGATCGGTGCGCAGCTTATCCCAGGCACCCGACAGGGTCATGATGCCGTTGATCATGCCGCCCCAGCTGGGCATCCACAGCACGACCGAGAAAACCATGCCCAGCGTCTGCGTCCAGTCCGGCAAGGCCGTGTAGTGCAGATGGTGCGGGCCGGCCCAGATATAGAGGAAGATCAGCGCCCAGAAGTGCACGATGGACAGGCGATAGCTGTAAACCGGACGCTGCGCCGCCTTGGGGATGAAATAGTACATCATGCCCAGGAAGCCGGCGGTCAGGAAGAAGCCCACCGCATTGTGGCCATACCACCACTGGATCATCGCATCCTGTACACCGGCCCAGACGATATAGGACTTGGTGCCAGTGAAGCTGACCGGGATGGAGACATTATTCACGATGTGCAGCATGGCAATCGTGATGATGAAGGCCAGATAGAACCAGTTGGCCACATAGATATGCGGCTCACGGCGCTTGAACAGCGTACCGGCAAAGGCGATCAGATAGGCCACCCAGACGATGGTCAGCCACAGATCGACATACCATTCCGGCTCGGCATATTCCTTGCCCTGGGTGATGCCCAGCAGATAGCCGGTGGCGGCCATCACGATGAACAACTGGTAGCCCAGGAAGACGAACCAGCCCAGATAGGCGCCGCCGAACAGCGGTGCGCGGCAGGTGCGCTGCACGACATACAGCGACGAGCCGATCAGCGCGCTGCCGCCGAAGGCGAAAATAGCGGCCGATGTGTGCAGCGGTCGCAGACGGCCGAAGGTGGTCCATTCCAGGCCCAGATTCAGCGACGGAAAAGCCAATTGAAAGGCGATATAGACACCGGCGGCGAAAGCCGCGATGCCCCAGAACATGGCGGCGACCATGAAGGCCCGGACCACATCCTCGTGATAGGATTCTGTGACCACGGGCCTCACGCCCACCATCCCCTGCGCCCCGATGGCGCTTGCTACACCCATGACGACCCCCGGTATCGACGTAATGATTGCTCGGGCGCGGACGTTGACACCGCCCGCAATATCGCCTTCATGCGCTGATCCGGGGTAACCCGCATTGACATGCATCAAGGTGCCGGCTGGCGCTTTCTGGGCTGGTCTCAAACGGCTTGCTGTGCCAGATATCCAGGGTGCGGATGGGCATCATTGTTCGGATAATCCGAATTGTCTTATCGTAAATGCCCTCTTTATTCAGCGCCCTCTCCGGCCCATGTTGCAACGCACAGTGCCGGGAACAGCGTTTCCGACGCTGCTTTCAGCCTTTGGAGGGGAAGAATCGCCGGAATTCGTATCAAATCGCAGGATTTTGCTGAAAAATCATTCCCCCTGCGACGGCCATCACAGCGCCATCACGGCAACGCGGCATAAGGTGATGTTGGCGCGGTCCAACAACCCCCGGATCGACCACCCCCAAACAGCATGATCCGCGGCGGATTCGGCAGGTGAAGGCCGGTCCGTCAACCGACCCTGCTGCCCGAACGACCGATACTTCTTTCAATTCCGTCGCGGTGCCGTGGCGGAAACCGCCCTTGTGCGGCCTATCGCAGGAGCCAAGACATGACGAGCAAGCGCAACAAGCTGGCCTATTTTCTGGCAGCGGGTGCCACAGTCGCCGCCATCGGCGGAACCGCCATCTTCCAGGGTGGCCCCTCTCTCCCCAAAGCCCAAGCCGCGACCGCCGCCGCACCGGCGGCGGTCGCGGTGGATGTCGCCCCCGTGGTGGCCCGCAAGGTGGTGGACTGGCAAAGCTATTCCGGCCGGCTGGAAGCGGTGGAGCGGGTGGATATCCGCCCCCGCGTGACCGGTACCATCACCCAGGTGCATTTCAGGAATGGCGCCCTGGTGGCCCAGGGCGACGTGCTGTTCACCATCGATCCCGAGCCATACAAGGCCGAGGTGGCGCGGGTGGAAGCCCAGCTTGCCGCCGCCCAGGCCCGCCAGCGCTATGCCGATGCCGAGCTTGCCCGGGCCGGCCGACTGGTGGCCGACAGCACCATCACCCGCCGCACCCTGGATGAGCGGGAAAACAATGCAAGTGAGGCCGCCGCCGCCGTCCGCGCGGCACAGGCGGAGTTGCGCACGGCGCGGCTGAACCTCTCCTATACCCAGGTGACGGCCCCAATTGCCGGCCGTGTTTCCCGTGCGGAAATCACCGCCGGCAATGTCGTGGCCGCCGGGGCCGGTGGGGTGGCGCTGACCAGCATCGTGTCGGTTTCCCCCATCTATGCCGCCTTTGACGTGGATGAGCAGACCTATCTGCGCCACATCGCCTCGGTGAAGGATGACAGGGGCGTGCCGGTGCGGCTGGGTCTGGCCAACGAGGCCGAGTATTCCCGCGACGGCGTGATCGAACATGTCGATAACCGGCTGGATGCCGTCTCCGGCACCATCCGGGTGCGGGCTTCCTTTGACAACAAGGATGGCTTGCTGGTGCCCGGCCTGTTCGCCCGCATCCAGGTGGGCGGGTCGGAGCCGGAACCGGCGGTGATGGTGGATGAACGCGCCATCGGCACCGATCAGGACAAGAAATTCGTGCTGGTGGTGGGAACGGACAACAAGGTCGAATACCGCCCGATCAGCCTGGGCAGCCGCCAGGAAGGCCTGCGCATCGTCACCAAGGGTCTGGCACCGGGTGAACGGATCGTCGTCAACGGCATCCAGCGCGCCCGGCCGGGGGATATGGTGCAGCCCAACATGGTGGCGATGGAAAAACCCGCCACCCAGGCGGCCGATGCCGGCAAGGGTGAAGGGGGGAGGCGGGGGGATTTGTGAGGGGGGGGCCTTTTCATGTCGGTGACAAGCCGGTGAGACGACGCCAACCATTTTGGGATCGATAAGCGCTTCTTCCACCGTCACCCCGGCGAAGGCCGGGGTCCAGAGGCCACAAGCGCTTTGCTCTACGAAACTGGACCCCGGCCGCAGCATGGGTGACGGTAAGTGAGAGAGGCCTCTTCCCACAAAAGACGACCAATCCCCCGCCCGCCCTGCCGAGGCCAATTCCCATGAATATTTCCCGATTCTTCATCGACCGCCCGATCTTCGCGGGCGTGTTGTCGGTGGTGGTTTTCCTGGCGGGGTTCATTGCCCTGTTCCGGTTGCCCGTCGCCGAATATCCCGAGGTGGTGCCGCCCTCCGTCGTGGTGCGCGCGCAGTATCCCGGTGCCAACCCCAAGGTCATCGCCGAGACTGTTGCCTCCCCGCTGGAGGAACAGATCAATGGCGTGGAAAACATGCTCTATATGCAGTCGCAGGCCAACAGCGACGGCAATATGGCGCTGACCGTCACCTTCAAGCTGGGCACCGACCCGGATCAGGCCACGCAGTTGGTGCAGAACCGGGTTTCCCAGGCGCTGCCCCGGCTGCCGCAGGATGTGCAGCGGCTGGGCGTCACCACGGTGAAATCCTCACCCACCCTGACCATGGTGGTGCATCTGCACTCCCCCAATGACCGGTATGACATCACGTACTTACGCAATTACGCGGTGCTGAATATCCGCGACCGGTTGGCCCGCATCCAGGGCGTGGGTGAGGTGCTGTTATGGGGTGCGGGCGATTACGCCATGCGCGTCTGGCTGGACCCCAACAAGGTGGCCGAACGCGGCCTGACCGCCAGCGATGTGGTGGCCGCCATCCGTGACCAGAATGTGCAGGTGGCTGCCGGTGTCATCGGGGCCAGCCCGTCGGTGCCGGATGCGCCGCTGCAGCTTTCCGTCAATGCCCAGGGCCGGCTGAAAACGGTGGAGGAGTTTCAGGATATCGTCCTGAAGACCTCTGGCGGGGCCGTGACCTATCTGCGCGATGTGGCGCGGGTGGAACTGGCCGCCGCCCAATATGGCCTGCGCTCCCTGCTGGATAATAAGCCGGCCATCGCCATGGCCATCAACCAGGCGCCCGGCGCCAATGCCCTGGCCATTTCCGAGCAAGTGCGCGCGGTAATGGCCGAGTTGAAGCAGGACATGCCCGATGGCGTGGATTACGCCATCGAATATGATCCCACCCGCTTCGTGCAGGCCAGCATCGATGCGGTGATCCACACGCTGCTGGAAGCCATCGCCCTGGTGGTGCTGGTGGTGATCATCTTCCTGCAGACCTGGCGCGCCTCCATCATCCCGCTGCTGGCGGTGCCCGTCTCCATCGTCGGCACCTTCTCGCTGATGCTGGCCTTCGGCTTTTCCATCAATGCCCTGTCGTTGTTCGGCATGGTGCTGGCCATCGGCATCGTGGTGGATGACGCCATCGTGGTGGTGGAGAATGTGGAGCGTAACATCGCCGCCGGCCTGTCACCCAAACAAGCAACCTATAAGGCGATGCAGGAGGTGAGCGGCCCCATCATCGCCATCGCCCTGACCCTGGTGGCCGTGTTCGTGCCGCTGGCCGCCATGTCCGGCCTGACCGGCGAATTCTATAAGCAGTTCGCGATGACCATCGCGATTTCGACGGTGATTTCCGCCTTCAACTCCCTCACGCTCTCCCCTGCCCTGTCGGCCCTGCTGCTGAAAGGCCATCATGACAAGCCGGATTGGTTGACGCGCGGCATGAACAAGGTGCTGGGCGGCTTCTTCCGCCTATTCAACCGGGCATTCCAGCGCGGGTCGGAGGCCTATGGGGCCGGCGTGTCCGGCGTCATCCGCCGCAAGGGCGCGATGATGGCCGTCTATGGCGCGCTGCTGGGGCTGACCTTCCTGCTGGGCAATGCGGTGCCGGGCGGCTTCGTGCCGGCGCAGGATAAGGAATATCTGATCGGTTTCGCCCAGCTTCCCACCGGTGCCTCCCTGGACCGCACGGAAGAGGTCATTCGCGCCATGAGCGACATTGCCCTGAAACAGCCGGGCGTGAAGGCCGCCATCGCCTTTCCCGGCCTGTCGGTCAATGGCTTCACCAATTCGTCTTCCGCCGGTATCGTCTTTGCCACCCTGGAACCCTATGAGGAACGAGCCAAGCAGGGCCTGTCGGCAGCCATCATCACCCAGCAGCTCCAGCAGAAATATGCCGGGTTGAAGGAAGCCTTCGTCGCCGTCTTCCCGCCGCCGCCGGTGATGGGGCTGGGCACGCTTGGCGGTTTCAAGCTGCAGGTGGAAGATCGCGGTGCGCTGGGGTACGAAGCGCTGGCCAAGGCCGCCAATGATTTCGTTGCCAAGGCGCGGCAGACGCCGGAACTGGGGCCGACCTTCAGCTCTTATGAAATCAATGTGCCGCAACTGGATGTGCAGTTGGACCGGGTGAAAGCCCGCCAGTTGGGCGTGCCGGTGACAGATGTCTTCGCCACCATGCAGGCCTATCTCGGTTCGCTCTATGTCAATGATTTCAACCTATTCGGTCGCGTCTACCAAGTGCATGTGCAGGCCGACGCGCCGTTCCGCGCCCATGCCGATGATATCGGCCTGCTGAAAACCCGCAATGATCAGGGAATGATGGTGCCGCTGTCATCGCTGGTGCAGGTGGTGCAGAGCTACGGCCCGGAAATGGTGGTGCGCTATAACGGCTATACAGCGGCCGATATCAATGGCGGCCCGGCGCCCGGTTTCTCCTCCGGCCAAGCACAGGCCGCGGCGGAGCGGATCGCGGCAGAGGTGCTGCCGCGTGGGATGCGCTTTGAATGGACGGATCTGACCTATCAGCAAATCCTGGTCGGCAATGCGGCACTGTGGGTCTTCCCCATCTCCGTGCTGCTGGTCTTCCTGGTGCTGGCCGCCCAGTATGAAAGCCTGACCCTGCCGCTGGCCATCCTGATGATCGTGCCGATGAGCCTGATGTCCGCCCTGGCCGGCGTCTGGCTGACCGGCGGGGATAACAACATCTTCACCCAGATCGGCTTCATGGTGCTGGTGGGGCTATCCGCGAAGAACGCCATCCTGATCGTGGAATTTGCCCGTGAGCTGGAGGCCCATGGTCACACCGTGGTGCAGGCGGCGATTGAGGCCAGCCGGCTGCGGCTGCGCCCCATCCTGATGACCTCCATCGCCTTCATCATGGGCGTGGTGCCGCTGATCACCAGCAGCGGGGCCGGGGCGGAAATGCGTCAGGCCATGGGTGTTGCCGTGTTTGCCGGGATGCTGGGCGTCACCCTGTTCGGCCTGCTGCTGACCCCGGTCTTCTATGTGCTGCTGCGCTATCTGGCAGGGGCAAAACGGCAGGAGGAGGCGACGACCAGCGATACACCCGCTGGTATGCTGACACCAGCCGGGGAGTGAGCGCACAAAAAAGGCGGGCCGCAATCGCGGCCCGCCAAGGCTGGAGCATCAGGGAAGTATCAGGGATCAATCGTCGGCGTAGATGTCGATGTCCTTGGTTTCCTTCACAAACAGCGCACCGATGACAAAGGTCACGGAAGCGATGATGATCGGGTACCACAGGCCATCATAGATATTGCCGGTGGCCGCCACGATGGCGAAGGAAGTGGTGGGCAGGAAGCCGCCGAACCAGCCATTGCCGATATGATAGGGCAGCGACATGGAGGTGTAGCGGATGCGGGTGGGGAACATTTCCACCAGCATGGCGGCGATCGGCCCGTAGACCATGGTGACATAGATGACCAGGATGGTCAGCAGCACCACCACCATGACATAGTTGACCTGGGCCGGGTCAGCCTTGGGCGGATAACCGGCGGCCTTCAGCGCATCGGCCACAGCCTTTTCAAAGGCGGCACCAGCGGCTTTCGGATCGGTCGGGCCGGCATGGCTGCTGGGACCGTGGGAGAGGGAAACTTCCGTCTTGGTGGCGACGCCGGTGGCGTCGTAGCTGTCGATCACCGTCGTGCCGACGCGGATCTGGGCCAGGGTGCCGGCGGGCGCCGCCTCATTGCTGTAGGGCACGCCCTTCTTCACCAAAGCCGCCTTGGCGATATCGCAGGAGCTGGTGAATTTGCTGGTACCGACCGGGTTGAACTGCACGGAACATTGGGCCGGATCAGCCACCACAACGATGGGGGAGGTGGCAACCGCCTGTTCCAGCGCCGGGTTGGCAAAGTGGGTGATGCCCTTGAACAGCGGGAAATAGGTGATGACGGCGATGGCAAGGCCCGCCAGGATGATCGGCTTGCGGCCGATACGGTCGGACAGGGTGCCAAAGATGATGAAGAAGGGGGTGCCGATCAGCAGGGCCGCAGCAATCATCAGGTTCGCGGCAGCAGCATCCACCTTCAGCGTCTGGGTCAGGAAGAACAGGGCATAGAACTGGCCCGTGTACCAGACCACCGCCTGACCGGCGACCAGACCGAACAGGGCCAGCAGCACAACCTTCAGGTTCTTCCAGTTGCCGAAGGCTTCGGTCAGCGGCGCCTTGGAATGCTTGCCCTCTTCCTTCATCTTCTTGAAGGCCGGGCTTTCATTCAGCATCAGGCGGATCCAGACCGACACGCCCAGCAGCAGGATGGAGACCAGGAACGGGATACGCCAGCCCCAGGTGTCAAAATCCTCCGTGGACATCGACATGCGGCAGCCCAGGATCACCAGCAGCGACAGGAACAGGCCCAAGGTCGCCGTGGTCTGAATCCAGGCCGTATAGTTGCCGCGGCGACCATGCGGGGCATGTTCGGCCACATAGGTGGCGGCACCGCCATATTCACCGCCCAGCGCCAGACCTTGCAGCATACGCAGGGAAATCAGGATCACCGGGGCCGCAATGCCGATGCTGGCATAGTTGGGCAGGATACCAACGATGAAGGTCGAGGCACCCATGATCAGGATGGTGACCAGGAACGTATATTTACGGCCGATCATGTCGCCAAGGCGACCGAACACCAGGGCGCCGAAGGGGCGCACGGCAAAACCGGCGGCAAAGGCCAGCAGGGCGAAGATATAGGCCGCCGTCTCATTCACACCTGAGAAGAACTGCTTGGCGATCACCGCCGCCAGCGAACCATAAAGGTAGAAATCGTACCATTCGAAAACGGTGCCGAGCGAAGAGGCGAAAATCACCTTCTTCTCTTCCTTGGTCATGGGGGCGGGGGTTACCGCACCACCTGCTGTTACATTTGCCATATGCCCTCCCAGAAGTCGCGACGTGTCTCGGACGTTCATCGCTCGGCGTCTTATGAAGCGCCGTTGGCGGCGTCTGACCGCCGTCCATGCCGATCGATGCTGCTACGATGTGACACAGTTGCAGAAGCGACAGCCCCGACCTTGGTCGGGAAGGTTAATGTGACAGTGCTTTGACAATACAAGGATTTTTGGTGCGGCGCAGCAGGCGCCCCACCCAGGGATGCCGCTTCGGCAAATCATCATTGGACCGTTGCAGCGACAGGCAACGAACCAAAACAGCCTTATATCAAAGAGATAATGACGTACCGCCGCCATGCGGCTGGCGCAAATCGGCCAAGCACCAAACAAGGATCAGGGAAGAGTTTCTGATACGAAACCTATATCGCACCGCAACAATTTTGGCGGTCGCTGGATGGGGGCATCTGCTGCCGCCCCTCCCGACATTGGTCGGGCCTTTCATAAACCAGGGGAATTCCCGCCCGACCCGCGGGGTGCAGCCGCAAATCAGGCCAGAATCGCGCGGGTGGTAAAATGAAAAAGGATGCGGGCACCGGCGGTACCCGCATCCCCTTCGAAACCTTGCAAGCGTCGGAAAGTGACGTCTTATGCTGAGTTGCGATGAGTTCTCCTCATCGCAACTCAGTACGGCGGCGACTGCCGCCGCGCCGCACATGCGGCGTAGCCAAGCCAACGGAGTTGGCGCCGGCGATTGAGGGCCATGATCAGAACCATAGGTTCTGATCATGGCAACAGAGTATTACTTGGCGGCAACCTGGGACTGCTGGCCCTTGAAAGCGCGCAGTTCGCTGTTGAAGCTGCCAACGGTCATTTCCAGACGGTCGACCACCTGATCGCGGTGGGCGGCGATGGCGGCGCGATAGGCCGGCTGAGAGAGGTAGGCGGTGGAGATATCGGCATTGTCAACGCAGCTGAGATAGTTGGCAGCCTTGTCGGCATAGCCACGCACGGCAGCGGCGGTCTGGCGCATCGCCTGTTCGGTGGCGGACTTGCCCTCAATCACAGCCGGAGCGGCCGGGGCTTCACCGCAGACGCGCTTGATGGCGGTCGGGGCGGCATTGGACTGGCCAACAGCCAGCAGAGCAACGGCGGAAACGAAAAGAGCGGTGTAGATCGTCTTCATAGCGATACTCACAAGGTTGAACGGGGGCGGATGCCACCGACGTTATGGGCCCTGTACGTTCGCTCCCTGAAAAATGGGTCTGTCTTAACTGCGTACCCTTGTTGTGCTTTGCACTATAACGATGTCGCAGTGCAGCGAAAAGGGCATTTACCATATAAATGGGTCGCTAATGATACTAGCGATCATGCAGCTGATGCATGACTTAAAAATAACTAAAATGCTCAGGTAATCCATATCGTTTGTAACGATACTACCTGTTTATCAGGCCGATTGGGGAGATTCACGCTTACCCGTATTCTTGCTGCAACTGCGATTACGCTCTCATCCCACGCCGGGCCACTGAGGCAAAGGGGCTAGGTCGGCGGGTTTACGGGCAGCGGCAATGGGCCCACATAAGCAAATCCCACGGCCTGCAGTCCAGACTTGGAAGGGGCTGATCCAGCAGGTGGGCAGCCAGCGCCCCAAGCCCTGTGCCGTCATTAAATAGTGCGGGATGCGAAGAGCCATTGATCATGGCTCCCGGTATATGCATGTTGCCTCTGGTATCAGGCGCCGCCATCGGGCGGCCGGGCTAGGGTGCATGGATGCGCGTCGGCGACCGTTGACGAGCGAGGGTCCGCAAGCCAGGGCCTTCCATCATCAATCAGCAGGGAACAGAGGCGTTCGGCATGGGTGATTTCCAGGATGGCATCCCAGCAACCGCCATGGTCGATCTGCTGTTGTTCACGCTGGATGACCGCAGCTATGCGCTGCGGCTGGAACGGGTGGCGCGGGTAGCCCCGCTGGTGGATATCACACCGCTGCCGGCCGCCCCCGCCATCGTGCTGGGGGTGATCGATGTCGCCGGGGACATTCTGCCGGTGCTGGATATCCGCCAGCGTTTCGATCTGCCGCCCCGCCGGCAACGGCTGGAGGATGCGCTGGTCATGGTTCGCACCGACCAGCGCCTGGTCGCCCTGCTGGTGGACCATGTGACCGGCACCATTCAGTTGCCGGCGGCATCACTGGTTCCGGTGGAAAGGGTGGTCCCCGGTACGCGCTATTTTGACAGTGTCACCCAGCTGGCCGATGGGCCCGTCTTCATCCATGATGTGGACCGGTTCCTGTCGCTGGCAGAGGCCGCCGCCCTGGATGACAGCCTTGGCCGCCAGCGGGGCGATGCATGAGCATCAGCAGCGATGGCGGCGTGCTGACGGCGTTCAGCCAGTTCCTGGAAACGCGCACCGGCCTGCATTATGCCCCCGAACGGCGGGCGGAACTGGGTCGGGCCGTTGCCATCATGGCCAAGGAACTGGGCTTCCCGGATGCGTTGGCCTGTATGCAGCATTTCCTGGCGACAGAGCCGACGCGGGAACAGATTGAAATCCTGGCCAGCCATCTGACCATCGGCGAAACCTATTTCTTCCGTGAACCACAAAGCTTCAAGGCGCTGGCGGAGACCGTGCTGCCGCCGCTGATCGCCGCGCGGCGACAGGCGGGCAAGCGGCATCTGCGGATCTGGAGTGCTGCCTGCAGCACGGGCGAGGAAGCCTATTCCGTGGCCATGCTGCTGGATGGGTTGATCCCGGATATTGCCCTTTGGAACATCACTATCCTGGCAACGGACATCAATCCCCGCTCCCTGCGCCGGGCGACAGAGGGGCGATACGGGGAATGGTCCTTCCGGGGCGTTGATCCGGCCGTCCGGCAGAAATATTTCGAGGCCCAGGACGGCAGGCAGGTGATCCTTCCCCGCATCCGCCGCATGGTCAGCTTTGCCTATCATAATCTGGCAGAGGATCTTTATCCGTCCGTCACCAGCAACACCAATGCGATGGACATCATCTTCTGCCGCAATGTGCTGATGTATTTCAGCTTTGACCGGGCGCGGCAGGTGGTGGCCAATCTGCATAATTCCCTGGTGGAAGGCGGGTGGCTGGTGGCCAGTTCGGTCGAAGGGTCGACAGAACTGTTCCAGCCCTTCGTCAATGCCCAATTGCCAGGGGCCACCTTCTACCGCAAGGCGGCAGGTGCCGCCGCCCTGCCATCGGTGCCCCCCTCAACGCTGGTGGTGCCGATACTGCCGGCACCGCCCACCCTGGCCCCTGCCCCTCCGCCCTTGTCCCCCCAGGGGCCGGATGATCTGCTGGCCCAGGTGCAGCCACTGTACCAGCAGGGACGCTATCGGGAGGCTATCGCCCTGCTGCGGGCCGATCCGGTGGTGCTGGAGGCCGATGGTACCGCCCTGGCCATGCTGGCCCGGCTGCACGCCAATGAAGGCCGCCTGGAAGAGGCAGCGCTTTGGTGTCAACGGGCGCTGAGCCTGGACCGAACCGCCCCGGAGCGGCATTACCTGCTGGCCATGATCAGCCAGGAGCGCGGGGAGCTGAAACAGGCCGCCGAGGCCCTGCGCCGTGCCCTGTTTCTGGACCCCGGCTTTGTGCTGGCCCATTTCGCCCTGGCACGGTTGGCCCTGGGGGAAGGCCGGGTGGTCGATGCCCGCCGGCATTATCGCAATACACTGGATTTGTTGCGCCGCCATGCGCCGGAGGACACATTGCCTGAATCCGACGGGCTGACCGTCGGCCGTCTGACGGAGATCATCCGCGTCGCCAGCGCCGAGGTTGGGTTATGAGTGAGAGCAGGATCGACTGGACCGCGATGCATCTGCGCCTTGCCGCCGCCCGTGAAGGGCTGGCGCGCGGGTTCGAGCCGGGGGAGGCGGAGACAAGCCGCCGGTTGCGGGAACGCGCCCGGCAACTGGCCCGCAAACCGGTGGAGCCGGCAGATGCGGCCGCGCAGCTCACCCTGCTGGAATTCCAGCTACAGGGTCGGCCCTTTGCCGTGGAAGGCCATCTGGTGCGGGAGGTGGCGACGGAACTGCGCCCCACCCCGGTGCCCTGCACCCCATCCTTCCTGGCCGGCATCTTCTATCTGCGCGGACAGGTGGTCTCGGCCATCGATTTCGGCCTGCTCTGCGGCCTGCCAGCGACGCCGGAAGCCGATGCCATCATCGTGCTGGAACAGGGGAAGCGGATGCTGGGCCTGCTGGCAGAACGGGTGATCGGCATGACCAGCATCGCCCGTGACCAGATCGACAACCTGCCGGCAACCGTTCAACAGGGCCGGCGTTTTTTCCATGGCATTTCACGGACCGGTACCATCCTGCTGGATGGGGCCGTGCTGTTCAATGATGACGACAATGGTTTCGCACAAGCGGGCCTGCCGGGACCGGCGACAAGGGGGCAATGATCATGCGCATCACCGTGGGCACGAAAATCTGGGGCAGCCTGTGCATGGTGCTGCTGGTTCTGCTGGTGGTCGGCGGCGTCTCCCTGCGGGTGACCGATCGGCTGACCGCCGACGCCGCCTGGCGCAGCCACACCTATCAGGTACAGGGCGCCATCACCGAACTGCTGTCCATCATGCAGGATGTGGAGACGGGGCAGCGCGGCTTCCTGATTACCGGCGACCCGAAATTCCTGGAACCTTATGAAAATGCGCTGGGCCGGCTGCAGCCGGGGGTCCGCAGTTTGCGTAATCTGATCGCGGATAATCCGGATCAGGTGCGCAATATGGACCGGGCGGAGGAATTCATCGCGGTGAAAACCGAATCCATGCGCATGAATGTGGATATCCGCCGCAACCAGGGTTTCCAGGAAAGCCAGGCGGCGGTGATGACCCTGCGGGGCCAGAAGGCGATGGATGATTTCCGCGGCGTCATTGCCCAGATGCACGCGGTGGAAGACACCCTGCTCCGCCAGCGGGAGGCGGAGCTGGAGGATACGACCGAAATGGCGCGGGCCAGCGTGATCGGCGGCGCGCTGATCGCCGGCCTGCTGGTGCTGGCCTCCGGCCTTTATCTCAGCCGCAACATTGCCACCCCGTTGCAGGAGATCACCCGCATTGCGGAGCGGATCGGCACCGGCGATCTGACCGTGACGCTGACACCCTCCAGCCGCACGGACGAGGTGGGCATCCTCTCCGACACCTTCATGCGGATGACGCGCAGCCTGCGGCAACTGATGCAGGAACTGTCGGAAGGCATCAATGTGCTGGGCTCCGCCGGCAGCCAGATTGTCAGCACCACGGCCCAGGTGGCCGCATCGGCGGCAGAGACGGCCACGGCCCTGGCTGAAACCTCCTCCACCATGGAGGAGGTGCGCAAGACCTCCCAGCTTTCCACCGAAAAGGCCCGCCATGTCGCCGATACAGCCCAGGCGACGGCACAAATCTCCGCCACCGGCAAGCGGGCGGTGGAACAGAGCATCGCCGGCATCAATCTGGTGCGCGACCAGATCGGCGCCATCGCCGAGGCGGTGATCAAACTATCTGAACAGAGCCAGGCCATCGGCACCATCGTCGCCTCCGTCAATGATCTGGCCGAACAATCCAACCTGCTGGCCGTCAATGCCGCCATCGAGGCGGCGCGGGCGGGAGAACAGGGCAAAGGTTTCGTGGTGGTGGCCACGGAGGTGAAAAGCCTGGCCGAACAGTCCAAGGAAGCGACGGCCCAGGTCCGCGCCATCCTGACCGATATTCAGAAGGCCACGGCCACCGCCGTGCTGGCCGCCGAACAGGGCTCCAAGGCGGTGGATGCCGGGGTGCGCCAGTCGCTGGAAGCGGGCCAGGCCATTGAGAACCTGGCCCACAATATCGCCATTGCCACCCAGGCCAGCACCCAGATCGTCGCGTCCAACCAGCAGCAGCAGGTGGGCATCGATCAGGTGGCGCTGGCCATGGACAGCATCCGGCAGGCCAGCACCCAGAATACCGTGGCCACCAAACAGGCGGAAACCGCGGCGCATAACCTGAATGCGCTGGGGCACAAGCTGAAATCGCTGGTCAGCCAGTATCGCGCCTGACGGGCGGCGGCGGGGACGGTCCATGAACAGCAGGAATGAACAGCTTCTGCAACGGCTGCTGGCCATGTTCACCGTGGAAGCGGAGGACCATGCCACCGCCCTGGGTGCGGCACTGCTGGAACTGGATCGCGGTGTCACGCAGGAGCGGCGGCGCGAACTGGTGGAACAGACCTTCCGGCAGGTCCACACCCTGAAAGGGGCGGCGCGCACGGTCAATCTGGGGTCGCTGGTGGCGCTGTGCCATGCGCTGGAATCCCTGCTGGCCCTGGTGAAGCAGGGCAGCATGGCGCTGGATGACGACCTGCGCGACCTGATGCATCGCAGTTTGGGGGCCATCCGCGTGATGATCCCCGGTGGTGGCAATGGCCCCAGCCCGACCGACCCGCCGGGGCTGGACCGGCTGGTCAGCGATATCAACCAGAAGGCAGGGGCGCCGGGCATGGCCAGCCCGCCACCCCCGCCCCTGCCGCCCCTGCCGCCGCCCATTCCGGCCGCGGCCCCTTCTGTGGCGACAAGTGCGGAAATTCCCGTCACCACCGCACCCGTCCCCACCCCCGATCATGCCGCCCCCCGACCCGTAAAACAGACGGTGCGGGTGCCCATCGTCCAGTTGGACCGGCTGCTGCATCAGGCAGAAGAGCTGATCAGCGCCAAACTGTCCGGCGTGGAGCGGGCGGCCATGCTGCGCGGGCTGGGACGGGAACTGGGGGAGCGCACGCGCAGCCGGAGCCGGTTGGGCCGGGCCGCCCAGGCTGACCATGACGCACAGACGCTGGCCTGGCTGGGATCGCGCTTGAGCAAGCTGGCCACGGAGGCCGATCAGGAGGCGCGCGGGCTGGCCAAAAGCGTGGACGGGCTGTTGAGCGGCACCAAACAGGTGCTGATGCAGCCCGCCACCAACCTGCTGGATCTGGTGGCGCAGAATGTGCGCGAACTGTCGCGCGAACAGGGCAAGGATATCCAGCTTGTCGTCGCCGGGGAAGGGCTGGAGCTGGACCGGCGGGTGCAGGAGGAGCTGCGCGATGCCCTGCTGCACCTGATCCGCAACGCCATCGGCCATGGGCTGGAGACGCCGGCCGAACGGCTGGCGCAGGGCAAGCCGGGCCAGGGCACCCTGTCGATCAGCCTGGCCCCCCGCGATGGCGGGCGGGCGGAGATCACCATCAGCGATGATGGGCGCGGCATGGATGGCGCCCGGCTGGTGGCGGAAGCCATCGCCCAGGGCGTGGTGGATGCAGAGGAGGCGGCAGCCCTGAACCAGGGGCAAATCCTGGCACTGGCTTTCCAGTCCGGCCTGTCCACCAGCAGCGGGTTGACCGACCTGTCCGGCCGGGGGCTGGGGCTGGCCATCGTGCAGGAGAAGGTGGAGCGGCTGGGCGGCACCATCGCGGTGGAAACCGCCCCCGGTGCCGGTACAACCTTCCGCCTGCTGCTGCCGGTGACGATGGCGGCCTTCCGCGTGGTGATGACGCGGGTGGGCACGCAATGTCTGGCCCTGCCCACCAACCGGGTGGAACGGGTGGCGCGCATTCCCTGGCGGGCGGTGGAGCTGGTGGACCAGCGGGAGGTGGTGCGGGTGGATGGCAAGGCCGTCGGGCTGGTGCGGCTGGCCGATCTGCTGCGCCTGTCGGGCGGGCCGGAACCGGAAGGGGAATTCCGGCATTATCTGGTGGTGGCCGCCGCCGGCCAGCGTATCGCCATCGAGGTGGACCAGATTATCGGCGAAACCGAAATCCTGATGAAAAGCCTGGGCTGGCCCCTGGCGCAGGTGGCCTGCGTCGCCGGGGCCATCATGCTGCCATCGGGCGGGCTGGGCTTTGTGCTGAATGTGCATGAGCTGCTGCGCAGCGCGCTGCGCCAGGATTTCCCGGCGCGCCCGGCCCGCAGCCTGACCAGCATGGCCGCCCCGGCGCGCAAATCCATCCTGATCGCCGAAGACAGCATCACCGCGCGCACCCTGTTCAAGCATGTGCTGGAAGCGGCCGGATACCGGGTGCGCACCGCCGTGGATGGGCTGGAAGCCTGGGGTCTGCTGGCGGAGGAGAGTTTCGACCTGATCGTCTCTGACGTGGAAATGCCGCGGATGAGCGGGTTTGAACTGACCGGCAAAATCCGCCACGATCCCCGGACGGCCGACCTGCCGGTGATCCTGATTACCTCGCTGGAAACGCGGGAGGATAGGGAACGTGGGGTTGATGTCGGCGCCAGTGCTTATATCGTCAAGAAAAGTTTCGACCAAAGCGATCTGCTGGATATGATCGGTCGCCTGATTTAAGGACGTACGTTGTGATTAAGGTTCTGGTCGCCGAAGATTCCCCCACGATACGGGCCTTCCTGGTCAGTATCCTGGAAACCCAGCCCGACATGCGGGTGGTGGGCGCCGTTTCCAGTGGCGAGGAAGCGGTAACGGCTGTGCAGGATCTGAAACCCGACGTGGTGACGATGGACATCCATATGCCTGGCATGGATGGTTTCACCGCCACCCGCCGCATCATGGAGACGCTGCCGGTCCCCATCGTCATTGTTTCCGGCATGATGACCGATCAGGTCGCCGCCACCTTCCGCGCGGTGGAGGCGGGCGCCCTGGCCTTTGTCCGCCGGCCGGCCGGCATCGGCCATGCCGACCATGATCGGGAGGTGGCCGATCTGGTGATGACCGTGCGGCTGATGTCGGAAGTGCGGGTGGTGCGCCGCTGGCGCCGCCCGCCACCGCTGGGCAGCACCCCCCGCACCGGGGCGGTTACTGGCGATCCGGCAGGCGGGCGCAGCCGACCCCGGCTGGTGGCCATCGGTGCGTCCACCGGGGGACCGATGGCGTTGCAGACCATCCTGTCCAGCCTGCCGGCGGATTTCCCCCTGCCCATCCTGGTGGTGCAGCATATTGCCAATGGCTTTGTCGAAGGCTTTGCCGAATGGCTGCGGCTTTCCAGCGCGCTGGAGGTGCAGGTGGCACGCGATTTCACCGGTACAATGCCGGGCCATGTCTATCTGGCGCCGGATGACCGGCATCTGGGCATTGACCGCAACGGGGTGATCCGCCTGTCCGACGCCGCCCCGGAAAGCGGCCTGCGCCCCGCCGTTTCCCACCTGTTCCGCAGCGTGGCGGACCAGTTCGGGGCAGAGGTGGTGGGCGTGCTGCTGTCAGGCATGGGGGCCGACGGCTCCGCCGAACTGGCCCATCTGCACGCGCTGGGTGCCACCACCATCGCCCAGGACAAGGCCAGCTCCGTGGTCCACGGAATGCCCGGCGTCGCCATCGACATGGGCGGCGCCAGCCATGTGCTGAACCCGACGGAGATCGGGGCGAAGCTGGTGGGGCTGGTGCGGGGGTAGGGGGAAGGGCTGCTACGCCCGTCACAACCCCGCAGCTTTACGCAGCGTTTCATTGATGCGGCTTTGCCAGCCGGGCCCCGTGGCCCGGAAATGATCCACCACCGCCGGGTCCAGGCGCAGCGTCAGCGCAACCTTGGGCGCTGGCCTAACAGCGATCAATCCTTGGGAGCCGGGCGGCCAGACCGGTTGGGTAACCCATCCTACGCAACACTACGCAACACTACGCAACACATTTTCACGCCCCGTTGCGCAGCCCCCTTCCCCAGGCACAAAACCCCAAACTAGGACTTTCACCCTATCACATCCCCACCCCCCGCACAATCCGCCTACCCCCGCCCGAGCATCTCCGCCAGTGCATTGCCCAGGAAATCGGCGACGCGGCGGATGCGGGGGTTGGTGCGGACGTCTTCCTGCATCACCAGCCAGACCGGCAAGGAGGGGCAGCGCAGCGGGAGCGGGACGGGCAGCAGGTCCGGCTGGCGGCGGGCGAGCAGGTGCTGGGCGAAGCCAAGGCCGGCGCCGGCCAGCAGCAAGTGCCAGTACAGCATCTGATCATCACAGCGCAGGGCGAAATCCTCCCGCGCCAGGGACAGGCCGTTTTCGGCCGCCAGCCGGATGATCATGTCACTGCGGTCAAAACCCAACAGGGTGTGGGCCGCCAAATCCTGCACGGTTTCAGGCAAACCATGGCGGGCGGCATAATCGCGGCTGGCGAACAGGCCGATGGGCGTATCCCCAAGCTTGCGGGCGATCAGGGCTTGCTGCGTCGGTGCCACCATGCGGATGGCGATATCCGCATCCCGATGCAGCAGGTTCTGGATCGTATCCGACGCCACAATCTCCACCTGAATAAGCGGTTCCGCCTGCCGCAGGGCCACAATCAGGGACGGCAACAGCAGGTTGGCGACAATCACCGATGCGGTCAGGCGAACCGTGCCGCGCAATGTCTGGGCCTGTCCCTGGGCCTTGAAACCCAGACGCTGGGCGGCCTGGCCCATGGCCCGGGCATCATCGATCAGGCGCAGGGCCGCTTCCGTGGGCTGCAGCCCACGGGCCGAGCGGGTGAACAGCAGCACGCCCAACAGCCGCTCCAACTCCCGGATATGGCGGCTGAGGGTGGGTTGCGTGGTGGCGCTCCGCAGCGCTGCCGCCGACAGGGAGCCGGTTTCCACCACCGCCAGGAAGGAGCGCAGCAAGGCCCAATCAATATCTTTCATTTTTGAAATATCCTTATCAGTTTTTCGGATATTACCATGCGAAAATGAATAAGGGAGAGTGGCCACACCAAGCATAAACGATCAAGGATCCATCATGCCGGGCATGGTTAATGGCACGCCAAAAGCACTGCTGCATCTGGAGGCCCTGGGCCTGTTTGCCGCCACACTCTGGGCCTATGGCCATCAGGGCGGGAATTGGGGGCTGTTCGCGGTGCTGTTCCTGCTGCCCGACCTGTCGATGCTGGGCTATCTGGCCGGGCCCAAGGCGGGGGCGCGGCTTTACAATCTGTTTCACGCCTATCTGCTGCCGGCGGCGGGGCTGGCCTGGGGCCTGGGGGCGGGGTGGGACTGGGCCAGCCATCTGGCGCTGATCTGGATCGCCCATATCGCCCTGGATCGTGCGCTGGGCTTCGGGCTGAAATATGAACAGGGGTTCCGGTTCAGCCATCTGGGTGGGGGTCTGCTGTCCCCCCGCCCTACCCCATCACCGGCTGAAACCGTTCTTCCAGATAGCTGAGGGCGTGGCCGGCGGCGGTGCAGAAATCCGTCAGCCGGGTCAAGGCCGGGTCAGGCTGCGCAGCGCGGAGGGCGGCCTCTACCTCCCGGCCCAGAACCACCAGATCGCGACAGCCAAAGCTGCCGGTGGTGCTGATCAGATCATGCAGGTCGTGGCCCAGCGCCCCCAGATCGCCAGACAGGCGTGCCGCCTCCACCCGCGCCAGCCGCTGGCGGGAGTTGGTCAGGAAATTGCCCATCAGGGTGGTGAATTGCGGCGGTGGCATCAGGGCCTGGATTTGCAGGATCGCCGCCTCGTCAATCCCTGGCGGCGGGGCCGGATCGGTCGCCGCCACGGCGTCGGGCGCGCGGCCGCGCCCGGACCAGGACCGTACCTTGGTCAGAAAAGCCTGATATTCCACCGGCTTGGAGATGTAATCATCCATGCCGGCGGCACGATAGCTTTCCTCCAGCCCCGTCATGGCATGGGCGGTCATGGCGATGATGGGGATGTGGCGGCCCGGCCCTTCATCGGCGCGGATGCGGCGCGTCGCCTCCACCCCATCCATCACCGGCATCTGCACATCCATCAGGATCAGGTCATAAGCGCCGCGACCCAGGGCGGCCAGTGCCTCGGCCCCATTGCCCACAATATCAACGGTGAAGCCAGCCCCCGTCAGCATATGCAGGGCCACCTGCTGGTTGATATAATTATCTTCTGCCAGCAGGATATGCCCGCTGCTGCCCGGTTCCTCCCGGCATGGGGAGGGATCGGCCGGGGCGGCCACCGGCAGCGGGCGGCCCGTCAACACCGCCAGCAGCGTGTTGCGCAACATGTCGTGCAACACCGGCTTGTCCAATGCCGCATCGGCCAGTTCAACATCAACCGGATCGCCCACCGACCCGATGGGGCGCAGGGCGATCAGGGCCGCCGATGGGAAGCGCTGGCGCAGGGCCGCCGCCTGTTCCGCCGTCAGGCTGCGCGCATCCACCAGCAACAGGTCTGCTGCCACCACGCCCGGTGCCGATGCGGCTGGTTCCAGGGACAGGGTGTCCACCTGCAGACCCAGGCTTTCCAGATCGGCGGTCAGGGCCGCCGTCACCAATGGGCTGGGATCGGCCAACAGGGCATGACGCCCCACCAGTTCCGCCGGTGGCGGGGCGGTGGGGGCGGGTTCCGCCACCGGGCGCAGGGCCACGCGGAACCAAAAGCTGGAACCGGCCCCCACCTGGCTGTCCACCCCGATATGGCCATCCATCAATTCCATGGTCTGGCGACAGATGGCCAGACCCAGCCCGGTGCCGCCGAACCGGCGGGTGACGGAACTGTCGGCCTGTACAAACTTGTCGAACAGCCGCGCCTGCGCTTCCTTCGGGATGCCGATACCGGTATCGGTCACCCGCACCGACAAAAGCGGGATGCCCGCGTCCCCTTCCAGCCGCACCGCCACCACCACCCCGCCCCGGTTGGTGAATTTGATGGCATTGCCCACCAGATTAAGCACCACCTGACGCAACCGCATCGGATCGCTGATGGCGCGGGTACGGGCGGCGGGGGCGATATCCAAAACCAGTTCGATCCCCTGCTCCGCCGCCTTGGGGGCCATCAATTGCACCACCTCTGCGAACAAAGCGGGGATATCGAAATCGAGATATTCCAGCTTCACCTGCCGCGCCTCCAGCTTGGAGACGTCCAGAATATCGTTCAGCAGGCCCAGCAGCAGCTTGGCAGATGATCCCACCAGTTCGGCAGAATGGCGCTGTTCCGGCGTCAGGCTGGTGGAGAGCAGCAGCGCATTCATGCCGATGATGCCATTCATCGGCGTGCGCAGCTCATGGCTCATATTGGCCAGGAATTCGGATTTGGCCTGATTGGCGGCCTCTGCCGCCTCCTTGGCGCGGGTCAGTTCGACCTGGGCCTGGGTCAGCTTGGCATTGGTGGCGGCCAGTTCGCGGTTGGAGCGTTCCAGCGCCTCCACCAGGGAGGCGCGGGCTTCGGCCAGCCGCACCTCGTCGCGGGTGCGCTCCAGCTCCTGTTCCTTGCGGCGGAACTCCATGGAGATGCGCAGATTTTCCTCATGCAGCCTTTTGCGGCGCACCAGGGCGCGGATACGGGCCTTGATGATCTCCACATCATTGCCCTTGGTGACATAATCGTCGGCCCCGGCCTCCAGCCCGCGCATCAGGTCGGTCTTGCTGTCGCTGGCGGTCAGCATGACGATCTGGAACAGATCCTCCCGCCGGCGGCGGATGGCATCCAGCTTGGCGCAGAGCGCCACGCCGTCAATCTCCGGCATATGCAGGTCGACGATGATGCAGTCGAAGCTTTCCTGCTGCACCAGGGCGGCGGCGGCCAGCCCGCTTTGCAGGGCCACCACCTCATAGCCTTCTTCCTGCAACAGCAGGCGCAGATATTCCAGGAAGGTCGGGCTGTCATCGACGATCAGCAGGCGCGACGCGCGCAACGAGGGGGCCGCCAGCCCGCTGGAACCCGGCCCGCTGCCGGCGGCCCGGCGCAGCAGGCCGCTGATGCGCAACACCAGTTCATCAGCATCGGCGGATTTGGGCAGATAGGAATCCGCCCCGCTTTCCAACCCCTTGAACTCCGCCTCGGCCGTGGCCTCATCCGTCAGCATGATGACGGGAAGCGGGCGGGTGACGGCATTCAGGCGCAATTGGCGGATGAATTCATCCCCGCTCATCCGGGGCAGGTGGTAATCCACCACCAGCAGATCCGGGTGAAGATGGGTGAGTGCCGCCAGCGCCGCCTCTGCCGTGCCGCAGATGGTGGAGGTCCAGCCCTGCCCGTCCAGGATCAGCTCCAGCTGAAGCGCCTGGGTGGGTGAATCCTCCACAATCAGAATATGCGGCGCATTGCTGCCGGACATGGCCCCCCGACCGATCCATCCAGGTCTTTACTATGCCCTTATTATGGGAAGCGGCGGATAATGCCCACCCAAAACTGTACAAAATGCAGCATTTCAGGCCCGCCACGGCGGCGGGGGGAGAGAGGCGGATTGCGTTCAACCGCAAACCGCCCCCGCTTCATCAGAAGGTGATGCCGCCTTTCAGCCAGAAGGTGCGGCCCGGTTCATTGACACGGATGGTCTGGACATAGCCCTGGCCAACCAGACTGGGCGTGCCGGACCGGCTGAGGGCTTCGGCATAGGTGCGGTCGAAGAGGTTATCGACGCCCAGCGTCAGCGTCACCCCCGCCGCCGGCCGCCAGCCGGCAGAGGCGGAGAAAACGGCGAAACCGTCATTCTTGCCGATATCGGTGCCGGCAATATTGCCCCAGCCAATATCCACCCGGTTCTGCGCCGCCACGAACCGGGCCAGACCGCCGGCCATCCAGGTGCCATCATCATAGTTCAGGCCCAGCTTGGCCTCCAGCGGCGGCATCTGGGCCAGCGGCCTGTCCTCGCTGCGGTTGCGGCCATGCACATAGGCCAGCGAGACATCCGCCCGCCAGGCGCTGGCAATGGCATAGGCCAGTTCCGCCTCCCCGCCCCATTGGCTGGCACCGATATTCTTGCCCGTGCTGCCGGACAGCAGCATGTAATCATCGATCCGGTTGGCGAAGAGAGAGACGGAGCCCGTCCAGCGGTCGGACCGGTGCATCAGACCGGCATCGATCTGCGTGGTCTTTTCCGGGTCCAGAGCGAAGTTACGGTTGCGCTCCCAATAATCCGGCGCGCGTTCGCTGTGGCCGACACCGACATGCAGGGTCAGCGGCAGTGCGCCCGCAATCTCCTGTTCCAGCCGCAGGAAGCCATTATGCAGCACGTCGCTGTCGGTCGGGCCGTTGGCGATGGTCAGCCTTTCCGCCTTGGTGCGGTTCAGGCGATAGCCACCCACCAGCATCCGGTCGGCAGACAGGGCGTAACTGGTTTCCATGAATGCGCCGATGCTGTTGAACTCCAGATCGGGTAGGCGCGGCTTTTGTTCGTAATTCACCCCGGCGCGATATTCGGCCACCGACAGGTTGCGCACAGCGTGCCGGTCATGGCTGGCATCAGCCCCCAGGGTCACGGTCCAGTTGGGTTGCGGGCGCAGTTCCACGGCGGCGCGGCCGCCATAGCCCTTGCGATCGGGGTTGCTGAGCGGCCCCATCATGCCGCCGGTCCAGCGGCGCAGGCTGAAACTATCCATCACATGGTCGACATAATCGTAATAGGCGCTGGCCTCCACCCGGCCGATCAGGGGGGAGAGATCATCGCGGCCAAAGCGCAGCCGGTGGGATTCCCGGTCAAACTTGGAGCCATCCATCATGCGGTCGGCATAGGCGGCCCGTGCCTTGCTGAATTCGCTGCTGGCTTCCAACAGGGTCTGGTCGTCCGGCGTCCAACCCGCCAGCAGGGTGGCGCTGCTGCGGTTATAGGCGGAATGGACCTTGTTGCCGTCGCCATCCTCATAATCATCGCTATGGGCGCGGGTGCCGATCATGCGGATATAGGCCTGCGACGTGCCGGCCGTCAGGTCGGCCAACTGGTCATTGCGGCCGGTGCTGCCGCCCAGCAGGTTGAGATTGCCCCGCACCCCCGGTGCCGTGAACCGTTCGGTATTGCGTTCGAACAGCACGGCGGCACCGGACATGCCACCGCCATAGCGCACGCTTTGCGGGCCCTTCAGCAGGGTGATCTTGTCAAACGCCTCCGGGAAGGCATAGGCGGTGGGCGGGTCCATGCGCATCCCGCAGCCGCCCAGCACGGGCGACCCATCAACCATCATGCCCAGGCGGGAACCGGACTGGCCCCGGAATACCGGGTCGCCGCCCGTGCCGCCCTTGCGGATGATGGAGAAGCCGGGGATGGATTTCAGATAGCCCGCCCCGTCATTGGCCGGCACCGGCTGGCGCGGCTGGCGGGGATCGGTTTCCACCATCAATGGCGTGGACATGGCCGGGGCGGTGACGACCAGCGTCGGCAGCAGCATCGATTGGGCGGGGGCGGGCGGCTGGTCGGCAGCCTGGGCGGCGGCGGGCAGCACGGTGCCGAGCAGCAGACAGGCGGAGAGGCGTGCCGCGATTTTAGTGGCAGACATGATTTCTTGGTCTTTCCGCAAAAGGCGCGCGCGACAGCGCCGCCGGCACAAGGGGTGTGCGGGCAAGGCCCCCCTTGTGCCCATCAACAGGGATTGTGTGAAAAGGCGGGATCAGACCAAGGGCGGGGCGCGGGCGTTCCAGGGAATAAACTGGGCCGTGACGGCCAGCAGCAGACGGTCCGGCCACAGGCGGAACAGTGACAGCCACGAGAGAACGGGTAGCGGCAGGCCGGCCGGCGGGGCGGCAAGGCCCACAGCCAGCAGCCCCAACGGGCAATGTCGCGCGCTGAGATCGACATGCCCCACACCCTTGCCATCGGGGGATTTGCTGATCGGGGCAGCACAGATCGGCGTGGTGATGCCGGCCGCCATGGCAGGCGCATAAAGTGACCACACCAAAAGGTTCAGCAGCAAAGCCAAACAGGCCAGGAAGCTGCCCCCCAGCGCCAAACGGCGCGCCCATCCGGGAATGGCGGTACGATGCCTGAAGCAGCCCCCTGTCATGAGGGACACCATAATGGAGCGAACAACAAAGCGGCAGTTCCATTTCGCCGCAGGGAGTGGCAGGCTATCCCATCCATTCATGACGATTAACAAATAATGATAGCGTTATCATTGTTGTTTTACATCGCATAAGGCCGTATCGACCAAGAGGGTTGGTTGGGACCACCCTTTCTATCCATCTGCAAAGCCCGCCTTGTGCGGGGCCGGGACATCATGGGCAGCGCGTCTGACAAAAACAAAATCATCCGGACCAGACGCCGCAAAGGCAGCGCTGTCACCATTGAGGATGTGGCGCGGGAAGCTGGCGTTTCCGCCATGACCGTTTCCCGCGTCATCAATGGCGAAAGCGTGGTGCGGGATCAGACGCGGGCCCTGGTGCAGCAGGCCATCGAGAAGCTGAATTACAAGCCCAACAATGCCGCCCGCAGCCTGGCCGCCGGCGGGGCCACCCAGGTGGGGCTGCTTTACGCCAACCCCAGTGCGGCCTATCTGGGCCAGTTCCTGATCGGGGCGCTGGAAGGGGCGCGGCGCGGCGGGTCACACCTGACCGTGGAATCCTGTGATCAGGAGGGGGCAGAGGCGCAGGGGGAGGCGGCGCGGCTGTTCGCCCGCTCCAATATTGAAGGCATCCTGCTGCCGCCGCCGCTCTGCGAAGCACCGGCCGTGCTGGCCGCCATCGAGGCTGCCGATATCCAGATGGTGACGGTGGCCATGGGCCGGCCGCAGCCGGGCGGCATCAATGTGCGCATCGATGATTTTGCCGCCGCCCGCGCCATGACCCGTTATCTGCTGGAAAAGGGCCATCGCCGTATCGGCTTCGTGCGTGGCCATCCCAACCAGACCGCCAGCGAGGAACGCTGGCGCGGGTTCAAGGCCGCGCTGGAGGAAGCCGGGCTGGATGCGGCCAATGCGCCGGTGGAACAGGGCTATTTCAGCTATCGTTCCGGGATCATTGCCGCCGAGCGGCTGTTGGGTGGGGCCGACCGGCCCACCGCCATCTTCGCCAGCAATGATGAAATGGCGGCCGCCACGGTGAATGTGGCCCACCGCCATGGGCTGTCAGTGCCGGCCGACCTGTCGGTGGTCGGGTTCGATGATACGCCGCTGGCCACCATGGTCTGGCCGGAACTGACCACCATCCGCCAGCCGGTGGCCGCCATGGCCGAACGCGCCCTGGAACTGCTGATCGCCGCCGTGCGCACGGCCCGCGATGGCGGCACGCCGCTGCCGGTGGAAGAGGTGCTGGATTTCGAACTGGTGGAACGCAAATCCGTGGCGGCGCCACCGAAGGGTTGAGCCAACGGATGGAATGCGCCCCCCATTTTCCGAAAACCAGCCCGTTCCATTTAAAACAGCTTGATTGATAGCGCTAACTTCCGCATCTTTCCCCCATAAGAAGCGCCATACGGCGCCAATTCGGAAACAAAAGTCCGGGCGATCCGGACAGGGGGAGGAACATGGCACATTTCGCGGCCAGCGGACCCGCCACCGCCGATGCGGGGGATGAGCAGGCCAATCACGGGCTGATCCTGCTGATCGTCGCCGTGGCGACCATCGGCGGTTTCATGTTCGGCTATGATAGCGGCGTCATCAACGGCACCGTTGACGGGCTGCAAAAGGCCTTCGGGTCCGACAGTGTCGGCACCGGTTTCAATGTCGCCTCCATCCTGCTGGGCTGTGCGGTGGGTGCCTTTGCCGCCGGGCGGCTGGCCGACCGCTGGGGCCGGCGGGCGGTGATGCTGGTTTCCGCCCTGCTGTTCATCGTTACCGCCTGGGGGGCCGGGGCCGCCAACAGTTCCGGTACCTTCGTCTTTGCCCGCTTCATCGGCGGGCTGGCGGTGGGGGCCGCATCGGTGCTGGCACCGGCCTATATCAGCGAGGTGACGCCCGCCAACATCCGGGGCCGGCTGGCCTCCATCCAGCAGATCATGATCATTTCCGGCCTGACCGGGGCGTTCCTGGGCAATTACGTCATCGCCCATGCCGCCGGTGGTTCGACAGAACCGTTCTGGTGGGGCTTTGCCGCCTGGCGCTGGATGTTCTGGGTGCAGGTGATCCCGGCGGGCCTGTTCCTGCTGGCCCTGCTGCTGATCCCGGAAAGCCCGCGCTATCTGGTGGCCAAGGGCCGGCTGGCGGAGGCCGAACAGGTGCTGACCCGCCTGTTCGGCGAACGGGCCGCCCGCCGCAAGGTGGCGGAAATCAGCGCCTCGCTGGCCGGCGACCATCAGCCGCGCCTGTCCGATCTGGTGGAAAAGACCGCCAGCGGCAGCCGCATCCGCCCCATCGTCTGGGCCGGGTTGGTGCTGGCGATTTTCCAGCAGCTGGTCGGCATCAATGTGGTGTTCTATTACGGGGCCGTGCTGTGGCAGGCCGTGGGCTTCACCGAAGGTGATGCGCTGAAAATCAACGTGTTGTCAGGTGTGCTGTCCATCCTGGCCTGCATCGTCGCCATGATGGTGATCGACAAGGTGGGGCGCAAGCCGCTGCTGCTGATCGGTTCGGCCGGCATGGCCATCACCCTGGGGGCCATGGCCGCCGCCTTTTCCACCGGCACGCTGGAGGGCGGTTCGCTGCACCTGTCGGATACTGCCGGCCTGATCGCCCTGGTCAGCGCCAATGCCTATGCCGTGCTGTTCAACCTGTCCTGGGGCACGGTGATGTGGGTGATGCTGGGGGAGATGTTCCCCAACCAGATCCGGGGTTCCGGTCTGGCGGTCAGCGGCTTTGCCCAGTGGATCGCCAATTTCGCCATCACCATCAGCTTCCCCGTGCTGCTGGTCAGTGTCGGGTTGACGGGGGCCTATGGGTTCTATGCCGCCTCGGCACTGGTCTCCTTCTTCTTCGTTCGTGCCTTGGTGAAGGAGACGAAGGGGCGGGAGTTGGAGGATATGCAGGGGTAAGGGGGCACTTCCTCCGATATGTCTTAGGGGGGGGATATAAGGCTTTCACGATCATTCTACCGTCACCCCGGCGCAGGCCGGGGTCCAGCATCGTAGAGCAAGGCGCTTGTAAACCTGGACCCCGGCCACAGCATGGGTGACGGTAGATGATAGCAGGCCGCTTCCTGAGATAACCCCATTCAACGCCCCCACCACCTCCCTTCCCACCCCCATTCAATGATGGTAGCGTTATCAACACCAACACCTGCCAAACAGAGAAATCACCATGGGAAACGCCGTCGCAAATTCCGTTGATCTGCTGCCCGCCGATGCGGCGGCCGGGGTCTTTGTCGGTCGCCTTCAGCTTGATGCCGGCCCCACCCCGGTGATCATCCGCCAGGGCAAGGTGGAAGACGTGTCCGACACCGCCGCCACCGTGGCCGACCTGCTGGCGCTGGATAACCCGGCCGCCGTGACCGGCCGGCCGCTGTTCGATGTGGCCGAGCTGGCGGCCCGTGCGGCGGCACAGGATGCCCAGTCCCCCTTCATCCTGGCCCCCATCGACCTGCAGGTGGTGAAGGCCGCCGGCGTCACGTTTGCCATTTCCGCCATTGAGCGGGTGATTGAGGAGCGGGTGCGCGGCGATGCCAATGCGGCGGCTGCCGTCCGCGCCTCCATCGAAAGCCGCATCGGCGGCGGCATCCGCGCCGTGGTGCCGGGATCGGAAGAAGCGGCCAAGCTGAAGCAGGTGCTGATCAATGACGGCATGTGGTCGCAATATCTGGAAGTCGCCATCGGCCCGGATGCGGAGATTTTCACCAAATGCGCCGTGCTGGCCTCTGTGGGCTGGGGCGCGGAAATTGGCGTGCGCTCGGATTCAAGCTGGAACAACCCGGAACCGGAAGTGGTGCTGGCGGTGGATGCCAAGGGCCGCATCCTGGGCGCCACGCTGGGCAATGATGTGAACCTGCGTGACTTTGAAGGCCGCAGCGCCCTGCTGCTGTCCAAGGCGAAGGATAATAACGCCTCCTGCTCCATCGGGCCGTTCATCCGCCTGTTCGATGCCGGTTTCACCCTGGATGATGTGCGCAACGCCGTGGTCGATCTGCGGATCGACGGGCCGGAAGGCTATGTGCTGACCGGGCGCAGCACCATGCGGGAGATCAGCCGCGATCCGGCGGAACTGGTGCGTCAGGCGATGAGCGAGCATCACTTCCCCGATGGGTTCGTGCTGTTCCTGGGCACCCTGTTCGCGCCGACGCAGGATCGGGACGATCCGGGCCGCGGCTTCACCCATAAGGTGGGCGATGTGGTGCGGATTTCCGCTGAACGCCTGGGCGCCTTGTCCAACCGGGTAACGACGGCGCGCGATGCCGCCCCCTGGCATTTCGGCCTGCGCGATCTGATGCGCAATCTGGCGGGGCGCGGGCTGCTGCGCTGACGCGCGCAGCCCCTTCCCTTTCCCCATTCTTATTCTTTGACGTGATTGGAATAAATCCATGTCGGCAACTGAAACGGCCGGTGCGCTCACCGCCATCTATCCCAGCCTGCGGGGCAAGCGCGTGCTGGTCACCGGTGGCGGGTCCGGCATTGGGGCGGGTATTGTCGAAGCCTTCGTCGCCCAGGGGGCCGAGGTGGTGTTCTTCGACATTGCCGAAGAGGATTCCCTGGCGCTGGTGGCCAGCCTGTCCGGTGCCAACCCGGCCCCGCGCTTTCTGCGCATGGACCTGAAGGATATCGCCGCCACCCAGGCCGCCATTGCCGGGCTGGTGGCCGAGGGCGGGCCGTTCCATGTGCTGGTGAACAACGCCGCCAATGATGACCGGCATGGGCTGGACCAGATCACCGAAGCCTATTGGGATGACCGCATGGCGGTGAACCTGAAGCATAAGCTGTTCTGCGCCCAGGCCGTGGTGCCAGGGATGCGGGCGGCCGGCGGCGGGGCCATCATCAATCTGGGCTCCATCTCCTGGCACCTGGCCTTGCCGGAACTGTCGCTCTATCAGACGGCCAAGGCGGCGATTGAGGGCATGACCCGTTCGCTGGCCCGCGAATTGGGGCCGGATAATATCCGCGTCACCTGCGTGGTGCCCGGCAATGTCCGCACGCCGCGACAGGAGAAATGGTACACGCCAGAGGGCGAGGCGGAGATCGTCGCCGCCCAGTGCCTGAAGGGGCGGCTGGTGCCGCGCGATGTGGCGGCCCTGATCCTGTTCCTGGCATCGGATGATGCGCGGCTGATCACGGCCCATGAATATTTCATCGATGCGGGGTGGCGATGAGCGTCGTAACCAGCCAGCCGGTCAGCGTCTGGTCGCTGGGCGCCACCCTGGGCGAAGGCCCGGTCTGGGTGGCCCGCGACGCCGCGCTGTGGTTCGTGGATATCAAGAAGCAGCATGTCCACCGCTATGACCCGGCCAGCGGGTCGCGGCAAAGCTGGGACGCGCCGGGCCAGTGCGGTTTCGTGCTGCCGGTGGCCGGCGGTGGGTTCATCGCCGGGTTGCAGCAGGGGCTGCACCGGTTCGATCCCGCGACGGGGGCCTTCACCCCGCTGGTGGCCCCGGAACCGCATTTGCCGGGTAACCGGCTGAATGATGGCACAGTGGATAGCCAGGGCCGGCTGTGGTTCGGCAGCATGGATGATGCGGAGATTGCCGATAGTGGCAGCATCTATCGGCTGGCCGCCGATGGCACCTGTGTGGCCAGCACGCCCAAGGTTTGCATCACCAATGGCCCGGCGCACAGTCCGGACGGGTCGGTGCTTTACCATATCGACACGCTGGGCGGCCGGGTCCATGCCTGCGCGCTGGGGGCGGACGGGTCGGTCCGCTCCAGCGACGTGCTGATCGCCATGGATGTGGCCGAAGGCTATCCGGACGGGCCGGTGGTGGATGCCGAGGGCTGCCTGTGGATCGGCCTGTTTGCCGGCTGGGGCGCCCGGCGCTATTCCCCCAAAGGGGAATTGCTGGAAACGGTGCGCTTCCCCGTGGCCAATATCACCAAGCTGGCCTTTGGCGGGGCGGATGGCACTACCCTGTTCGCCACCACCGCCGCCAAGGGCCTGTCGGATGCCGAGCGCGCCCAGCAGCCGCAGGCGGGCGACCTGTTCCAGTTCAGCGCCAGCGTGCCGGGCCTGCCGGGTGTGGAGATTGCGGTGGGGGTGTGAGGCAGGGGGCAAGGACTCTGTCCGTTTCAGGATGACACAACCCCACCGTCACCCCGGCGCAGGCCCTCGTTCTGACCGAAGCCGACAATCGCGATGTGGCGGTGTCGGGATCGGGGCGATAGCCGTGTTTTCCAGTGCGTTCGATCCAGTCGAGAATGGTGCCGAACTCGCCTTGCAGGGTGATGTGGAGTTGGCCGCCGGCTCGTCGTCACGGCTCATGACGACCTTTCCGATCATCGCGCCGCTTTCGACCAGCCTATGCGCCTCCATCAGCTTGAGTGGCGAGAACGGCGTAAGACAGCGAGTTAATGTCGAGCGCAGGATACCCGCGTCCACAAGCGCAGCCACTTCGTTTAGGATCTGGTGCTGGCCGATGAGATCTGCCGTTTCGTAAAATGCCCGCGTGAAAACCATCTCCCAATGCAACGATATGCTTTTGGATTTGAGGGGCACGGCGTCGAGTTGATCATGATCGTCGATGACACCAATCTTTCCGTGCGGCGCGACAATATCGACCAAAGCCGACATGTGCTTTGCCGTATGCGTGAGAGAGGCGACGTAAGAGACCGGCGGAACGGACAGGCCAGCGATTTGCTGCGGCATGTGCCTCGTGTGGTCGATGACGTGATGCGCTCCCATCTGCTTACACCAGTCACTGGTTTCCGGCCGCGATGCGGTGGCAATCACCGTCAATCCCGTGAGACGCCGGGCAAGCTGGATGAGTATCGAGCCAACGCCGCCTGCTCCACCCACGACAAGCAGGGACCCTGCATTGACGGGTTTGCCGATAGGCACGGCGAGGCGATCAAACAGCAACTGCCACGCTGTCAGGCTCGTCAACGGAAGGGCAGCAGCCTGAGCAAATGAAAGCGATGACGGCTTGAAGCCAACCATGCGTTCATCGACGAGATGCAGATCGACATTCGCGCCGGATCGCGTGAAAGTGCCCGCATAGAATACGTCCTGTCCGGGCCTGAAGAGCTGGACGTTGGTGCCGACCGCAACCACGGTTCCTGCAGCGTCCCACCCAAGGACATCGACCGTGTCGGGCACCGGTACGACTCCTGACCGTACCTTCGTATCGACGGGATTTACGGAGACGGCTTTCACCGAGACCAAAAGATCATGCGGGCTAGGCACCGGTCTCGGTACCTCGACTTCGATGAATGGCGAGCAGTCATCACTGCGGGAATGCGAGCGGAAGCGAATGGCTTTCATGGGTTGGTCCAAATATTCTCGATATTTGGCAAATTACCCTAGCGCCCCACTTTCGCAAGTACGGCAAATATGCGTACATAGTACCCGAAAGGGAAGTTTTATGAAAGATCGACATTACAGATCAGTCCCAGGCTGCCCAGTTGAGGTGACGCTCGATCTGATCGACGGTCGCTGGAAAGGCGTCGTCCTATTCCATCTTCTGTCGGAGGGCTGCCTGCGCTTTAACGAGTTGCACCGCCGGCTGCCGGGTATCACCCAGCGTCTCCTGACAAAGCAGCTTCGTGAACTTGAAGCGGCCGAACTCGTGACGCGGACTGTTTATGCCGAGGTGCCTCCACGGGTGGAATACCGACCAACTGAAGAAGGGCAAAGCCTGCGTCCGCTGCTCGATCTCGCCGAAGCTTGGGGAAAGCAGCGGATGGCGAGAAGCTCCGCCAACAATAAGTAATTGCATTGGACTTGCCCTGGCAAAGTGGAGAGCCATCATCCTGAAATTTGGGATTGATGGAGGTTTTGATGGTTCGAGTTAAGCAGGGGAAGGTCACGGCAGAATTGAAGCGTGATGCGCTGCGCATTTTGTCGACGAGCGGTCGGACGGTGGCGGAAGTTGCCGCCGATCTTGGGATTGGGAAATCGACTCTGCAGCGCTGGAAGACGGAAGCGACGGAGACGGACTTTTGTCTGGCCCCCATCCGGACGTTGAAAAGGAACTGGCACGGCTTCGGCACGAGAACAAGGTTCTACGTCAAGAGCGGGATCTGTTAGAAAACGTAGCAGCCTTCTGCGCCCGGTAGACAAGTCGATGATTTATCAGCTCATCGATGCGAAGAAGGCAGAAATACCGGTTGGTCGGAGCTATGGCTCTCCACTTTGCCAGGGCAAGTCCAGGCCATTCCCTTCAAGGTTTCCGAACCGCCTCACACCTCGACGGTCATCAAATGTCTCGCTCGGTCGAAACGTGCCGTGGTCCAGGGTCACAAGCGCTTTGCTCTACGAAACTGGACCCCGGCCTGCGCCGGGGTGACGGGAGTGAGAACCATTTCGGTTCTACGCAAACCCGCAAACTATAAATGGAATCCGATCAGACACACCCTAATCCGCCACCCGCCGGGGCGGTGGCGGCAGGGCGATGATGTTGCTGGTGGGGGACGGGTCGGGTTCCACCGGGCGGGCCAGATCGGGGTCAGGGGTCGGTTCCGGCTCCGGTTCTGGTTCTGGTTCCGGATTGGCATTCATCTGTTCCCGTGCCTCGGCAATGGCGGCGATCTTCGCCTGCATGGCCGCGTTATTTTCCAGCGTCTTATGGAAGGCGCTGCCGCCCAGTTCCAGCAGATGGCAATGGGTCAGCGCCACCACGTCGGCGCTGCGGGGTTTGCGGGCGATCAGGCCCATTTCACCGAAGAAATCGCTGCGGCCCAGGCGGATACGCCGCTTCTCCAGCAAAATCTCCACCGCGCCGGAGGCGATGAAGAACATGCTGTCGGCCTTGGCCCCCTGGCTGATCAGCTTTTCCCCCGGCCGCGCGAAACGGGGACGCAGCAGCCCGGCCAGCTTGCCCAACTCCTCTTCGCTCAAGGTGGCGAACATGGGGAACTGGGCCAGCAGGGTCTGCGGTTCCAGCCGCAAATCCAGCCGGGGACGGCGCAGCACCGTATCCTGTTCCTCCTGCAATTCCACCCGCAGGTTATGGAACAGTTCCGAACCGATCAGCCCATCTTCCAGCAGGGTGCGGTATTCCCGCTCCTCCAGCCGCAGGGCGTATTGGCGCAGGAAACGGCGTTCCAGCGCGGCGGCATAGCCGGGATATTGCAGATGCTGGGCATCCAGCGCCTTGGATGTCGCCTCGATCCGGTTATCCAGCATTTCCCGCAGGATGGCGGTCATGCGCGGCCCCAGCACGGGCAGCAGCTTGGCGGTGGCGAAGCGGCGCAGATCCTCCAGCACGATCCGGCTGACCAGCAGGGTTTCAAACCGGTCGGCCAGCCGCTGCGCCAGCATGGATTCCAGCCGTGTCAGCCGGTGCAGCGCCACGGCAACGCGCAGGGGCCGGTCGAATTCCAGCCAGCCGCGCGCCGCCTTCTTATAGTCCGACCGGCCCTGGCGCGCCGCCTCCACAATGCGGTCAGCCTGCTGCAGCATCGCCTCCAGCACTTTGGGTGAGGCGGTCTTGCGGTGGAAATGTTCCAGCAGCACGTCACGCTCCCGCCCCGCCAGCGCCACCAGCCCGATGGACAGCCGGTCGCGTTCGGAAATCCCTTCACTGGCGGCCTGGGCCTCTGCCACCAGGGCGATGCGATCCTCATAGGGGCGCACGGTGGCGGCCAGCGTTTCATCGGACAGGTGATAGGCCTGGGCGCGGCTCGCCACCTCGTCCCGCACGGAGACCAGGGAAATGGCCAGCACCCGGTTGCGCAATGCCAGATCAACGGGGCTCAACTGGTCCAGCCGCAGCAGCTTGATCACCGGGCGCAGACTGGTGCCGTTCACCAGCAGGGTGAACAGCACATAGCCGGTGGCGACAATGGCGATGAAGCGCTGGATATCGTGGGAAACGGCACGGTTTTCCGTGATGGAGAGCGCCAGGGCCAGGGTGACGGCACCGCGCAGGCCGCCCCACAGGATCACCGTTTTATAGGGGGTGGAGACACGCTGCCCCAGTCGCAGCAGCGACAGAAACGGCAGCAGGCCGAACAGCACGGCCGCGCGCGCCACCAGACAGGCCGCCACCACCACCAGCACCAGCCCGATATCGGCCAGATCGATGCCGCGCACCATCCTGGGCACCAGCATGGCCGCCAGGATGAAGATCAGCGAACTGGCCCAGAAACCCAGCTGTTCCCACACCTCATCCAGGAAGCGCCAGTTTTCCGGGGAGATGCGCGACCGGCCCATGGCCCCCAGCACCAGCCCGCCCGCCACCACCGCCACCACGCCGGAGACATGCAGATAGCGTTCGCAGATGATGAAGATCAGATAGGGCAAGGCCAGGGTCAGCGTCACCTCCGCCGCGCGCAGGTCACGCACCAGCGGCAGCAGCGCCACGAAGGCCCGGGCAATCAGCGCGCCCAGCAGCACCCCGCCGGCGAAGGTCCGCACAAAGCCCAGCAGCACGGCCCCCACCGCCGGCGGCTGCTCCGCAGTGATATAGCCCAGCAGCACGGCGAAAATGGCAATGGCGGTGGCATCGTTCAGCAGGCTTTCACCCTCCACCAGCCGCGTCAGGCGCGGCGGGGCGCCCAGATCGCGGAAGATGGCGACCACGGCGGCCGGGTCGGTGGTGGCGACAATGGCACCCAGCATCAGGCAGGCCGCCAGCGGCACCCCGGCAAACGGTTCCAGCGCCAGCCCGACCACGGCGGTGGTGACCACCACGGCCACCACCGCCATCACCAGAATGGGGGCCGCATCATCGGCAAGCCGCCGCACATCCAGCGTCAGCGAGGCCTGGAACAGCAGGATGGGCAGGAACAGGAAAATGAAAACCTGGGAGGTGATGGGGAAATCAAGGATCAGTTCCGCCGGCTTGTTGAACAGGTCGGTGAAACTGCTATGCAGCAGGAAGGAAGAAATGGCGGCGATGGCAATGCCGACCACAGCCAGAATCACTGTCTGGGAAACACGCAGCACGCGGGCCACAGGCTGTACCAGGCTGATCACCGCCAGCAGAAAGGCGACGATGATCAGGATGGACGGTAAATCCGACATGTATCCGTTTCCCCTCTGCGCCGCTATCCCGCTGGATGGCTGACAGAATGATAACGGGCGAAGGTGGATTTAAGGCAAACAACGCGGGCGACCGGGACAAAATGTGGCAGGCCCGTGGCATTGTTGCCGCTGGACAGACAATTTTGCGAGCGATTATCATGGATGTATCGATTAGACACACCATCCACGGGGTCGCCGCACCAATGCATATAAGACCTGATCCGGCGACCCCGAAGATCACCCTGGTCGCCGTCGCGGTCCTGCTGGCGCTGGCCCTGCTGGGCTTTCTGACGGCGGCGGGGGTATAGCACCTATGTACTGCGGGTAGAGCGGATCGCGGAAAAGCGGAATCGCTTTGGAGCGTGAATCCGCTCGCTGAACAAGGACTTAGAGCCGGGTGCGTTTCCGTTTAAACGCACCCGGCTCTAGGGGCGGTTTCCGGTTTGCCGAAAACCGCCCTTCTTATCTTTCCTCAATGTTCATATTGCCGATCATGCGGCAATGCTGTGGATGAAATGTTTTTCAAGCCACTTCACAATATCCTCAATTGCGGCGAGGTCTGTTTTGAAGTTGGTCACCCCGTTCACCGGGGGGAAGTCAAATTCCAGCGGGAACCCACTTCCAAGAATTGTCGTGATATAGGCAGGGACGTGCTGTTTTGCTGCAATCCCCAGGAATTCTTCTGCTGTGCTGGGGGTCGTGCCATAGGATGACGGGGTAAAGGTCTGATTGATCAGCCGCGTATAGGCAGTGGTGGAAGCGGCGCTGTCGGCAACCGCTGCCAGTATCGCCAGATTGATGAGCCCCGGAACCGGGGTGCCACCCGGGCTGGAGGAATTGCCATAAAGGGTGGGAATCTGGTTCAAGGTCGTCAAATTCCAGGCATGGGGTACAATGTCATATTGATTGTGGATCAGCATGTTCCACGACTGCCAAGGATTACCACCGATTACAGACTGAGGCGGCAATGCCAGAGAGAAGGCTATAGAAAACGCGGCATTTCCTGGCGTCGCGCCGGCTGTCGGATAGACCAGTGTTTTTTGAAAATTGGACAGAAGTTTCTGGGCCTCCAGATAAAAGGCAAAGGTGGGCGACAGAGCACCAGCCAAGCTGTGGCCGGCGAATATGATGCGGGTATTCGGCAACAGATTTCCGCTGTTGTTCAGCCCTGTAATGAATGCCAGCAGACTATCCGTGCCATTTGCTTGATTGGTGGGTGTCAGGTTCGCAATCTTACTGACGCCGATTGCGGTTCCCTGGGAAATCACCGGCGTCAAAGTGGCAAGCGGGGGGCCGGCTGGGAAAGGGGTTACAGTGGGGTTGTATTTTGTCCAATCAACAGTCGATGAAACGGAAAAATCTTCAACAACCCAATCATATTCAGAGATAAAATTTGTTGCAGCAATGGCAACGACATATGTCGGGTATGAAAGTCCGTCGTCAAACGTGACAGAATCATTGTAGAATACGGTTGCGGAATTTTGCGCAACCAATGAAGTGCTGTCACGATATACAGCGGGACCCCATTTAATTTCCCAACCAGAACCCAATCCATTGGAAACGGCGCTGTTTTTAAATGCAAGTGCAATATTAGCCACAAGCTGATTTTCGAGTGGATCTGCCCCTGTTCCTGGGTATTTTTTGTCGGCAATATAGCCTGAGGCGAGATTTGACAGCAAGGACAGGGTAAAGGTCTGTTCGAAAGCATCGAAGGTGCCGGACATGATAACCTCTTCGGTTGAGTGGATGTTCTCCACCAAGGAAAGCAGGAAGAGGTTTTATAACAACTATAGCTTGCTGTCACGTGAGTTGGAGTAGGCGAAAAACAATTGTTAATGCATTATTCCATATGGAAACACCCTTTCACTGTGTGCCCATTCCACCTTGGCTTTGACTGTATTAACTATATGAATCAATGAATTGCTTTGTATGGTCGATTGGAATTAGTGAACCGGGCCACCCTGTAGGGGTGCCCCGGCGGAGGATGAACAAGATATTATAGAAGATTGCGTCACAATTGATCATATTTAGGGAAAACCCCAATGATCAGCGCCGGAACTTATCCGACAGCACCAGGGACGACATGGTGCGTTCCACCCCCGTCACCAGGCCCAATTGGTCCAGCACCCGGTCAATATCCTGCACGGTCGGGGCGGCGACGACGGCCATCATGTCGTAACTGCCGGAAATGGCGCTGAGCGATTCCACCTCGGCAATGCGCTTCACATCGCCGACGATGCGGGCGATCATTTTCGGGTTGGTGGAGAGCAGCACATAGGCGCGGATCAGCCGGGCGGTGGCGTAATCGCTGCGCAACGTATAGCCCTGGATGATGCCCAGCCGTTCCAGCCGGGCAATCCGCGCCTGCACGCTGGACCGCGCCAGCCCCAGCTTGCGGGCCAGCGATGCCGTGGGTTCGCGCGCATTGGCGCGCAGCAATTGCAGCAGCGCCAGATCGGTGCCGTCCTGCTCCCCTGTATCGCTCACCAGCGCACCCGCCCCAGCAGCCCATCCGCATCCAGATGGTTCTGCAGCAGCCGGGCCAGCGCCTGCTGGGCCGGGTCGGCATGGATCTGGTGATGGGCCAGATTGACCGGGCCAACCCCATGTTCCCCGCTATAGCTGCCATCATAGTGGCCCACCAACAGGTCATAGATGCCACGGCGCACGCCATCCACCCGGTCGGGCGGGTAATCACCATCCAATTCCTTGGGGATCACCAGATTGAAATGGTCACCGCCATCGCCGCGATGGCCGAAACCGCAGATCAGCAGGCCCGGATGGTTGGCCCGCACCCATTCCGTCGCCTCCGCCCGGAACGCGCTCATCTTGCCGCGCGCCAGCGAGATATCCAGCCCGATCACCCGACCAAGGCCGCGCAACCCCTCTGAAATGGCGTGGCGTAGCGCCCATAGCTCCGCCGGCGGGCCGGGAATCGCGTCGGCGATCAGGCCGCTTTCATAGCCCTGTTCCAGCACCGCCAGCAGCAGCGCCTCCAGGTCCAACTGGCCCGCCCCGGTGGTGGACATCAGTTCCACCAGCAGGGTTTCATCCGGCGGGGGGCCACCGAACGGGTTGCGCAACTGGGGCCGGTGGTGCAGAGCGGCACCCAGGGCCGGCCCGCTCATGCTTTCAAAGGCGGAGAGGAATTCGCCTGCCTGCCCATCCAGCAGGGCCTGGATGGGGCCGATGGCCTCCAGGTCGCGCGGCACCACCAGGGCCGTCACCGTCTGTTTCGGCAGCGGCTGCAAATCCAGCACGGCGGCGGTGACGATGCCAAAACTGCCGCCGGTGCCGATGAAAAGCTGTTTGAAATCCAGCCCCGTGCTGTTCTTGCGCAGGCCCTTCAGGTCGCCGGCGGTGCTTCCATCGGGCAGCACGACTTGCAGCGACAGCACATTGCGCCGCGCATCGCCATAGCGCAGCACCCGCGACCCGCCGGCATTGGTGGAGATCATGCCGCCCACGCTGGGGCTGGCGGAAATATCGATGGGGAACCACAGGCCATGCGGGGCCAGTTTCTCATTCAACCGGTCCAGATCCCAGCCGGCCCCCACAGTGACAGCGCGGTTGGCGATATCCAGATCGAACAGCCCGGTCAACCGCGACAGTGACAGCACCAATTGCTCGCCCGAGCCATCGGGCACCGAGGCGCCGACCAGCCCAGTATTGGCCCCCTGCGGCACCAGCCGCACCTTGTGCTGGTGGCAGAGGCGCAGGATGGCAGCCACCTGTTCGGCGCTGTCCGGCCGCACCACCGCCAGCGCCCGCCCGCCGCCATAGCGCGCGGCGGTTTGATAGGGGGCCAGATCGCCCGCCTCGCTCAACACGTGACGCGGGCCGACGATAGCGGCCAGGCTGGTGATGAAGGAACCCAGGTCCATAAGGCTCAACACTCCGCAGCGGGTCCGGCTTTCTGTGCTGCCGTCATCTTGAAGATGCCCTGCGCGTTGGAACTGTCAAACCGCAAATCCAGGCCGCTGCTACGCGGCCCCGGCGGGGCCACCACGTCGCGGGAGATGAATTCATAGAAGGAACCGGGCACCGTGCGGGTAACGGTGCTGCCATCGGCGGCCCGGAAGGGCCGTTCCACCTGGGCGGCGCGGATGGCCGTCTGCCGCACGCTGCCCTGGGCGGAGATTTCCACCTTCTCCTTCATCGGAAACTGGCGCAGCTTCAATTCTTCGGCATGGGCCAGCACATCGGGCACCCGGTCGGTGGCATGGTTGAACCGGTTGCCCTCTGTGGCGATCCAGCCCATTTCGGCCGAGGCGGCCAGAACAGTTTCATAATCCGCCAGCGCCGGCACCGGGTGCTGGCGGTCGAAGCAACCGGCCAGGATGGGCAGCAGTTCCACCGCATCGGCCAGGGGCAGGAAGCGGCGGCTGGCCAGCCGATCCAGTGCCTGTTTGGCCCAGGGCGTCAGCGGGTCGCGGGAATTGCCGAAGATGCGCGATGCCGCCTGCTGCACCGGTTCGGGGAACCGGTCTGGGTGGATTTCGCTGACGAAATATTGCGCGATATCTTCCGGGAAATCCCGGTGGGCATAGGCCCGGCCGGTCATGCGCAATTTATCCAGCGGATAGAGACCGGCCACGGCATAGCCCAGCGGTTCCAGAATGCGACCGAAGGCAGCCGTGCCGCCGGGCAGGTCACCCGTTGCCATATCCACCGTGCGCAGGGCGCCATGGTCGAACACCAGCCGGGCGCGCTGCGATTGTTCGGCGACATAGCGCGCCCCCTCTGGCACCTCCTCCAGCAGGCGTTGGAACAGCACCATGGACAGGGCCATCGCCAGCACGGCGCGCGGTACGTTTGCCCCATCGCTGGCCAACAGGTCGGGGCGGATGTCCAACAGCCCCAACAGCCGCCCGCTGGCGGCTTCACCCAGGGCAGCACTGGTCAGGATGGACAGGTGGCTCATGGTGGGGGGCCTTTCTGGTGGGGGGGATGCTGGAAACAGTCACGACGTTCATTCTTCGAGTGCTTCATTGCCTCCCCCGCGAAAGCGGGGGTCCAGGGGCCAAGGGGGCCAATGCGTCGTTCCTGTGGCTCTGGACCCCCGCTTTCGCGGGGGAGGCAGGAAAGTGCTGACTGCGCGACTTATCGCTCAGTCAGCAAACTCAACTCTACAAACCGTTGAAAGTGCCATCCCCCCTCACCCAATCTCCGGAAACTCAATCCCCTGTGCCAGGGGCAGCGAGGTGCCGTAATTGATGGCCGAGGTCTGGCGGCGCATATATTGTTTCCAGGCGTCGGAGCCGCTTTCGCGCCCGCCGCCGGTTTCCTTCTCCCCGCCGAAGGCCCCGCCAATTTCCGCCCCGCTGGGCCCCATATTGACATTGGCGATGCCACAGTCAGAGCCATCGGGCGCCAGGAAGCGCTCAGCCTCCAGCAAATCGCGGGTGATGATGGAAGAGGAAAGGCCCTGCGGCACGTCATTCTGCAACGCTACCGCCGCGTCAAAATCGCTGTAGCGCAGCACATAGAGGATGGGGCCGAACGTTTCGTGCTTCACGATCGCCGTCTGGCCCGGCATCTCCACCAAGGCAGGATAGGCGTAATACGCATCTGGGAACGTTTCGGCCAGCGCTCGCCCGCCGCCATGCACCACGCCACCCTGCGCCTTCGCCTGGGTGAGCGCCGCTTCCACCGCGTCAAAGGCGGGTTTGTCGATCAGCGGCCCCATCAGGGTGTTGCCCTCGCGCGGGTCGCCCGGCTGGATGGCGGCAAAGGCGGTTTTCACCGCCGCCACCACCTTGTCATAGCAGTCCGTATGCACGATCAGCCGGCGCAGGCTGGTGCAGCGCTGGCCCGCCGTGCCGACGGCGGCGAACAGGATGGCCCGCACCGCCAGCTTCAGATCAGCCGAGGGGGTGACGATCATGGCGTTGTTGCCGCCCAGCTCCAGGATCGAGCGGCCAAAGCGCCCAGCCACCACGGGCGCAACCTCGCGACCCATGCGGGTGGAGCCGGTGGCGCTGACCAGCGGAATGCGTGGATCGGCGGCCAGCTTTTCGCCCACATCCTTCAGCCCGAACAGCAGTTCCGACAGGCCTGCCGGCGCATCGCCGAAGCGGGCCAGGGCCTTTTCGAACAGCTTTTGCGTGGCCAGGGCGGTCAGCGGCGTCTTTTCCGACGGTTTCCAGATCACCGGATCGCCCGCGACCAGGGCCAGCGCCGCGTTCCAGGCCCAGACGGCGACGGGGAAATTGAACGCCGTGATGATGGCGACCGGCCCCAGCGGCTGCCACGTTTCCACCATCCGGTGGCGCGGCCGTTCGGATGCGATGGTCAGGCCATGCAGCTGGCGCGACAGGCCGACGGCGAAGTCGCAGATATCAATCATCTCCTGCACCTCGCCCAGCCCTTCCTGGACGATCTTGCCGGCCTCCAGCGTCACCAGCGCGCCCAGGTCGGCCTTATGTTCCCGCAGCACCTCACCGAACAGGCGCACCAGCTCACCACGCCTTGGGGCGGGAACGGTGCGCCAGACCTTGAAGGCGGCCGTTGAACGGGCGATGGCTGCTTCCACCTGTTGGGGATCATGCGCCTGAACCGCCCCGATGATGGCGCCATCAATGGGGGAGCGGGAAAGTATGTCGCCATCGGTGACCAAGCCGTTAAGGCCAAGCCGGTGCAGCAGGGCGGAAAGGTCGGACATGGGGCAGGCCTCCGGTATTGTGTATGGATTGTTTTTTGGTGTCTTGAGAAGATGGGGTCAGGACTCTCTACCGTCACCCATGCTGCGGCCGGGGTGACGGTAGAGGGTAATGGAAACAAGCATCACGCAAGTTTAAGCAGACAAGGGCGGGGACGCCCCCCCCTCACGCATAAACCTTGCCGAACCGGTTAGCCAGGAACCGGTCCAGCTTCATCTCCTCCTGCCGGACGAAGCCCTTGGCCGGCAGGTGGCCTTGCGCCTGCAGGTCCAGCATGGCACAGATGCCGGCCGCCGTGCTCATCTGGATGGCCGAGAGGAAATGGCCGTCCACTTCCTCGCCATGGATATGGCGCACGATGCTTTCCTGTTCCAGCCGGCCATGGCGCTTGCCGGAAACGGTGCAGAAGACCAGGACCACATCCTGCATGGTGATGGGCAGCGCCTCTTCCAGCACTTCCTTCAACAGGTCGCGCCGGCGGGCCAGCCGCAAATCCTCCACCAGCAGCTTGATCAGGGCGCAATGGCCGGGATAGCGGATGGATTTATAGGTCAGGTTTTCCACCCGGCCCGCCAGGGTTTCCACCAGCGATCCCAGCCCGCCCGAGGTGTTGAACGCCTCATAGGTTACCCCTTCCAGGGCGAATTCTTCCAGGTCTTCCAGCGGCGGCAGTTCCACCTTATGGCCGTCCTGCACCGCCTCGCACGGGTTCAGATATTCGTTGATCAACCCGTCGGTGGACCAGGTGAGGTTATATTTCAAGGCATTGGTGGGATAGCGCGGCAGCGCGCCGACGCGCAGTTGCACATCGCGCAAACTGTCAAACCCTTCGGCCAGCCCATGGGCGGCGATGGAAACAAAGCCCGGTGCCAGCCCGCATTGCGGCACAAAGGCGCTGTTGGCCTTGGCCGCCACTTCCTTCACCACGCGGGTGGAGGCGACATCTTCCGTCAGGTCGAAATAATGGATACCGGCGTCAAAGGCGCCATAGGCAATGGTGGAGGTGGCATGGAACGGCAGGGCATTCAGCACCGCATAGCGGCCCGCCATGGCGCGGCGCAGGGCCGGGCCGTCGTTAATATCCAGCGCCAGCGTCTCCACCCCCAGATCGGTGAAGCGCTTCAGGGCGGCGGCACTATGGTCGGCCACCGTCACATTGTAATCGCCGCTGCGGCGCAGCAGCAGCGTGATGGCAAGGCCGATCTTGCCGGCACCCAGCAACAGGATGTTCTTCATAACGCCCTCACCTACCTGGATTATTTTCATCCATGGTCAGGGCTGGGGCGACCGGCGGGAAGCCGGCGAAGTGACGGAAAGACGGATAAGTATCGGCGGATTGACGGTTTGGCCGGCGAATTGCCAAACCGTCAATCTAACAGATTCCCCATCAGGCGGGCAGGCTGGGGAAACCGGGCTTCGGGGTGAAGCGGCGTTCCAGCCGGCCGCGATGGCCGGTGCGGTAGACCAGCAGATTGCCAGCCTGCGGCTGGGCGGCCAATGCCTCTTCTGACAGATCGACGGTGGCCGTCGTCACCAGCAGCAGGTCCAGATCCGGGCCGCCAAAGGCAACACAGGTGGGCTGGGAGGCCGGCACCGGCAGGATCAGGTCAATTTCCCCATCCGGGCGGAAGCGGACAATGCGGGAAGCACCCCATTGCGCACTCCAGAGATAACCGTCGGCATCCACCGTCGCCCCATCGGGCGAGGCCCCATCGGGCGTGCGGGCAAAGGGGCGACGGTTGGATGGCAGCCCCGTCGTGGCATCCACATCATAGGCATACATTTCGCCGGGAATGCTGTCGGCGAAATACATGGTGGCGCCATCCGGGCTCCAGCAGGTGCCGTTAGAGATGTGGAAGCCGCCTTCATGCCGGGTCACCGTGCCATCACCGGCCAGGGTGAACTGGCTGCCCAGGTTGGCAGCACCGGCCTTGGCCGCATCTTCCACCATGGTGCCGGCCCAGAACAGGCCGTTGGGACCGACGCGCCCATCATTGAAGCGGATGCCGCAGCCCTGTTCCAGCAACTGGTCGATCCAGTGCAGCCGGCCGCTGGGCGGATCGAACAGGGCAAACCCCTGCTCAAAGGCGCAGACCAGCGCATCCATCCCCTCCACCAGCCCGAAGGAGCCGAGGCGCTGCGGCGTGGGGAAGGTTTCCAGCGCGCCGCCGGGCGTCCAGCGATGCATCCGGCGGCCGACAATATCGGTCCACCAAGCCACACCCTTGCGGTCATCCCACAGCACCCCCTCGCCCAGCGCGTCCCGCGTAGCGACGATGTCAATCGGTTCGGTCGTCATGATTTCCCCCCTGATTCAGAATTTGCTTGAGAGCGGCGCCGGGATGGATGTGGGCGCTCAGTTAACCTCTTGCAACGGCGTGCTTTCCCCGCGGAAGCGGGGATCCAGGGGCCACCTGTACCCACGCTTCAGCGCCCTTGGCCCCTGGACCCCCGCTTACGCGGGGGAGGCAGGGAAGGTGCGAGGCCCTATCCTAGCGCCCTTGCGGGAAAGCCGGGATGACGGAAAGACACAGGACCAGCCCCCGCTCACCCCTTGGCGCAAGCCGCCACCAGCGCCGCGGCGCGGCGGTCGATTTCGGCCAGATCGCGGCCGGGCTGGTAAATCTCCGACCCGATGCCGAAGCCGACGGCACCGGCATTGCGCCAGGACTCCATCTCCGCCGCCCCCACGCCACCGACGGCATAGACACCGACATCGCGCGGCAGCACGGCCTTGATGGCCTTCAGATGGCCCGTCCCCACCGTGGCGGCGGGGAACAGTTTGATATGGCGGGCACCGGCACCGATGGCGGCGAAAGCCTCCGTCGGGGTCATGAAGCCGGGGAAAGGCACCAGCCCCCGTTCCACTGCGCGGCGGATCACCGACACATCGCTGTTGGGAGTGACGATCAGCCGGCCGCTGGCATCGGCCACCCGGTCCACATCCGCCGGGGTCAGCACCGTGCCGGCGCCATGCAGGCACTGGTCGCCCAGCGCCTCCCCCAGGCGGCGGATGCTTTCAAACGGCTCGGGGGAGTTCAGCGGCACCTCAATCACGCGGATGCCATGGCCGATCAGCACGCGGGAAACGTCCAGCACCTCATCCGGTTTCACCCCGCGCAGGATGGCCACCAGCGGCACGGCGGACAGATACTCGTTCAGCAGGTCGGCAGCGTTCTTTTCCATCATCCTCACCATTGGGTCCGTTCCATCACGGCGGCCAGGCCCGCCAACACGCAATCCCCGCCATCCAGCCGCCGGCTGGACACATCCAGCAGCGACAAAGCCTCCGCATAAAGCCCCGTCAGGGCCGGTTCACCCACCAGCACCACGGTGGCGGCGCGCTGGCCGCCATAGGCCGGGAACAGGCTGATCGCCTGGGCCACATCGGCGCCGATGATCAGGCCGGACAGGAAGCTGCCGGCCAGCGCCGGATCCAACTGGCCACGCATCTGGCGGGCGCGGGTTTCAAACAGCCGGTGCAGGATCGCCCCACCCGAGGCCACGCCGCGTTCGGCCCCCTGGCGGAAGGTGGCGGCATCGGTGGGCGCCTTGCGATGCGGCGGCGGCACCAGCACCGACCCGCCATTCAGCAGGGCGAACAGCTCCCCGGACAGGGCGGTCTGAAAGGTTTCCACCACCCCATCCTTCACCAAAGCCCATTTGGCATGGGTGCCGGGCAGGCAGATCAGGTGGCGGCCCCGGCGCAGTTCCGGGTACAGCGCCAGCAGGCCGATCAGCTGGGTTTCCTCCCCCCGCATCACATCGGGCGCACCGGCCGGGTTGACACAGGCCAGGCCGGGCACGATGCGCACACCGGGCCGCACCTCCAGCAGGGCCGATCCCAGCGCCTCCGCCCCGGCCGGGCAATCCAGATAGGGGGTCTGCACCCAACCGATGGAAGAACCGACCATGCCGGCCAGCAGGACCGGCAAGCTGCCATGCTGGGTCACCCAGGGGCGGGTCAGCTCATCCAGCAATTCCCCCGCCTTGCCGCCCGCCGTGGCGATACCCGGCCCATCCACCCGCGCCTGCACACCCGCAGGGCCATTCAAGTAAAGGCGCAGGTTGCTGGTGCCCCAGTCACCGGCGATGTAAAGCCTTGTCATCTCGCCATTCCCATCCCAGCGCATCCGCCCTTGGCCGGGCGTCGCATTAGAGCAGATCGCGGAAAAGCGGAATCGCTTTGCAGCGTGAATCTGCTCGCTGAACAAAAGCTTAGAGCCTGATGCCTTTACGATTAAAGGCATCAGGTTCTAACTCTCATTTATATGATAATTTTCCCCCTGCCAAGGGTAGGGTGGCGATAAGGCGCACCGGGCGGCCACCCCATACAAAAGCATATACCCTATCAATTTGATATTGTTGGAGGCTGCAATTTCCCGCCCCGTCGGCTAGGATCATGAAAACAAGCAAAAGCGGAGGGTCCGCGATGCGGGCGGCCTTTAACCGGCTTCTGGCAGGGGTCTGGCTGATGGCGCTGCTGGCGGGGGCGGCCAGCGCACAGGCACCGGTGGAATACCGGATCGAATATAATGGCTCTGCCGCCGGGCAGAATGTCCGCTCCTATTACCGTGACCTGATCCAACTGGTGCTGGCGCGGACCGAACATGATTTTGGACCGGCGCGCCTGCTGGATGTGCCCGGGTCCAGCCCGCAGGGGCGGCTGCTGGCCATGCTGGAACATGGCAAGCTGGATGTGCTGTGGACCGCCACCAGCCGGCAGCGCGAAAGCCAGGCCCTGCCCATCCGCATTCCGCTGGATATGGGCCTGACCGGCCAGCGGGCGCTGGTGATCCGCAAGCAGGATGTCGCCCGCTTTGATGCCATCCGCGATTTGAATGATTTGCGGCGGTTCAAGGCCTGCCAGGGTGCCTATTGGCCGGATAATGACATTCTGCGTGCCGGCGGCCTGCGGGTGGTCGAATATGACTGGATCGATCTGGCCTATCCGGCCATGCGCACGCACGAGTGCGACTATCTGCCCCGCGCGGTGAATGAGATTGATGGGGAGGTGGCGACGCTCGGCGGTGATGATCTGGTGGTTTATGACCGGCTGATCATCGCCTATCCGATGCCGATGTATCTGTTTGTGTCCAGCCGTAACACGGCGCTGGCCGCGCGGCTGCAGGCCGGGCTAGAAGGGTTGGTGGCGGATGGTGGGTTGCGCCGCTTCATGGCGGGCCATCCGGCCACAGCCCCGGTTTTCCGGCCCAATCGCTTTCAGGGGGTGCGGGTGCTGCGGCTGGATAACCCGGACCTGCCGGCCGACACACCCTTGGGCGACCACCGGCTCTGGCTGGACCTGACGGCCCTGTCCCCGCCGGCCTGATCAGCCTTGCAGCAGCCGATCCGCCAGCCGGCCCAGCACCGGGGCGGGCGCGGCCCCCGCCGGCTGGCGGGGCAGGTTTAAACAGGGAATGGCGGGGAAATGCCGGGCCACGGCCTGTTCCACCGCACCGAGGGTCACCGTGGCCCCCGGCGTTTCGCTGACCACCAGCCCCGCCACCCTTTGCCCCCGGTCGGCTAGCACGGTCAGCGCCGTCAGCGTGTGGCTGATGCTGCCCAGATAGGAGCCGGCAACCAGCAGCACCGGCAATTCCAGGGCGCGCAGCCAGTCCAGCACAGTGCGATCATCATCGACCGGCGCCATCAGGCCCCCCACCCCTTCCACCAGCAGGGGGGCTGTCGGGCTGGCGGCGGCAATGCGGGTGCGGCAGGCGGTGAGCAGCCCGGCATAATCCACCGCCTTGCCTTCCAAAGCTGCCGCCATATTGGGGGCCAGCGGCGCGCGGAATCGCCAGGGGGAAATGGCGTCCAGCGTCGCCGGGGTGACATCCTGCCCCATGGCCGCCAGCAGGGCGGCCGGGTCGCTGCCGGCGGGATCGGCATCGTCAATGCCGCTGACCAGCGGCTTGAAAGCCTGTGCCATCAATCCCTTGGCCCGCCAATGGCGGATCAGGCCGGCGCAAACGAAGGTTTTCCCGATATCCGTCCCGGTAGCGGTAACGAAGAAGGCGGGCATGACAGCATACTCCCGAAGGTAATCTTTGCTTGACCGGATATGCGCTTACGGCCAGTCATGTGGCAATGATTTGACATTCGCCAATGAGGAACAGCAATGCCGGATAATGTCGTGATGGAGGGAACCCTGGCCCAGGCCGCAGCCCCCGCCACCATCCGCAATGACTGGACACGGGAACAGGTGGCCGACCTGTTCGCCATGCCCTTCATGGACCTGCTGTTCAAGGCCCAGACCCTGCACCGGCAATACTTTGATGCCAATGAGGTGCAAATCTCCACCCTGCTGTCGATCAAGACCGGCGGTTGCCCGGAAGATTGCGGCTATTGCCCGCAGAGCGCCAGCTTCGATACCGGCCTGAAGGCTTCCAAGCTGATGGAAGTGGAAAAGGTGCTGGAAGAAGCCCGCGCCGCCAAGGAGCGCGGGGCCAGCCGCTTCTGCATGGGTGCCGCCTGGCGTTCGCCCAAGGACCGCGACCTGGATACGGTCTGCGCCATGATTGAGGGCGTGAAGTCGCTGGGCATGGAAAGCTGCGTCACCCTGGGCATGTTGCGCCCGGAACAGGCGACGAAGCTGAAAGAGGCGGGGCTGGATTATTATAATCACAACCTCGACACCTCGCCGGAGCACTATAACAACATCATCACCACCCGCACCTATCAGGAGCGGCTGGACACGCTGGATAATGTCCGCAATGCCGGCATCAATGTCTGCTGCGGCGGCATTCTGGGCCTGGGCGAAGACCGGGAAGACCGGGTGGGCCTGATCCAGACCCTGGCCAGCCTGCCCAAGCACCCGGAAAGCGTGCCGATCAACCTGCTGGTCAAGGTCAAGGGCACCTCCCTGGACAAGGCCGAAGAGGTCGACCCGATTGAGTTCGTGCGCACCATTGCGGTCGCCCGCATCACCATGCCCTCCAGCGCCGTCCGCCTGTCGGCCGGGCGGGAGGATATGAGCGATGAGATGCAGGCGCTTTGCTTCCTGGCCGGCGCCAATTCCATCTTCTATGGCGAGCGGCTGCTGACCACCGTGAACCCGGCACAGGAACGCGACATGAAGCTGTTCGACCGGCTGGGTCTGCGCCCGATGCAGGTGGAAGTGCGCGAATGAGCGATGCGCCCGGCTGGCTGACGGAAGGGCTAGGGCATATCTGGTTGCCCTATACCCAGATGCGCACAGCCGGCCCGCCCCTGCCCGTCACCGCCACCCACGGCACGCGCCTGCGGCTGGCGGACGGGCGGGAGCTGGTGGATGGCATTGCCTCCTGGTGGACGGCCTGCCACGGCTATAACCACCCGCATCTGCTGGCGGCCCTGCAAACCCAGGCGGCAGCGATGCCGCATGTCATGTTCGGCGGGCTGGGGCATGAACCGGCCTATCGGCTGGCCACCCGGCTGGCGGGGCTGCTGCCGGGCGATCTGACGCGGGTGTTCCTGGCGGAATCCGGTTCGGTATCGGTGGAAGTCGCCATGAAAATGGCGGTGCAGTACTGGCTGAACAAGGGGGAGCGGGGGCGCCACAAGATCCTGGCCTTCACCGGCTGCTATCACGGCGACACCATCGCCACCATGGCCGTCTGCGACCCGGAAGAGGGGATGCACGCCAAGTTCCGCGGCCTGCTGCCCGAACATCCCGTACTGCCCCTGCCGCGTGACGCGGAAAGCCTGGAGACGCTGGACCAGTTCCTGGCCCAGCAGGGCCACCGCATCGCCGCCATGCTGGTGGAACCGCTGGTGCAGGGTGCCGGCGGGATGCTGTTCCATGATTTGGCCGTGCTGCAGCGGCTGCGGGAACTAGCCGACCGTTACGGCATCCTGCTGATTTTCGATGAGATTTTTACCGGTTTCGGCCGCACCGGCAGCCTGTTCGCGTGCGAGGCGGCCGGCGTGGTGCCGGATATCGTCACCCTGTCCAAGGCGCTGACCGGCGGTGTTCTGCCCCTGTCCGCCGCCATTGCCAGCGCGCGGGTGTTCGATGCCTTCTGGTCGGAAGAGCCCAGCGCCGCCCTGATGCATGGCCCCACCTATATGGGCCATGCGCTGGCCTGCGCGGTGGCCAATGCCTCGCTGGACCTGTTCGAGACGGAACCGCGCCTGCAACAGGTGGCCACCATCTCCGCCGCCTTGTGCCGGGGGCTGGAACCCTGCCGCGACATGCCGGCGGTGGCCGATGTGCGCGTGCTGGGCGCCATTGGCGTGGTGGAACTGAAACAGGCCCCGGCGGACCTGCGCGGGTTGAAGGAAAAGCTGGTGGAACAGGGTGTGTGGATAAGGCCTTTTGGCCGCATTCTCTATCTGACGCCCGCCTTCACCATCGGGGAAGATGATCTGGAACGGCTGATGGCGGCCATCCGCAGCGTGACGGCGGGTTTGCCGGGATGAGTGGCCTGTTGGATGAACGGGCCGCCACCGTTCTGGACGGCCTGTCCGCCGCCAGCCGCCGCCGTACTTTGCGGCCGCTGGTGCGGGACGGGGTGCGGCTGCAATTGCCGGATGGGCGCTGGCTGATTGACGCGGCATCGAATGATTATCTGGGGCTGGCGCACGATCCCCGCGTGGCCGCCCGCGCCGCCGATTATGCGGCCAGGCACGGGGCGGGGTCGGCGGCGTCCCGGCTGGTGGCCGGTACGCTGGCCATTCACCGCGATGTCGAGGAAAAGCTGGCCGCTTTTCTGGGGGTGGAGGCGGTGCTGCTGCTGGGCACCGGCTTTCAGGCCAATGCCACCTTGCTGCCGGCGCTGGCGGAACTGCTGGGGCCGGGAACGGAACTGCTGGTGGACCGGCTGGCCCATGCCAGCCTGATCCAGGGCAGTTTCGGGGCCGGGCTGAAGGCCAAGCGCTTTCGCCATAATGACCTGTCGCATCTGGAAAGCCTGCTGCGGGAAAGGGCCGGGGCGGCCCCGCCGCTGGTGGTGACGGAATCCGTCTTCTCCATGGATGGTGACCGCTGCGACCTGCCGGCCCTGTTGGATTTGTGTGACCGGTTCGGCGCCCCGCTTTACCTGGACGAGGCCCATGCGGTGGGCGTGCTGGGGCCGGGCGGACGCGGGCTGTCGGCGGGCTTACCGGGCCGGGTCGCCATCACCATGGGTACGTTCGGCAAGGCGTTCGGCGGGTTTGGTGCCTATGTCGCCGGCTCGCGCCAGTTGATTGATTACCTGATCAACCGCTGCGGCGGCTTCATCTATACCACCGCCCTGCCCCCCGCCGTGCTGGGTGCGCTGGATGCGGCCCTGGACCTGATGCCGGCGCTGGAGGGCGCGCGGGGTCGGCTGGCCGGGATGGGCGCACAGGTGCGTGCTGCCGTCACCACCGCCGGCTATGATGTACTGGACAGCAGCACCCAGATCATCCCGCTGGTGGCCGGTGATGATGCGGCGGCCCTGGCCCTGGCGGCAAAGCTGGAACAGGCGGGATATCTGGTGGTGGCGATCCGGCCGCCCACCGTCCCCCCCGTCACCGCCCGCCTGCGTATCAGCCTGTCCAGCGCCCTGTCGGATGCCGACATTGCCGGCCTGCTGGCCGCCATCGCTGCCCTGCCCAGGGGGCCGCTAGGATGAAGAATGGCAAGGGGATGGGGCATGTGGGGCGCGAAGGCTTCCACTTCTCTACCGTCACCCCGGCGCAGGCCGGGGTCCAGGTTCGTGGAGCGAGGCGCCTGTGGCCCCTGGACCCCGGCCGCAGCATGGGTGACGGTCAAGGTGGGCGAGCCCGATGGAAAATGGCAGTGGAGCCGTACCGGTGAGCAACCCCCTTTTCCTGCTGGCCCATGGCTGGGCTGGGGCCCCCGGCATCTGGACGGAACTGGTGGGCCATCTGCAGGATGCCGGCATCCCGGCGGAGGATATCCGGCACTGGGATCAGGGCTATTTCGGCGCGGCCGATGAACCCGTGCTGCCCCCCGGCCGGCCCGTCATCGGTATCGGCCATTCGCTGGGGGCGGCCCTGTTGCTGGGGCGGGCTGGGCTGGCGGGGTTGCTGGCAATCAATGGCTTCAGCCGCTTCACGGCCCAGGCGGATTTCCCCGCGGGCACCCCACCCCGCCTGCTGGCCCAGATGCGCCGCCGCTTTGCCGCCGATCCTGCCGCCGTGCTGGCGGATTTCACCGCCCGCGCCGGCCTGCCCCTGCCCAGCGGGGCGGCGGACAACGACCGGCTGGGCCAGGGGCTGCAATGGCTGGCGGAGATCGACCACCGTACAGCCCCCCTGCCCCCGCATTTCCATACGCTGGCCGGGCGGGATGACCCGATTGTCACACAAGCACATAGCGAAGCCTGCTTCCCCAACCGGGTGGAATGGCTGCCGGGCGGGCACGCCCTGCCCCTGACGGCGGCACCGGCCTGTGCTGCCGCCGCCCTGAATCTCGCCGCTTCATGCTGAGCCCGGCCGACAAGCGCGCCGTGGCGCGGCAGTTTGGCCGCGCCGCCGCCTCCTATGATGCCAATGCCCGTATCCAGGCCCAGGTGGCGGGGGAGCTGGCAGCCCTGCTGCCCGGCCTGGACCTGCCCGCCGGGGCGCGGGTGCTGGAAATTGGCTGCGGTACCGGGCTGCTGACGCGCCGGGCCTTGCCACTGTTGCCCGATATCGGCCAATGGCTGGCCAGCGACCTTTCCCCCGCCATGGCCGCCCGTTGCCGCATCGCCTGCGGCGGTGATCCGCGCCTGCGCTTCGCCGCCATGGATGGGGAGGCCCCGGCCTTGGCCCCCGGCAGCGTCGATCTGGTCTGTTCCAGCCTGGCTCTGCAATGGTTCGCCGATCCGGCGGCTTCCTTGGCAGCCTGGCGCCGGTTGCTGCGCCCCGGCGGGCGGCTGCTGGTGGCCACGCTGGCCGATGGCACCTTCCAGGAATGGCAGGCCGCCCTGGCGGCTGCGGGGGCCGGGCCGGTTGGGCTTTCCTATCCGTCATTGTCCGCGATGCGCGGCTGGCTGCCCGGCCTTACCGTCACCAGCCACGCACTGGTGGAAACCCATCCCGATTCGCGGCATTTCCTGCTGGGCTTGCGCGATATCGGCGCCGGTTTTGCCGCCCGTCGGCTGGATGCGGCCCGGCTGCGGCGGGCCATGCGGGCGCTGGAAGCGGCGGGACCGGTACAGATCACCTATCAGCTGGCCATTCTGCGGGCAGCGACGGAATGCCACCCATGAGCGGGGCAGACTAAACAGCCGCCTCATGTCATGATACTAAGAGTAATTATTAGTGACTCTTGGTTTGGGGGCGGAATAATGGCGGATCAGACAATGGCGGGGTTCTATTTCCCCGACAGTTCGCCAACGCATGGATCGGGGGCTGCCCGGCTGTCAGCCGGGCCGCTCTCCTCGCGGATGTTTTCCATCGCCTGTGTGGTGGCCCTGCATCTGGCAGTGGGCAGCCTGATCGTCATGCAGCACCGGGAAGTGCCGTTCCTGCCGGAAGAGCCCCTGCATGTCTCCCTGGTGGAGGAGGTGGTTGAACCGCCACCGCCCCCACCCCCGCCGCCCCCGCCCACCCTGCAAATGACGCCGCCACCGGCCCCGCAACTGGCCATGCCCGTGATTCCAGTCCCGGTGGTGGTGCCCCCCAATGCCCGCCCCATGGCCGCCACCCCGCAGCCGCCGGTGGAAACGATACAGGGGCCGCCGGTGCCGCCGCCCCCACCGGTGAAGGCCGTCGCCGGCCCGCCGCCGGATTATGCCGCCACCCTGGTGATGACCCTGCAGCGGGCCAAGCAATATCCCCTGGCCGCCCGCAAGCAGCGCCAGGAAGGGGTGGCCTATGTCCGTTTCGTGATGAACCGGGCCGGCAATATCCTGAGCGTCAAGCTGGAACGGTCCAGCGGTTTCCCGCTGCTGGATGAGGAGGCGGTGGCCTTGTTCGGCCGCGTCAGTGCCCTGCCGCCCCTGCCGGCGGAATTGCCGGACCCGATGGAAATGGTCATCCCCATCGATTTCAGCATGTCTCAGGGTGGCCGGCACCGCCACTGACCGCCATCAGGGGCGGGGCTGCGCCCGCCACGCCCCCGGCGCCAGCCCCGTCCATTTGCGAAAGGCCCGCTGAAAGGCGCTGGGTTCGGCAAAGCCCAGCATGGCGGCAACCTCGGCGATGGACTGGGCGGGGTCGGCCAGGGCGGCCATGGCCAGTTCCTGGCGCAACTTGTCTTTCATATCCTGGAAAGGCCGCCCCTCCTGCCGCAGGCCGCGCCGCAAGGTGGCGGGGGAGCAGCGCAGCTGCTGCGCCACCCTCTCAAAATCCGGCCAGTCCGTCGGCGGGCACTGGCGCAGCAGGCTGCGCACCCGTTGGCTGTAGCTGTCCGGGTTTTTATATTTCACCAGAAAACTGTCCGGCGCCTGGTTGAGGAAGCTGCGGGCCGAGCGTTCATCCTGCTGCACCGGCAGGGAGAGCAGTTTGGCGTCAAAACGCAGCCGGGTTGCCGGCTGGTTGAAGCGCAGGGTGGAACTGTAGAGCAGGAAATATTCATCCACCTGCGGCGGCTCACCATAGGCGAAATCCGCCGCCAGGATGGGGATGCGCTGGCGCACCAGCCAGCAGGCCACGCCATGGATATAAACCAGCAGGGTTTCATAGGCGAAGATCGGCAGCGGCCGCGCCGGGTCCAGCGGCCGCACCTCCAGCCAGGCCGTGCCATCGCCATGGCAGAGCGCCACATGCACATCATCGAATAAGGCGCGATAGCCATGGGTCAGCCGCTGCAAGGCGCGGCCCAGATTGCGGGCCCCCACCGCCAGCAAGCAGAGCATACTGAAACTGCCCAGCTTCATCCGGCGGCGATCCATGCCGAAAAACTCATCATCCAGCAACTGCGCCACCTCCCGCAGCAGGATGCCATAGGCCGATACCGGCACACGTGCTGCTGGATCGGCCAGCAATGCGGGATCAATCCCGGCCTTGCGCAGCAGCGGTTCCAACGCCACCCCCTTGGCGGCAGCACAATCGGCAATACCCTGAACGAAATGGATGGAGACACTATCCTTATCCATGGCGGCGGGCTTCCTGCGTGGATGACAAAAACGATCACATTGAATGATCGTTTCGGCTCTACCCGAGCGGTTCGATCATGTCTAGACTTGCCGCCAAAGGGGTGCCGTCTGAACGCCCCCCACATCCGGTAGAGGAAACGCCCCCCATGGCCACCGATCCCATTGTCATTGCCGCCGCCGCCCGTACCGCCATGGGCGGCATGATGGGCGACCTGTCCGCTCTGACCGCCGCCCAGCTGGGGGCGGCCGCCATCAGCGCCGCCCTGGCACGCTCCGGCCTGCCCGGCGATGCGGTGGGAGAGGTGGTCATGGGTAACGTGCTGCAGGCCGGCCAGGGCCAAGCACCGGGCCGCCAAGCCGCCTTGGGTGCCGGCCTGCCGCAATCCGTCCCCTGCACCACCCTGAACAAGATGTGCGGCAGCGGCATGAAGGCCACCATGGCCATCCATGATGGCATCCTGGCCGGCAGCATTGATATCGGCATCGCGGCGGGGATGGAGAGCATGTCGAATGCGCCCTATCTGCTGGACCGGGCGCGCGGTGGCTATCGTTACGGTCATGCCACGATGTACGATCATATGGCGCTGGACGGGCTGGAAGATGCCTATGACCGCGGCCGCGCCATGGGCACCTTTGCCGAGGATACGGCCAGCCATTACCAGTTCACCCGCCAGATGCAGGATGATTACGCGCTGGAAAGCCTGCGCCGTGCCAAGGCGGCGGTGGATGAAGGCAAGTTCGCAGGCGAAATCACCGGGGTCACGGTGAAAACCCGTTCCGGCGAGGTGCTGGTGGACAAGGATGAACAGCCCGGCAAGGGCCGCCCGGACAAGATCCCCACCCTGAAGCCAGCCTTCGCCAAGGATGGCACGGTGACGGCGGCCAATAGCAGTTCCATCAGCGATGGGGCCGCCGCCCTGGTGCTGATGCGGGCGTCAGAGGCGGAAAAGCGCGGCATCACCCCGCTGGCCCGCATTGTCGGCCATGCCAGCCACGCCCAGGCCCCCGCCTGGTTCACCACCGCCCCGGTGGGGGCGATGCAGAAGCTGTTCGCCAAGACCGGCTGGCAGGCCGGCGATGTTGACCTGTTTGAGATCAACGAGGCCTTTGCCATCGTCGCCATGGCGGCGATGCGCGACCTGGACCTGCCCCATGACAAGGTGAATGTGCATGGCGGGGCCTGCGCCCTGGGCCACCCGATCGGCGCATCGGGTGCCCGCATCCTGGTAACGCTGCTGGCAGCCCTGGAACGCTATGGCCTGCGGCGCGGTGTGGCCTCGCTCTGCATCGGCGGTGGCGAAGCCACGGCCATGGCCGTGGAACGGATGGGCTGATCCGATGATCCTTTCCGAAGAACAGGCGATGGTGCGCGAGATGGCGCGCCAGTTCGCCCGCGAAAGGCTGGCCCCTGGGGCGGCGGAACGCGACCGTACCGGTGCCTTCCCCGCCGCCGAACTGGCGGAGATGGGGGAACTGGGCCTGCTGGGCATGGTGGTGCCGGAGGAGTGGGGTGGGGCCGGGGCGGATGCCATCGCCTATGCCCTGGCGATTGAGGAAATCGCCGCCGGCGATGGCGCCATCTCCACCATCATGAGCGTGCATAATTCAGTCGGCTGTGCGCCGATCCTGAAATTCGGCACCATGGCGCAGAAGGAACGCTTCCTGCGCCCGATGGCGGCGGGGCAGATGCTGGGCGCCTTCTGCCTGACCGAACCGCAGGCGGGTTCCGATGCCTCGGCCTTGAAAACCCGCGCGGTGCGCGATGGCGACCATTATGTGCTGAACGGCGCCAAGCAGTTCATCACCAATGGCCAACATGCCGGCGTGGCGCTGGTCTTCGCCATCACCGACCCGGCGGCCGGTAAGAAGGGGATGTCCGCCTTCCTGGTGCCGACCGACACAGCCGGTTATCAGGTGGCACGGCTGGAGGATAAGCTGGGCCAGCGCTGTTCCGATACGGCCCAGATCGTGCTGGACGATGTGCGGGTACCGGCAGACCTGATGCTGGGCGAACCGGGCCAGGGCTATCGCATCGCGCTGGCCAATCTGGAAGGCGGGCGCATCGGCATTGCTGCCCAGTCGGTCGGCATGGCCCAGGCGGCATTTGAGGCGGCGCGCGATTACGCCCGTGACCGGGTTTCCATGGGCGTGCCCATCATCGAGCATCAGGCGGTGGCCTTCCGGCTGGCCGACATGGCCACCCGGATTGAGGCGGCGCGCCAATTGGTGCTGCACGCCGCCAGCCTGCGCGGGGCCGGCCAGCCCTGCCTGAAAGAGGCATCGATGGCCAAGCTGTTTGCCTCTGAAATGGCGGAGCGCGTCTGTTCCGACGCCATCCAGACCTTTGGCGGCTATGGCTATGTCAATGATTTCCCGGTCGAACGCATCTACCGCGACGTCCGCGTCTGCCAGATTTATGAGGGTACCAGCGATATCCAACGTCTGGTCATCGCCCGCAATCTTTGAATTTTGAATCGAACCTGAGAGACATCTCATGAAACTCCTGGTCGCCGTAAAGCGCGTTGTTGATTACAACGTGAAGGTCCGCGTGAAGCCCGACGAGAGCGGTGTCGAGCTTGCGAATGTGAAGATGTCGATGAACCCGTTCGACGAGATCGCGGTTGAAGAGGCGGTTCGCCTGAAGGAAGCCGGCAAGGCGACGGAGATTGTGGTTGTCTCCATCGGCCCGGCGGGCGCGCAGGAGACGATCCGCACCGGTCTGGCCATGGGTGGCGACCGGGGCATTCTGGTGCAGACCGACGCGGAGGTGCAGCCGCTGGCGGTCGCCAAGCTGCTGAAGGCCGTGGTGGCCAAGGAAGCGCCCGATCTGGTGATTCTGGGCAAGCAGGCCATTGATGATGATGCCAACCAGACCGGTCAGGCGCTGGCGGCCCTGCTGGGCTGGGGCCAGGGCACGTTTGCCTCCAAGGTGGCGCCGGCCGATGGCAAGGTTGCGGTGACGCGCGAAATCGATGGCGGTCTGGAGACGGTGGAACTGAAGCTGCCGGCGGTGGTGACCACCGACCTGCGCCTGAACGAGCCGCGCTATGCCTCCCTGCCCAACATCATGAAGGCGAAGAAGAAGCCGATCGAGGTGCTGGCGCCGGACGCGCTGGGCGTGGATATCACCCCGCGCCTGACCACGCTGAAAGTGACCGAACCGCCCAAGCGCAAGGGCGGCATCAAGGTCGCCAGCGTGGACGAGCTGGTTGCCAAGCTGCGCGATGAAGCGCGCGTGATCTGAGCCTGCTGTAACGCCTGACGGTTTTGTGGGCGGTTGTTTTCTGGCTGTGGAGGGTTCCACCCCGCTTTTCAAAATCTCTCCCGTCACCCCGGCGCAGGCCGGGGTGACGGTTGAGAGAGACGAGAGCGAGGCAACAAATCTTCCCCGTCGATGCCAGAACTACCGCCGCAAAGCCGCTCCCCCCGATTGAGGAGACACCCATCATGAGCATTCTGGTAATCGCCGAACCCACGAGCGGCGCTGTGAAGAAGCCGACGCTGACCACCCTGGGGGCGGCGGCGAAGATTGGCGGGGAAACCCATGTGCTGGTGGCCGGCCAGGGCGTGGCTGACGCCGGTGCAGCCGCCGCCAAGGCCGCCGGTGTGGCCAAGGCGCTGGTGGCCGATGCCGCCGAATATGCCCAGCCGCTGGCCGAGAACTTTGCCCCGCTGGTGGTGGCGGCCGTGAAGGCCGGTGGCTATGGCCATGTGCTGTTCCCGGCCACCACCTTCGGCAAGAATCTGGCCCCGCGCGTGGCGGCCTTGCTGGATGTGCAGCAGATCAGCGAGATCAGCGGCGTGGTGTCGCCCGACACGTTCGAACGCCCGATCTATGCCGGCAATGCCATTGCCACGGTGAAGTCAGCCGACGCCATCAAGGTGATCACCGTGCGCGGCACAGCGTTTGAGGCGGCGGCAGAGACGGGCGGTGCCGGTGTGGTGGAAACGCTCGCCGCCACCGGTGATGCCGGCCTGTCGGCTTTCGTGTCCGCCGAACTGACCAAGTCCGAACGGCCGGAACTGACGGCGGCGCGGGTGATCGTCTCCGGCGGTCGTGGGATGCAGTCGGGCGAGAATTTCCCGCTGCTGGACGCGCTGGCCGACAAGCTGGGCGCGGCCGTGGGCGCATCCCGCGCGGCGGTGGATGCCGGTTTCGTGCCCAACGATTATCAGGTCGGCCAGACCGGCAAGATCGTGGCGCCGGAACTGTACATCGCCGTCGGTATCTCCGGCGCCATCCAGCATCTGGCCGGCATGAAGGACAGCAAGGTCATTGTCGCCATCAACAAGGATGAAGAGGCGCCGATGTTCCAGGTGGCCGATTACGGCATCGTCGGCGATCTGTTCAAGATCGTCCCGGAACTGACCGCCGCATTGGCAAAGTAAGGACCATGGACAGCAAAAGCGCGGGGCCGTCACAACCCCGCGCTTTTTTATTCAACCCGCTGAAAGCGGCTTACTTCTCCACAAACGCCTTTTCGATCACGTAATCGCCGGGCGTGTGGGCGGCCCCTTCCTTGAAGCCGCGTTCCTGCAGCAGCTCCACCGTCTCCGCCAACACGGCCGGGCCGCCGCAGATCATCACCCGGTCGGTTTCCGGGTTCAGCGGGGCGGCCTTGATATCCTCAAACAGCTTGTGATTGCGGATCAGGTCGGTGATGCGGCCTTGGTTGCGGAAAGCCTCACGGGTCACCGTGGGGTAATAGGTCAGCTTTTCCTTGAGCTGTTCGCCAAAGAACTCATTATTCGGCAGCTCGTTGGTGATCAGGTCGTGATAGGCCAGTTCCCCCACCTCGCGGCAGGTATGGGTCAGGATCAGACGGTCATATTGTTCATAAAGTTCCGGATCGCGGATCAAGCTCATGAACGGGGCAAGCCCGGTGCCGGTGGAGAACATGTAAAGGTTCTTGCCGGGCTTCAGGCTGCTGGTCACCAGCGTGCCCACCGACTTGCGGCCATGAATCACCGTGTCGCCCACCTGGATATGCTGCAGGCGGCTGGTCAGCGGGCCGTTGGGCACCTTGATCGACAGGAACTCCAGATGTTCTTCGTAATTCGGGCTGACGATGGAATAGGCGCGGGTCAGCGGCTTGCCATCGACCATCAGCCCGATCATCACGAAATGCCCGTTCTCAAACCGGAAGGCCGGGTCGCGCGTGCAGGTGAAGCTGAACAGCGTGTCGGTCCAATGGTGGACGGACAGCACCTTGCCTTCGATGAACGCGCTCATAACTCGACTTCCTTCAATCCGGCGGGTGGGGTCATGGGCGATGACAGAGTCCCGGCACCCTGATGCGATGCACTATCAGCTAAAATACATAGGCGTTGCGTTCAACAGCCTATTTCACATCAGAATGTGCAGCATGTGCATGGCTGCTGTGACGCCCAACAGCAGCATTAACGTATATGATAATCATTATCAATGAAATTTCGTTGATTTTCCTCGATTTTTTGCTCAAATGGGAAACTCTATATTTAACGTAGGGATATTGGAGAAATAATATTTCACCTCGACAAGCGGCGCTGCACATCCCAAACCATTGGCTATGCCGCGACTGCGGTAAGGGAGGGATGGGTTACCATGGCGTTGCGTGGTTTTCCGGTGACATTGCCCCTGGAGGGGCAGCCGGTACTGGTGGTAGGGGGTGGTGAACTGGCGCTGCGCAAGGCGCGGCTGGTTGCCAAATCCGCCTGCCGCCTGACCATCGTAGCCCGTAACCCCTTGCCGGCTTTGGTCGCCCTGGCTTCTGAAATTCGTGAGCGGGATTTCACACCGGCTGATCTGGAAAATCACCGGCTGGTCTTCGCTGCCACCGATGATGAGGCGGTGGATATGTCGGTGGCCGAAGCAGCGCACAAGGCCGGCGTGCTGGTCAATGTGCCGGACAAGCCGCGACTCTGCAGCTTCATCATGCCGGCCATCATTGACCGCGAACCGATCAGCATCGCCATCACCAGCGGCGGGGCCAGCCCGGTGCTGGTGCGCCGCCTGCGCGAACGGCTGGAAGCCGCCCTGGAACCGGGCCTGGGCAAGTTCGCCCGCTTCCTGGACGGGTTCCGCAGTGCCGTGAAGGCCACCCGTGATGATGAAACCGCCCGCCGCCGCTTCTGGGAAGCGGTGATTGACGGGCCGGTGGCCAAATCCTTCCTGGCGGGGGACGAAAAGGCCGCCCATGAAAAGCTGATGCTGGCGCTGAACGATGCCCAGTTCGGCCAGCAGGCCGGCGGGCGCGTGGCGCTGGTCGGTGCCGGCCCCGGCGACCCGGACCTGTTGACCCTGCGCGCGCTGCGCGTGCTGCAGGATGCCGATGTGGTGGTGCATGACAAGCTGGTGGATGAGCGGATCATGGATTATGTCCGCCGCGACGCCCGCCGCCACTATGTCGGCAAATCCAAATCCCATCACACGATGAGCCAGGAGGCCATCAACCAGTTGCTGGTGGCCGAGGCCAAGGCCGGCCACCGCGTCGTGCGGCTGAAGGGGGGCGACCCCTTCATGTTCGGGCGCGGCGGGGAGGAGCTGGAGGTGCTGCGCGCCGAAGGCATTCCGGTGGAAATCGTGCCCGGCATCACGGCAGCGCTCGGCTGCGGAGCATCGACCACCATCCCCGTCACCCATCGCGACCATGCGCCGGGCGTCACCTTTGTGACCGGCCATGGCAAGGATGGCGAACCGGATTTGGATTGGCAGGCGCTGGCCCGGCTGCGCCATACGCTGGTGATCTATATGGGGCTGACGGCAGCGGGTGCCATTGCCCGCCGGCTGGTGGAAGCCGGCATGGCTGGCGATACCCCGGCGGCCCTGGTGGAAAAGGGCACGCGCCCCGACCAGAAGCTGGTGGTGGGCACGTTGGAAGCCCTGCCCGATCTGGCGGCCGCCCACGGGCTGACCGGTCCCGCCATCATCATTGTCGGGTCCGTCGTCACGCTGGCCGACCCCGCCCGCATCACTGAACTTGTCCCGGCGCATCTGCGCCAAGCCGTCTGACGAAAGCAGCAGGAAGGTCGATCCCCAAATGTTGGTCAAAGCCAAGGGTGCCCAGCAATCCATCACCGGCAGCCGTCTGATCGACGGCGTGGCCGTCTGGCTGGGTGCGGGCAATCAGTGGGTGGAGCGTGTGGCCGATGCCGCCATTTTCGAAGGCGAGGCCATTGCCCAGGCGCTGGATACCGCCAAGGCGGACGAGAAGCGGCAGATCGTCGTCGATGTCTATCCGCTGGATGTGGAAGCCACAGCCGATGGCACCCGCCCGCTGCATATCCGCGAACGCATGAAGGCCATCGGCCCCAGCGTGCGCCGTGACCTGGGCAAGCAGGTCACCGGCCCCACGCCCGCCCTTTGATCCATGACCGGTAACCTAGGCTTCACCCCCATGCCTGACACGACCGTGACCAGCCCCCGCAGCAATCAGCCGGCAGACGCGCACGCCGCCGTTTACCGTTATGACGAGTTCGACAAGACCTTCATCTTTGAGCGGGTGGAGCAGTTCCGCGCCCAGGTGGAACGCCGCCTGAAGGGTGAGATCACGGAGGAAGAGTTCAAGCCGATCCGGCTGATGAACGGGCTCTACCTTCAGCTTCACGCCTATATGCTGCGGGTTGCCGTGCCCTATGGCATGTTGGACAGCACCAAGCTGCGCCGTCTGGCCCGCATTGCGCGCGTCTATGACAAGGGCTATGGCCACCTGACCACCCGGCAGAACATCCAGTTCAACTGGCCGGAACTGAAGGACATTCCCGCCATCCTGCATGAGCTGGCGGAAGTGGATATGCACGCCATCCAGACCAGCGGCAACTGCATCCGCAATGTCACCACCGACCAGTTCTGCGGTGCGGCGGCGGATGAGCTGGTGGACCCGCGCGTCTATGCCGAAATTCTGCGGCAATGGTCCACGCTGCACCCGGAATTCACCTATCTGCCGCGTAAGTTCAAGATCGCCATTTCCGGCGCGCCGAACGACCGCGCCGCCGTGCAGATCCATGATGTTGGCCTGATCGCCAAGAAGAATGAAGCCGGCGAGATCGGCTTCACCGTCTATGTCGGCGGCGGGCTGGGCCGCACGCCCTATCTGGCGACCAAGGCGCGCGACTTTGTGCCGGTGCCGGAAATCCTGGGCTATCTGGAAGCGGTGCTGCGCACCTATAACCAGCTGGGCCGGCGCGATAATATCTACAAGGCGCGCATCAAGATCACCGTCAATGAGATGGGGCCGGAAAAGTTCATCGGCCTGATCGAAGAGGAATATGCCCGCCTGCCCCGGCAGAAATATTATCTCGACCCCGCCATTGTCGCGGCGATCGAACAGCATTTCACCTCCCCGCCGTGGGAAAGCCTGCCGGCGGTATCGGAGAAGTTTGAGGCGGCCAAGGCGGCCGATCCGGCCTTTGCCCGCTGGACCCGCAGCAACCTGAGCGCCCACCGGGCACCGGGCTATGCCATCGCCACCATCAGCGTGAAGCCCATCGGCGGCATCCCCGGCGATATTGAGGCGGACCAGATGGAAGTGGTGGCCGATCTGGCCGAACGCTACAGCTTTGGCGAGTTGCGCGTCAGCCACGAGCAGAATCTGGTGCTGGCCCATGTCAAACAGGATGACCTGTATGATCTGTGGCTGGGCCTGGACAAGGTGGGGTTGGGCACGGCCAATGCCGGCTTGATCTCCGACATCATTGCCTGCCCCGGCCTGGATTATTGCGCCCTGGCCAATACCCGCTCCATCCCCATCGCGCAGGAAATTTCCGAGCGCTTTGCCGATCTGGACCGCCAGCATGATCTGGGTGAACTGAAGATCAAGATCAGCGGCTGCATCAATGCCTGCGGCCATCACCATGTCGGCCATATCGGCATTCTGGGTGTGGACAAGAAGGGCGAGGAATTCTTCCAGATTCTGCTGGGTGGCGATGCCACCAACACCGCCGCCCTGGCGGAGATTGTCGGCCCCGGCTTCTCCTATGACGAGATCGTCAATGCGGTGGAAACCGTGGTGACCACCTTTGTCGGCCTGCGTCAGCCGGGGGAACGTTTCATCGACACCTTGGCCCGTACCGGCCACGCCCCGTTCAAGGAGGCCCTCTATGCCCGTGCTTGATCATGGCCGCGAGATTGAAGACCGTTGGACCGATCTGGCCGATGATGCGGCCCTTCCCGCCGATGGTGGGGTGATCGTTTCCCTGGACCGCTGGCGGGCGGAGCGTGACGCGCTGATCGCGCGCGGCCAGCCGGTGGGGGTGCGGCTGAAATCCAATCAGTTGGCCACGGAACTGGCGGACGATCTGGCCCATCTGGGCGTGGTGACCGTGGAGTTCCCCAAATTCCGCGATGGCCGCGCCTTTTCCGCCGCGCGGGAACTGCGGGAGCGGTTTGGCTACAAGGGCGAAATCCGCGCCTTCGGCCACATCATCCCCGACCAGTACCAGTTCCTGACCCGGTTGGGTGTGGATACGGTGGTGGTGCCGGCCGATCGCGTCGGCCCCGCCTGGGCCCATGCGCTGACGGAGATTTCCATCGCCTATCAGCCGGGCCTGCAGGATCACGGCACCGTCTCCCTGCTGCGCCGGCATCTGAAGGCAGAGGTAGAGGGATGAGCATGAAAGCGCTGGCCGCGAAGGCGCGCGATTTGACCGCCGCCTATGGCCATCTGGAAGGCGAGGCGCTGCTGCGCCCGCTGATCGAAGAGGTTTTCAAGGGCAAGCTGGCGCTGGTGTCGTCCTTCGGGACGGAATCGGCGGTGCTGCTGCACCAGATCGCGCAGATCGACCCGTCGCTGCCGGTGCTGTTCGTCAATACCCGCAAGCTGTTCGGGGAGACGCTGCGGTATCGCCGCACCCTGGAACAGCGCCTGGGCCTGACCGGCATCCGCGAATTGTCGCCGACGCCGGAGGCGGAGGCGACACATGACAAGGATGGCGTGCTGTGGCGGGCCGATAACCTGGCCTGCTGCGATTTTCGCAAGGTGAAGGTGCTGGATGCGGGTTTGGCCCCGTTCGATGCCTGGATCACCGGCCGCAAGCGCTATCAGGCCAGCACCCGCATCGAACTGCCCTTGTTTGAGGCGGCGGATGGCCGGATCAAGATCAACCCGCTGGCCGGTTGGGACCGGGCGGATGTGGAAGACTATCTGGACCGGTACGACCTGCCCCGGCATCCGCTGGAGGAGGATGGTTATCCTTCCATCGGCTGTATGCCCTGTACCGACCGGGTCGCCCCCGGTGAAGATATTCGAGCCGGCCGCTGGCGCGGCCAGGAAAAGACGGAATGCGGAATCCACCTGCCGCTTTCGCCGATAAACAGCTAAGGGGTGGGAGCCTCCAAATGAGCAGCCTCGACCAACAGCATCTCGACCATCTCGACCAACTGGAAGCCCAGAGCATCTATATCCTGCGCGAGGCGCGCGTGCGCCTGAAGCGGCTGGGTCTGCTCTGGTCGCTGGGCAAGGACAGCAATGTCCTGATCTGGCTGTGCCGCAAGGCCTTCTTAGGCGAGCTTCCCTTCCCGGTGGCGCACCTGGATACCGGTCTGGAATTCCCCGAATCTTACGAATTCCGTGATCGCTACACCCAGGAATGGGGCCTGAACCTGATCAAGGATGAGTGCCCGCCGATTGAGATGACCGACCCGACCCTGCCGCCCGGCACCCGTGTGGCCGCGCGCAAATCGCTGGGTCTGGCGGCTGCGCTGGAGAAGTACCAGTTTGACGGGCTGATCACCGGCATCCGCCGTGATGAACAGGCCACCCGTGCCAAGGAACGCATTTTCAGCCCCCGCGGGCTGGATGGTTCCTGGCAGGCGGCCAACCAGCCGCCGGAATTCTGGGACCAGTTCACCATTGAACGCGCACCCGGCACCCATATGCGCGTGCATCCGCTGCTGGCCTGGACCGAACTGGATGTCTGGCGCTACATCCAGCGGGAAGAAATCCCCCTGGTGCCGCTCTATTTCGCCAAGGATGGCAAGCGCTTCCGCTCGCTGGGTGAAATCGGCATCACCTTCCCGGTGGACAGCAACGCCAGCACCATCGAGGAAATCATCGAGGAACTGGAGAATACCCGCACGCCCGAACGCGCCGGCCGGTCCATGGACCATGAGGCCGAAGACGCCTTCGAACGCCTGCGCACCACCGGTTACCTGTAAGCCTTCGCGGAAAAGAGCAAGATCATGGCAACCGCCGCTACCTTGGCCGCCCCACGCGCCGAAGCACCGATCCTGGCCCCGCGTAAGGCCCAGGCCCCCTATCCGATCGTGATTGTCGGCCATGTCGACCATGGCAAATCCACCCTGATCGGCCGTTTGCTGCATGATACGGACAGCCTGCCGGAAGGCCGTCTGGCCGAGTTGCAGAAGGTTTCCAGCCAGCGCGGGCTGGAACTGGAATGGTCCTTCCTGCTGGACGCCTTGCAGATCGAACGTGACCAGGGCATCACCCTGGATACCACGCGCATCTGGTTCAAGACGGCCAAGCGCCCCTATGTCATCATCGATGCGCCGGGCCACCGCGAATTCCTGCGCAACATGGTGACGGGTGCCTCGGGTGCCGATGCCGCCGTGCTGGTGACAGATGCCGAACGCGGCGTGTCGGAACAGACCCGCCGCCATGCCTATCTGCTGTCACTGCTGGGCGTCACCAAGGTCATCATCGCCGTCAACAAGATGGACCTGATGGGCCATGCGGAGGCGGCGTGGCAAGCCGTGAAGGACGAAGTTTCAGCCTATCTCGCCAAGCTGGGGATGCAGCCGCTGCACGTCATCCCGCTGTCGGCACGCCATGGCGACAATATCGCCACGCGCAGCCAGCAGATGGGCTGGTATCAGGGGCCGACCCTGCTGGAAGCGCTGGATTTGCTGACCCCGCCGGCAGGCCGGGCCGACGCCACCTTCCGGATGCCGATCCAGGACGTGTATCGCCGCGGCGACCGCCGTATGGCGGTGGGCCGGATCGAGACGGGCCGTATCCGCTTAGGCGACAAGGTGGAAATCGCGCCCACCGGCCAGCCGGCCACGGTGGCCAGCATTGATACCGGTCGCGGCGATGGCGAACAGTTCGCCCGCGCCGGCCAGTCCGCCGCCATCTCCTTCATTGAAGATGCGGCCCTGGCGCGTGGCCAGATCATCGCGCCCGCCGGCCATATGCCGCATCTGGCGCTGGCGCTGCGCGTGCGGGCCTTCTGGCTGGACAGCGAACCGCTGGTCGTCGGTTCCCGCCTGACCCTGCGCCTGACCACGGCCGAACATGCCGTGGTGGTGGAGAAGTTCGAACGCATCGTCGATGTGGAAAACCTCAACGATGCCGACACCCAGGAGTTGGGCCAGGGCGGTATTGCGGAGATTGTGCTGCGCAGTGCGGCCCCCATCGCCTTTGACCCCCATACCGATCTGCCGATCACCGGCCGTGCGGGTCTGGCCCGTGGCACCCGCATCGTCGGCGGGGCCGTCGTGCTGGGGGCGGCGGAGAATGCCGCCAGCGTCAAGGGCCCGGTGACGGCGGTTGACAGCTCCGTCGACCGTGCGGCGTTTGAGGCGCGCAACGGCCATCGCGGTGGTGTGCTGTGGCTGTCCGGCCTGTCGGGTGCCGGCAAGTCCACCGTGGCCATGGGGGCGCAGCGTCGTCTGTTTGATGATGGCTGGCGCGTGCTGGTGCTGGATGGCGACAATCTGCGCAAGGGCCTGAACAAGGATCTGGGCTTCAGCCCCGCCGAACGGCTGGAAAATGTCCGCCGCGTGGCCGAAGTGGCCAAGCTGATGGCGGAAAATGGCAGCGTCGTGCTGGTCAGCCTGATCTCCCCCACCGCTGAGTTGCGCGAACTGGCGCGCACCATCATCGGTGACGGGTTCCATGAAGTGTGGGTGAAGGCCGACGTCAACACCTGCGCCCAGCGTGACCCCAAGGGCCTTTACGCCGCCGCCCGCGACGGCAAGATCGCCCAGTTCACCGGCGTGTCCGCCCCGTTCGAGGCCCCGACCAGTCCCGATCTGGTGCTGGATACGGCGGAATTCGACATCCCCACCACCACCGAACTGCTGATCGCCCATATCCGCCGCAACCTGGCCCTGGACCAGGCCGACGGTCACGCTGTGGGTATCTGAGCAGTAATATTCAGGCAAAAGGGGCGGCCGGCACAGGCCGCCCCTCAGACTGCTGACAAACCCCGTCGAAATTCGGCGGGGTTTTGTTTTTGGTGATTTCAGGCGGCGATTGGTGTTTTGGGTGAGCCGATGAGGATGGCGGCGCGAATGAGGCGGCAGATTGCG
>NZ_JANLNL010000006.1:0-310555 GCF_027568365.1 Niveispirillum sp. BGYR6 | reverse complement strand
ACGATCCCCACACCATCGATGAAATCCCGATGCAATACGCTCTCAGCCGCATCGCAAACCGCAGAAACGCTGCCGCCAAACGCCTGAAAAACAAAAAAAACGCGGGGAACGGCTGACGCTTACGGTAAATCCGCAGCAGCTTCTTATGGTTCACCGCCATCCCCTCCCGGGCCAGCAGACATCCCAGACGCCGGTAGCCAAACCGCCGCCGCTCCGATGCCAGTTCCCGCAGCCTTTGCCGCAAGGCACCGTCATCAGGGCGCCGCGACCGGTAGCGGATCGTCCGCCGATGCACTTTCAGAACAGAATAGGCCCGCCGCTCGCTGACACCGAACGTCGCCCGCAGATAGGCAACCGTCTGGCGTTGAACGACGGGCCTTACCACTTTTTTCCCGCCACCTCGCGTAGCATGGCGTTGTCCAGCATCGCCTCGGCCAGCAGCTTCTTCAGCCAGCTGTTCTCTTCCTCCAAGCCCTTCAGGCGCTTGGCCTCAGACACCTCCAGCCCGCCATATTTCGATTTCCAGGCGTAAAATGTCGCCTCCGAAATCCCATGACGGCGGCAAATCTCCGCCGTCTTATGCCCAGCCTCCTGCTCCCGCAGGATCCCGATGATCTGTTCTTCGCTGAAACGGCTCTTCTTCCTCAAATAGCCCTCCTTCGATCGGAGGACTCTACTTTATGCCGGAGATATTTCCAGGGAGCAGGTCATCACGTATCAACATATATTGCGTAAGTCTTTAGTCCCTGGTGATGATTTAACTAATTGAGCCAGACGGCCTATGAACTGCACGATATACAGATCCTGCAGCAGCTTCTTGTCCGACTGGCCGGATTTATCCGGTCAGATTTATCCGGTTTGGTGTTGGACACCCTTTGTCTCCTTTGTCCCCGTCGGTCGGCCAGGATCACGGTCGGCAGCTGCCGGGGAAGGGCGCCAGGGCTGCAGCAGCCAGAAAGCCATGCCCAGCAGGCTGGCATCGGTGAGCAGAACGGGGGTCCAGGCGGCCCCTGTCCAGGGCAACAGCCAATGCCGCCCGGCAATCAGCAGCATATAGGCTGCCGCCAGACCCCAGGACAAGGCGGGATGGCGCAGCCATCCCGCCCACCTTGTGAGATTGAGCGTGACAAGGATCAGGGTGGCACAGGCCATCAGCAGCCAGGGTGTGCAGCCGGCAACCAGATTGCCGGCCAGCAGCAGCAGGGGCAGAACCCCATAAAGCTGGTTGTTGGCCCGATAAAGGCGACGGGACACGCTGTCCGCCCCGTCACCGGCCTGGCGCAGCCACAGCAATTTCATGCCACTGTCGATCGACCACAGACATAACAGGCTGAGCAGGATATAGGCTACCAGCACCGCTGTACTGCCGAAGCGGGCATAGTGGATGGGACGCAGCGCGCTTTCCAGCGCCCCCCAGATGCCACCGGAGGGGGCCGTCTGAATCAGCCGGACGGAACCGGCGGTCAGATCGCAGAGGGCGCGCGCACTGCCCCCGCCTTCGCCCCACCATTGCAGGCTGCGCAGGCGCAGAAGCCTGATCTCCACCCGGTCACCGCTCCGGTTGATTGCGGCAAAGCGTGTGTCCGGTGCGGCGGCCAAGGCGTCGCTGACGCAGCGATCCAACCTTGTCAGTTCCAGTGACCGGGTGCCGGTCGGTCTCTCCGGCACCTCCACGGCCACGCCCAAAGCCTGCGTGACCGGTGGTATGGCGATCTTTAACCCGAGAATGGCCCCTGTCAGGGCCATCAGCAGCAGGAACGGCGTCAACCAGAGCCCAACACGCTTGTGGCTTTCGCTGAGGTCCAGCAACGGTGAACTGCGTCGCCAGCGCCAGGCATCGCGAATCTGCTTGCCATGGATGAACAGGCCGGTGCCCACCAGAATGGTGATCAGCGCCCCCGCCAGTCCCATGGCCAGCCGTCCCCAGGGTTTGGGTAGTAGCAGGTCCGTATGGATGCGACGGAACAACCCATCGGCTGCCAGGTTGTTCCACGGTTCCCGCAGCCCGGTAGCCGGATTGACCATCAGGACCTGTGGCGCCCCGCCGGGGGGAACGGGCCCGGCATAAACATGGAAAGGCCGGAGCGGCGTCGGGGCCAATAAATTCCAGCTCTCCCCCAAACTGCCGCCTTGCAGGATGAAGTCCAGCACCACCGACGGTGAAGCTGCGGGATTGTCGAATGCCGCCGCGACATCCGCCCGCAACCAGGGGCGTGCCAGATCAGCATAGACCGACAGGATGCCGGTCCAGATCGACCAGGAAATCAGCAACAGGAATACCAGGCTGATGGCCCCATGCATGGCCAGCAGCCGCTTGGCGATTTCCTTGCGGGTCATCGATCCTTTTCCTTCGCTATTTGCCACAAGGCGGCGAACAGCAGCACGATCCAGCCCAGATTGCCGGCGATCAGCACGGCAAAGCCCAGCGCATCCCCCCGCAGCCCCGCCGTACGCCCCAGCAGGGCGGCAAGTGCGATACAGACGGGCAGGCCCAGCACCAGGGCCAGCAAGGTGACGATCAGCGTGCGCATCAGCGCCGGTTCCCGCGATAAAGCCAACTGAGCAGCGTGCCGCCGATGCCCAGCAGGAAGAGCGCCATGATGATGCCGGGACCGGGGCCCAGCCGGGCAATGGCAACACCACCGGCCGCCAGTTCGAACAGGGCCAGCAGGCACCAAGCCCGCGCCTGATCACGCGCCGTCATGGTTCAGAACTCCGCCGCCAGACCAACGAAGACGGTGCGCGGTGCCCCCACCGCGATACGGTAGGTGCCACCGGACGCCGTGTAATAGCGCTCATCCCACAGATTCTTCACCCCGCCGGTCAGGCGAACCTGTCGACCCGTGCCCAGCGGCAGATAATACCAGGCCGTTGCGTCGGCCACGAGATAGTCACCGATCGAGAAGCTGTGCTGGATATCGCCATAGCGCTTGGAAACATAGATAGCCCCCAGACCCAGGCCCAGACCGCGCAGGGGGCTGTCCTCGTCCTTGATTTCATAGCTGACATAGGCGTTGGCGTTCCAGCGCGGCACATTGGTCGGCAGCTTGCCGTCGGTGGCGGTATCGCGGCTGACCACCTCCGCATCGGCATGACCGACCCCGGCGCGGACATTCAATCCCCGCATGGGCGAGCCGATGACCGCCATTTCGACCCCGCGCGACGTTTGCCCACCCGACAGGAAGGGAACCCCGTTTGAAACCTCCACCAGATTGCTCTGCTTGATGTCGAAATAGGCGGCGGTCAGCAGCAGCCGGTTGCCGAACAGGGCTTTCTTGGCGCCAGCTTCATACATCCGGCCTTCCTGGGCGGGGAAAACCTGGGTGCTGTTCTCATAGAAATTCTGCGGCTGGAACGTGTCGGAATAATTGGCATAGAGCGTCCAGCTTTCCTCCGGCTTATAGGCCAGCGCCCCGGACTTGGTAAATTTGTAGCTGGTGGGATAGGAGAATGCCGTACGGCCCCCGCTGCCGACGATCACCTGATTGGCAAAGTTACCCTTATAGGCTTCCCGCCGGGCGCCAAGGGTCAGGGTCAAGGGCTCAGCCAGTTGGATATCGGCCTGGACATAAGGCCCCCAATCCTCCTGCTTCACCGACCGCTGCGTCCGCTGCGTCCGCTGCACCGGACTGGCCCCATCATTCACCAGTTTTTCCGATTGCGGATTGAAGGCGGTGCCGAAACTCTGGTTGGCGCCGACATAATTGATCCAGCTTTCTGTCTGCCGACGATATTCCACACCAGCCACCAGCTTGTAGGGTAGGCCCAACTCCCCCTGACCGCGCATCTGCAGGCGACCGAACCGGGTTTCCAGGTCGCGGTCGTCATTGCCCTCCACCCGTCGCACCAGAGTGCCATTGCTGGCGATGGAGCGGACCTCGGTATGCACTTCGTCCGTCTTTTCCGTGTTGGACAACAGTTTCGCTTCCATCTGCCAATCCGGGGCCACTGGTATGGCCAGATCGGCCGATGCGAGATCGTAGCTTGAATCGCGTCGGGCAAAGGGAGCGTCAAGACGCTGCGAGCGGGGGAGGGAAGGCACCTCGCGCAGGCTGCCGCTGACAGGCAGGGTGATAGAGCCGCGGTCCATCGGCCGGTCGTCATCGCCATGCTCATAGGTCAGATTGGCGGTGGCGCCGCTGTCGCCGAACCAACTGAGGCTGCCATTGGCAAAGCTGCGCTTGGTCTTGCTGTCATTGCGGAATGTGTGGCCATTTTCGTAACTTCCGGTCAGCCGATAGGCGAAGCGGTCCCCGGCAAAGCCGCCGGTGATATCGGCATAGGCCTGGCGCTCCCCCTGATTGCCGGTATTCAGTTCAATCCGGCGGTATTCCTGCAGCTGCGGCTTCTTGGTGATGATGTTGACCAACCCGCCCGGCGTCATCTGGCCGATGTCGGACGTAGGGCCTTTCAGGATTTCCACGCTGGCGACGGTGCTGGGATCGACGATGCTGTTGGTCTTCAGCCGCACGCCATCACGGTAGACATCATCGCGGCGACGGAAACCACGAATAATGTAATCTTCCCGCGTGCCGCCATAGCCGTCATTGTTCACCACATTGGCGGAATAGCGGTAGATCTCGCTCAACTCCCTTATATGCTGGTCGCGCAGCACCTGCTCCGGGATGGCATCGACCGAGCGGGGGGTGTCCAGGATGTCCTTTTCAATGCGGCTGCCGGCCTGTGGCGTGCGGCTGACATAACGCGATTCCGGCGTGCCGATGACGACGATTTCCGTATCGGTTTCCGGGATCGAGCTGGCGACATTCCCACGGGCGGCAATGATGAAGCCGCCGGTCCCGTCTATTCTGGCCTGTCGGTCACTGCCGGCCAGCAACCGGTCCAGTGCGTCCGCCACGCTGTACCGACCGCGCAGCCCCTCGGTGCGGAGATTGCGCACCAGGGCGGGATCGACCGTCACCATCACGCCAGCCTGCCGCCCCAGGCGGGCGATGGCCGCCCCCAGGGAGCTGGCGGGAATATCGAATTCCGTCATCGGCGCGGCGGCCACCCCTTCGGCCCCGGCAACGGGTGACACGGTACCGGCCAAGGCGATCATGGCAACGGCTCCGCGCAGGGAGGCCTTACGAAAACTGAACATCGGCATCGTCCTTGAAACTAACCCTCTCAGTAAGGGGGACGGACGAACCGGAAAAACGGCTCAGTTTTTTTGTGCAGCATTCCCTGGTCGAACAGCGACATGGCCATCGGTATCGCGGTCGACATGCAGACGGGCCGTGCGGGCCAGCCCCTGCAGCGCCTGATCTGTGTCGGTCAATGGGAAGCTGCCCGTCACCCGCAGGCCCCGCAGGGCAGACGGATCGAAACCGATGGGCTGATCCCGATAACGGTTCAACTCGATCAGTACATCGGTCACCTCCTGGTCATCCACCTCCAGCCACCCCTGTGTCCAGAGGGTGGCGCGGGCAGTATCCACGCGCTTTGGGGCCGTTACCATCCGGGCAGACAGATGCACGCTTTCCCCGGGACCGATATCGCGGCATGGCAGCACATGGGCCGGCGGTGCGGACGCACAGACCCGGACATGAGATTCCACCACCATGACCAGCGTGCCCCCCGCCTCACGCCGCACAATAAAGGCCGTGCCCAGGGCGGTTGCTGTCCCTTCTGGGGTTTCGACGATGAAGGGCCGGTTGCGGCCGGGGGCAACCTCTGCCAGGATTTGTCCCTGCTGCAATTGAACCAGCCGGCGCTCCGGCCCCAGTTTCACATCCAGCGCACCATCCGTATCCAGCGTCAGGCGACTGCCATCGGCCAGATCGACCACGCGCTGTTCGCCGGGGGCAGTGCGGTAATCGGCAAACAGGCTGTGTAGCGGCAGCACCTGCCATGCCGCCCAGATGCCGGCAACCAGCAGGGGAAGGGCGGCGGCACCAGCCAAGAGGGGGCGGCGGGATCGCCGATGCAACAGCCGGTGCAATGCCGCCTTTTCAAATGGTGCTGCCGCCATCCGGTCGTTGAAACCCAGCATCCGGTCCAGAAGGGCCTGATGCTGCGGATCCGCCGCACACCAGGCCCGACAGGCGGCCATCTCGCTTTCCGTCACATCACCGGCATCAATCATGGCGGCCCATTGGGCCGCCTGATGGATCAGGTCTGCCGATGGGGCGCCCGCCCCCGGCATGTTACGCCCCCTCCATGATCGACAGGCAACTTGCATAGGACAAGGCAATATGTCGCTTGACCGTGGCCAGTGATACGCCCAGCGCTGTCGCCACCTCCTGCTGGCTCAATCCCTCCACCCGGCGGAGCAGAAAGGCCGTGCGGGCCTGTTCCGGCAGGGTATCCAGCAGGCGGGCCACCATATCCAGGAACTGTGCTGCTTCTGCGATACGCTCCGGCGTCAGCAGGTCGGCCTCCCCGTTCTGCAGGGCACAGATATCGGCAATGGCCCGCTCGATCTCCCGCCGACGGATATCGTCGATCAGCAGACGGCGGGCCACCGTGGCCAGATAGCCGCGCGGGCTGGCCAGTGGCGGCAGGCGGGGCTGTTCCAGCAATCGGCAGAAAGTATCCTGTGTCAGATCGGCGGCCCGGTTGGCACAGCGTGTGCGCAGCCGCAGCCAGTCCTGCAGCCAATGGGCATGGGTGGTATAGAGTTTGCCGATCACCGCCGCCGCCGCACCCTCCACCACTCCTCATCCCCATATCTACCCGAATCTGCTGCCCTTCTGCTTAATGGAAATAGAAATTATTCGCAATATCGATGCGGTGAAGCTGGCAGCTTTGCATAGTGCCAGTTCCAAAGGGAAATTGCCGTCAGGATAGCGTTCAATCACTGCTTAAACCCGCCAGCATGGTGAATTTTTCAGGTTAGGAGAGCAGGTCAGAGGCGGCTGACAGGTCATGAAGAAGTGTCAGCCATCATCCGCAATCCGCACCCGGATGCCGGCCAACTTTTCGGTCATCGGGATCTGGCAGGACAGTCTGGATCCGGCACTTCTATCGGGCGACCCCGCCAACAGATCATCCTCATCAGGGCCAAGCTGGGGCAGGGCCCCCTCGACCGCCCCTTCCACATGCACATGGCAGGTCGCGCAGGACAGGCAGCCGCCGCACATGGCGATCAGGTCCTCAAATCCACTGTCATCGCGGACCACCTGCATCAGTGTCTTGCCGATTTCAGCGTCGACCTGTCGCTCCTCGCCTGTCTGGCTGATGACGGTGATGGTGGGCATGGGGCTGGTTCCTCTTCATTTTGATTGGTGGGGAGCGGTGCTGTCGGCACCTCCATGTCGACGTGATTGCCGGTACAGACCGTGCCGGCAAGGGCAGGGTAGGTTTTGTCTAAACCGACCGCAGAACCGTGCCAAAACCTGCGATATTGCGCATTCCAAACCAAGTGCCCACCGATCTAGCATAAGGGCACCTGATGCGGGTGAACCCGCCGGCCAAAAATGACAGCCGCCCACCATTGCGACAGTGGCGGCGTTAGGGAGGTTACATGCGCTTTATCAAGATGAGCGCCAGCGCCATAGCGCTGGTGATGCCGACGGCTGGGCTGGCGCAGACCGCAGCACCTGCGGTCCTGGAAGAAATCATCGTGACGGCCCAGCGCCGTGAACAGACAATCACTGAGGTTCCGTTGGCGATTTCCGCCTTCACGGGCGACGCGCTGACTGAAAAGGGCGTGACCAATTCCGCCGATCTGGCCATGGCCGTGCCGAACCTGCAGGTCAACAGTCCCTATGGCAGCACGCAGCCGAATTTTGCCCTGCGCGGCATCAGCGTGGCCAACGAATATAACTCGAACCAGGCATCGCCCATCGGCGTTTATATCAACGATGTCTATCTGGCCAACCGCACCAGCCATGGCATGGGCCTGTTCGACCTGGAACGGGTGGAGGTGTTGCGCGGTCCGCAGGGTACCCTGTTCGGCCGCAACACCACGGGTGGTGCCATCAACTTCATCACCCGCGGCCCGCGCCTGAACGGCAATGAGGGCTATGCGGAGATCGGATATGGCAATTTCAACACGCTGACGGCCCAAGGTGCGGCAGAGGCCACGCTGGCAGAGGATCATGTCGGCGTGCGTGCCGCCGTGAACTACAAAAAGGGCGACGGCCAGATCAAGAATGTCTATCCCGGTGGCCGCGATCCCAACAGCAGCGACACATTGCAGGGCCGGTTCAGCCTGCGCGTCGTGCCCGGCGATGGGGACGTGGATATCAATCTCAAGGCCTATGCCGGCCGTGACCGGGGCACGCAGGCCGCCGTTCATGGCCTGTTGCCCTATCGGCAGGGTCTGGGTTTCTTCGAGGTGAATGAGGACAGTATCGGCGATAACAAGACGGATGCCTGGGGCACGTCGGCCAACATCGCCTGGAATGTCTCCGACAGCCTCAGCATCACCTCCATCACCTCCTATGATGGTGGCAAACAGAACCTTCAGCAGGCGTCCGACGGGTCACCTCTGGTCATTCTGAACATTAACTGGCAGTCCGATTACAAGCAGTTCAACCAGGAACTGCGTGCGAATTATGGTGGTGACGGCTATACGCTGGTGGCCGGCGGCATCTATGGCCGCGACACGGTGGAAACCGACAATCTGTTCAATATCGGTTCCATGCTGGCGCCAGGTGTCGATGGCGGCTTCTTCCAGCATTACAAACAGGTCCGCAAATCCAAGGCCCTGTTCGGTCAGGTGGATTACGACCTGTCCGATCCCCTGACCCTGACCGTGGGTGCCCGCTATACCTGGGACACATCCCGTTATGAGGATGGTACCGCCTATCTGTTTGCCGGCAAGTTCCGTGGCACGCCCAGCCCGCTGGCCACCACCGTGCCGTGCGCCGGGGCGGCGGGCACCTGCGCCTATAACCCCAATGCCCGCTTCAATCTGGATGGCGATGGCAGCGCGCTGACCGGCCGTGTGGCGCTCAGCTATAAGTTCGAGGACGGCACGCTGCTTTATGCCAGCTATAATCGCGGCTACCGGTCTGGTGCCTTCAATGGTGGCAGCTACACCTCCTCCAAAGGCATCAACTATGTCGATCCGGAGAAGGTGAACGCCTATGAGATCGGTGCCAAGGGCCGCTATCTGGATAACCGGCTGAGCCTGTCCGGCGCCCTGTTCTATTACGATTACCGCAATCAGCAGGTTCAGGATCTGCAGCCCGGCCCCACCAACATCCTGGTCAACGCCCCCAAATCCCGGGTGCTGGGGGCGGAGGCGGAGTTCAACCTGCGGGTCAGCGGCACCTTCTCCGTCAATGGCTCCATGGGCCTGCTGGATACGAAGTACAAGGAACTGACGCTGCAAGGTGCGGATCTCAGCGGCAATGAACTGCCCTTCGCACCGAAGCTCACGGCGCAGTTGGGCTTCGACTGGCAGGTGGCGGAACTGGCCGAGGGAGCCATCACCTTCAGCCCCACCGCCAGCTATTTCAGCCGGCAATGGTTCTCGCCTTTCAACGACGTCAATCCGCTGGCCACGCAGGCGAACCAGGAATTGCAGCAGGGCGGCTACACGATGGTGAATGCTAATCTGGCCTGGGAGCGTGACGGCCTGCGCCTGTCGGTATTCGCCAACAACCTGTTCAACACCAAGGCCTATGGCTACGGGCTGGACCTGCGCGGTGCGGGCTTCCCTTATCCCTTCCTGGTGCCCAAGTCGCCGCGCACCTTTGGTGCCTCCCTGCGTTACAGCTTCTGATCCAGGAGATATGCCATGGGCCATATCGGCAACGGATTTCCCGACCTGAAGGACCCCGACCTGTATGTCGAAGGGGTTCCACACACGACATTTGCGCGGTTACGCCGCGAATCCCCGGTCCATTGGAACCCGGAGGCCGATGGTACCGGCTTCTGGGCAGTGACACGCTACAACGATATCGTGAGCGTTCTGGGCAAGCCCGACCTGTTCTCGTCGGCGCGGGAGAATGGCGGGCACCGGATCTTCAACGAGAATGAGGTGGGCTTGACCAATTCGGGGGAGGCCGCGATCGGCACCCCCTTCATTTCCCAGGACCCACCTGTCAACACGCAATATCGCCGCGCCCTCATGCCCAGCCTGACGCCGAACCGGCTGGAGGATATCGAGGCGCGGATCAACAAACGCGTGTCCGACCTGCTGGAGCAGATCCCCAATGACAGTCCGGTGGATGTGGTGCCCCTGCTGTCGGCCCCGCTGCCGCTGCTGACGCTGGCGGAACTGCTGAACCTGCCCAGCGAGATGTGGAAGCAGCTCTACCACTGGACCAACGCCTTCGTGGGGGAGGATGACCCCGATTTCCGGCAATCGCCGGAGGCGCTGGCCGCCACGATGGGGGAATTTCTGGCCTTTGCCCATGAGCTGTTCGTGGATCGCCGCGCCCGGCCGGGCAGCGATGTCGCCTCCCTGCTGGCCAATGCCAAGGTCGGCGACCAGCCGGTCAGTGAGGCGGATTTCGTCGGTAACCTGATCCTGGTGCTGGTCGGTGGCAATGAGACGACGCGCAATTCCCTGTCGCATTCCATCGCCGCCTTTGCCCAGTTTCCAGATGAATGGCGCCGTCTGCGGGCCGATCCCGGCTTGATGAAGACGGCGGTGCGGGAGATGGTGCGCTATGCCACGCCGGTGATGCATATGCGCCGTACCGCCATGGCGGATACGGAGGTCGGCGGCCAGAAGATCGCCAAAGGCGACAAGATCGTCACCTGGTTCGCCGCCGCCAACCGTGATGAAAGCGAATTTGCCGACCCGGACCGGTTCGACATCACGCGCAGCAATATCCGCCATCTGGGCTTCGGCACGGGTCAGCATTCCTGCCTGGGTTTCCGGCTGGCGGAGATGCAGTTGCGGGTGGCTTTCGAACATCTGGCCCGCCGGGTGTCGGCGTTTGAAGTCGTTGGCAGACCAAAACGTTTCAGATCGAACTTTATCAACGGGCTGAAGGACCTTAATGTGGTGCTGCTGTCGTAATGGCGACGGGGAGGTGCCCAATGAACCATAATAAGATCCCAGGTAAGAAACTGACTTCTGAGGCCATCATTGCCGATCATCTGGGAAGGGGACCCGACATGGTCCTTCAGCCGCCGGGTGACGGATGGTGTCTGTCGCGGTGGCGGCAGTTTGTTGGCAGCTATGATCTGCCGGCCCTGCCGACACCGTTATTCGTGGTCCATATCGGTGGCAAGCCACGGGTACGGACCTGGATGCAGGGCAGCTGGAGCGAGAGTTTCTCCGCTCCCAGCCAGGCGACCATCGTGCCGGCGGGCCAGTCGACGCGCTGGCTGGTTGATGGTGAGTTGGACGTGGTGACGTTCAGCCCGGATATGGCGGCCATCCAGGGCACCCCCGGTCTGGACAAGGCCAGGCGTATGCGCTTTGCCTTCTCCGATCCGCTGGGCACGGCGCTGACGCAGCAATTGCTGGCCGAATGCTATGAGGAGCGAACGCCGGAGCGGGCGATCTATATCGATACGCTGCTGGCCGCACTGAAGGCCCATGTCACCTACGGTTCCCGCCAGCGCCCGGCACAGGCCATTCCAACGGCCGATTGCTCGGCCTATCGCGTCCATAACGTCATCAATTCCATCCAGCGCAATCCGGGTGCGGACCATTCGCTGGAGGATCTGGCGGCCCGCGCCGGCCTGACCTCATCGCATTTCTGCCGCGTCTTCAAGAAGGCGACGGGGGAGAGCCCGCATCAGTTCGTCATGCGGGTGCGGTTGGAGCGGGCGCAGCAATTGCTGGTGCAGACTGATCTGGGCCTGGGCGAGTTGTCCGATACGCTGGGTTTCGCCAGCCAGAGCCACTTCACCCGTATCTTCCGTCAGGCGACGGGCCGCACGCCCAGCGCCTATCGTCGCAACAAAGGGTCGGCGACGTTGCAATAACCGCTTGTTTCAATGGATGGAAAAGGAGCCGGCGGCGGGGCATCCCTGCCGCCGGTTTCAGTTTGAGGCATTTTACCGCCCGATCCAGCGCGGCGGGTGCTTTTCGGCAAAGGCGGCGGGGCCTTCGATGGCATCGGCCGATGCCAGCATGGCTTTCATGGCGGGATAATCCCATTCCTCCCGCATCCCCTGTTCGGTCGAAACTGTCAGGCCGCGCAGGATGGCTTCTTCAATGCAGCAGGGAGGTCAGCCGGCCGCGGATGATGGTTTCCGCCTCACCCACAATGCGGGCCAAAAGTTGCGCGCAGGTGGGGATGTCGTGGATCAGCCCCTGCACCTGTCCAGCCCAGATCAGGCCGGCATCCAGATCGCCACTTTCCAGCGCCTGCCGCCCCTTGGCACCCGACACCAGATGCCGGATATCCTCGAATACCGCGTCGGGGCGGTTGGAAATGTCCACCACCTGATCCGACACGCTGTTGCGGGCGACTCGGCCGGTATTGTGGAATTTGCGGAAGATCAGGCGGGTGGCGCGTTCGTCATTGGCCACGATGAATTGTTTCACCGCCTCATGGATGGGCGCTTCCACGGTCGCGCAGAAGCGGGTGCCCATATTGATGCCGTCGGCCCCCAGCGCCAGGGCTGCCGCCAGCCCGCGCCCGTCGCCGAAGCCGCCGCTGGCGATCATCGGCACGCGCACCTTGTCGGCGGCGGCAGGGATCAGGACCAATCCTGGAATGTCATCCTCTCCGGGATGGCCGGCACATTCGAACCCGTCGATGGAGATGGCATCCACGCCCATACGCTCCGCTGACAGGGCATGGCGCACGGCGGTACATTTATGCAGGACGGTGATACCGTGGGCCTTGAAATCCTCCACATGCTCCTGCGGCTGGTGCCCCGCCGTCTCCACGATGCGCACCCCGCTGTCGATGATGGCGCGGCGATATTCGGCATAAGGCGGCGGGTTGACGGACGGGAGGATGGTCAGGTTCACGCCGAAAGGCTTGTCGGTCATCGCCCGGCAGCGGTCGATCTCCCGCCGCAGATCGTCGGGCGTGGGCTGGGTCAGGGCGGTCAGGATGCCCAGGCCGCCGGCATTGGACACGGCGGCGGCCAGTTCGGCTCTGCCCACCCACATCATGCCCCCTTGCACGATGGGATGTTCGATGCCCAGCAGTTCCGTGATGCGGGTGCGGATGGCCATTACAGGGCCTCCAGGATCGTGACATTGGCGATGCCGCCACCCTCGCACATGGTCTGCAACCCATAGCGCAGGCCGCGTGCCCGCAGCGCATGGATCAGCGTGGCCATCAGCTTGGTGCCGCTGGCGCCCAGCGGGTGGCCCAGCGCGATGGCCCCGCCATTGACGTTCAGGCGATCCGGATCGGCCCCCAGCGTCTGCATCCAGGCCAGCGGCACGGGTGCAAACGCCTCGTTCACCTCGTAAAGGTCGATATCGTCGATGGACAGGCCGGCGCGTTGCAGGGCGCGCCTTGTTGCGGGGATTGGCTCCTCCAGCATGATCACCGGATCGCCTGCCGTCACCGTCATGTTCACGATACGGGCGATGGGGGTCAAATTGTGTTGGCGCAGGGCGCGTTCGCTGACCACCAGGGCGGCCGAGGCGCCGTCGCAGACCTGGCTGGCATTGGCGGCGGAGATCACGCCGCCCTCCTGCAGCAGCTTCACCGAGGCGATGCCTTCCAGGCTGGCATCGAAGCGGATGCCTTCATCCACCACATGCGGCACGCCATCCACGGACAGAGGCACAATCTCCAGCTCGAAGGCACCGGCCTTGGTGGCGGCGGCGGCGCGGCGGTGGCTTTCCAGCGCGAACCGGTCCAGGTTCTCCCGGTCGAAACCATATTTGCGGGCGATCATTTCTGCGCCCTGGAACTGGCTGAAGGCCGTAACGCCGAACCGTTCGCGGATGCGCGGGCTGACGGGGCCGGTCCCGATCCCTGCCTTTTCATGCAGCGACAGGTTGGTGAACATGGGCACGCGGGTCATGCTCTCTGCCCCGGCGGCGATGACGACATCCTGCGTGCCCGACATCACGGCTTGCGCTGCGAACTGCACCGCCTGCTGGGAGGAGCCGCATTGCCGGTCGATGGTCACCGCCGGCACGCTCTGCGGCAGTTTGGAGGCCAGCACGGCGTTGCGGGCAAACGCGAAAGACTGCTCACCGGCCTGGGTGACGCAGCCCAGGATCACATCTTCCACCACCGCCGGGTCCAGCCCGGACCGGTCCAGGATGGCGTTCAGCACTTCGCCTGCCATGTCGGCCGGATGCCAGCCGGCCAGCTTGCCATTGCGGCGACCGCCAGCGGTGCGCACGGCTTCGACGATATAGGCCTCTGCCATCTCAAGCTCCTGTGAAAACGGGTTTGCGGCGCGCGAGATAGGCGGTGACGCCCTCGCGGCAATCATGGGTGGCGCCGGATGCAGCGATGCGGCGGGTCTCGCGCTCCAGATGGGCCTCCAGCGACCCATCGAAACTGTCCAGCAGCAGGTTGCGGGCGGCACCAACCGCCCGCGTGGGGGCGGCGGCCAGGGTGCGGGCGGCTTCATCGCCGGCCCCTGCCAGATCGGCATCCTCCACCATGCTGGTGACCAGACCGATGGAAGCGGCTTCCGGCGCCGATATGCGCTGGTTGGCGATGATCATCTGCTGCGCGCGGCGCATCCCCACCAGCCGGGGCAGCAGCCAGGACATGCCGCCATCGGGCGACAGGCCGACGCTGCCATAGGCGGCGGTGAAATGGGCGGAGCGGGCGGCGATGACGATATCCCCGATCAGCGACAGCGACAGGCCCGCGCCCGCCGCCGGGCCATTGACCAGCACCAGCAGCGGCTTTGCCATGCGCTGCAACCGGCTGATGGCCATATGCAGCGTGCCCGCCAGCTCGCTGAGGAAGGCCGGCACCTGATCCCCCGCCGCCGCAAAGGCGGACAGGTCGCCACCGGCGCAAAACAGCCGCCCGGCCCCCGTCAGCACGACGCAGCGGATGCTCTCGTCCTGGTCGACGCGAATGGCGGCCTTCAGCAGCGCCTGGGCCAACGGTAGGTTGATGGCATTGCCAGCGGCAGGCCGGTTCAGGGTCAGGGTGGCAATGGCCCCGTTGACGGTGAACAGCAAGGGCGTGTCGGTCATCGGCACTTCTCCAATGACTGGCGGGCCAGGGACGCCAGACGGGGAAAGCTGGTGGCGCGTTCACGGGCATGGGCCGATGATGCCGTGCCCCGCACGACGCGGCCCTTGATGCCGTGGAAGATGGCGGCCAGCCGGAAGAAATTGAACGCCACATAGAAATCCCAGGACGGGATGTCGCTGCGGCCCGTGCGCCGGCAATAGGCCTGCACATAATCCGCCTCGACCGGGATGTTCAGCGCCGCCAGATCGGCGCCGGCCAGGCCCGCAACGATGTCGGGCGGCATCTGGTACATCATGGCGTGATAGGCGAAATCGGCCAAAGGGTGGCCCAGGGTCGACAATTCCCAATCCAGCACGGCCACCACGCGCGGCTCTGTGGGATGGAAGATCATGTTGTCGCAGCGGAAATCGCCATGGACGATGGCGCTTTCCTCTCCGGCCGGGATCAGGTTGGGCAGGGCTTCGACCAGTGCATCCATGTCAGGGTCGCGGCCGGCGTCGGTATCCTCCAGATACTGGCGCGACCAGCGGGCGATCTGGCGTTCGAAATAGTTGCCGGCCTTGCCATAATCACCCAGCCCCAGCGCATCGGCGTCCAGCCGGTGCAGCCGGGCCATGGTGTCATTCATGGCATCGAAATAGGCGGGGCGGTCGGCCCGGTCCAGACCGGGGAAGGTGGCATCCCAGAAGATGCGGCCTTCCACCATCTCCATGACATAAAACCAACTGCCGATGATGCCGTCATCGGTGCACAGCCCATGCACATGGGGGACCGGAAATTCCGCGCGGCCGAGGGCGGTCAGCACGCGCGCCTCCCGTTCCACCGCGTGCGCGCCCTTCAGCAGGGGGCCAGGCGGCTTGCGTCGCATGACATAGCTACGACCGGGCGTCACCAGCTTGTAGGTCGGGTTGGATTGCCCGCCCTTGAACTGTTCCACCCGCAAGGGGCCCTTGAACCCATCCACATGCGTGCTCAGCCATCCGGCCAGGGCCTGCTCATCGAAGCGCAGGCCTTCGCGCACTGCCGTGGTGCCGGCATTGGCATCCTGCCCCAGCGCGTTCATGATTGCCCCGCCTTCCAGTCGCGGCGGACCTTCTTGGCCAGGCTCCATTTATGCACCTCCGTCGGGCCGTCATAGATGCGGAAGGCGCGGATTTCGCGGAACACCTGTTCCACGATGCTGTCGCCGGTGAGGCCTGACCCGCCCATCACCTGCACGCAGCGATCGGCCACGCGCATCAGCGCCTCCGATACGGCGACCTTGGCCATGGAGCTTTCGGCGACCCCCAGGGAGCCCGTGTCCAGCACGCCGGCGCACCAGTCGATCATCAGTTCGGCCTGTTTCAGGTCGATCAGATTGTCGGCCAGTTGGAAGCCCACGCCTTCATGCTCGATCAGCAGCTTGCCGAAGGCGTGGCGGCGGTTGGCATAGTCGGTGGCGATTTCATTGGCGCGGATGCAGGCACCCAGCCAGCGCATACAATGGGACAGGCGGGCAGGCGACAGCCGGACCTGCGCCAGGGTGAAGCCCTCGCCAGGATTGCCCAGCATCTGGTCGGCGGGCACGCGCAGGCCTTCGATACGCACCACGGCATGGCCGCCGGGCATGGAACTGTCGATGGTGTTGGGCACGCGCTCGATGCGGATTGCGGGGTCGGGCAGGTCGACCAGGAACATGCAGGCACCCTGCTCGGCCTTGGCCATGACGATGCCGATCTGTGCCCCCTGGGCCCCGGTGATGAAGGCCTTGCGCCCATCAATGACCCAATGATTGCCATCAGGCCGGCAGGTGGTGCGCATCATCGACGGGTCGGAGCCGGCCCCGTCATCTTCTGCCGGTTCGGTCATGAAGAAGGCGGAACGCGCCCGGCCCTGGATCAACGGTTCCAGGAACCGTTTCTTGATCTCCGGGCTGCCCACTTTGCCCAGCAGATACATGTTGCCCTCGTCCGGGGCGGCCGTGTTGCAGGCCAGCGGTCCCAGCGGCGACAGGCCCGTGCGGGCCAGCACGATGGCGGTTTCCCGCTGTGACAGGTGGCTGCCGTCGGGCAGGATATGCGGGGTCAGCACACCGGCCGCCCGCGCCTTGTCCTTCAGGTCCGCCACCAGTTCTTCGGTGGGGCAGTCGTGATGGTCACGCCTGGGGTCCTTCTCATAGGGGACCACCACATCGCGGACGAACCGTTCCACCCGCGCGGCGATTTCCAGCGTTTTCTCCATGCCGACGCCGCTCATTTCGGGGCCATCCGGATGGCGCCGTCCAGGCGGATGGTCTCGCCGTTCAGCATGGGGTTGCTGACGATGCTTTCCACCAGTTGCGCATATTCGTCCGGCTGACCCAGGCGCGAGGGGAAGGGAACCTGGCGGCCCAGCGATGCCTGCGCCTCTTCCGGCAGCGTGGCCAGCAGCGGGGTCCAGAAGATGCCGGGGGCAATGGTCATGACGCGGATGCCATAGCGGGCGAATTCGCGCGCAATCGGCAGGGTCATGCCGACGATGGCCCCCTTGGATGCCGCATAGGCGGCCTGACCGATCTGGCCGTCATAGGCGGCGACCGACGCGGTATTGATGATGACGCCGCGTTCCTCCGGCCCCACCGTGTCGGCGTCATGGATACGGGCCGCAAACTTGGACAGGACGTTGAAACTGCCATTCAGGTTGATATTCACGATTTTCGTGAAATCGGCCAGGGGGATGGCTTTGCCGTCGCGGCCGATCACCTTGGCCGGCGGGCCGATGCCGGCACAATTGACCAGGATGCGGGCCTTGCCATGCAGCCCCTCGGCTTCGGCAAGTGCCGCCTCAACCGCCGCTTCGTCGGTGACATCGACCTTGATGAAATGCCCGCCGATGGCGGCGGCATGGGCAGTCCCCAACTCGGCGTTCAGGTCAAAGATGGTGACCCTGGCCCCGGCGCGGGCCAGCCGTGCGGCTGTAGCTCCGCCCAGACCTGAGGCGCCACCGGTGACGATGCCGGCCTGTCCATTAATCTGCATGATTGGAAATTCCTTGATGCTGAGAGGCTTCAGGGCAGCAGCACGGCCTTGATGCAGCCACCACGATGCTGGGTGGCGACCGCCTCGTTGATGTCGGAAAGCGGGAAGGTTTGGATCAGCCGGTCAAAGGGGAAGCGGCCCTGACGGTGCAGGGCGATCAGTTCCGGGATGAACCGGTCGGGATCGCTGTCGCCTTCGATGATACCGACGATGCGATGACCATAGGTGATCAGGGAAACGAGGTTGATGGACAGGCTGCTGTCCAGCCGGGGCGGCACTCCCACCAGGCCCAGCAGGCCATGGCTGGCCAGCGCCGCCAGGGCGGCGGCGACCACATCTTCCCGCCCGCTGGTCTCAAACCCGTAATCCACACCGTCGGGCAGGATGGCGCGGATGGCGGCCGTCACGTCGCCGGCGGCGGGATCGATGACATGCGTCGCCCCCAGTTCCAGCGCTATCTGCCGCCGGGCGGCCACGGGTTCCACCAGGATGATGGTGGCGCATTGCTGGATGACGGCGCCCATCACGGCGGCCAGCCCCACCGGCCCGCCACCGAACACGGCGATGCTGCTGCCCGGATGACAGGCCAGTGAACGCATGACGCCGCCCGCCCCCGTCTGGAAGCCGCAGCCCAGCGGCCCCAGGATCGACAGGTCCAGACCGGATGCATCCACCTTCACGACATTGCGTTCATGGGCCAGCGCATGGCTGGCAAAGCTCGATTGGCCGAAGAAATGCGCGGAAAGCGGGCTGCCATCTTCCTGGCTGAGGCCACTGCTGCCGTCGGGCCTTGTGCCCAGATAGTTCAGCATGGGGAAGTCGCGGCAATAGGATGGCAGATCCTGACGACAGCGGGCGCAGGTGCCGCAACTGTGGAAGCCCAGCACGACCGTATCACCCGGCCTCACCTTGGTGACCTCTTCCCCCACCGCTTCCACCACGCCGGCCCCTTCATGGCCCAGCACGGCGGGAAGCGGGATGGGGATCAACTGGTCACGGGCGACAAGGTCGGTATGGCAGAGGCCGACGCCGGCGATGCGGACCCGCACCTCCTTGCCGCGCGGCTTTTCCATTCGCACGCGCTGCAGCCTGAAATCCGATTGCGGGGCGTGGGTGACGGCTGCTGTGATGTGCATGGGCGGCCTCTCAGGCAACAGTGTAGCCACCATCGGCGACGAATTCCGCGCCGGTGATGAAGGCGGCATTGTCGCTGGCCAGGAAGGCGATCAGCGGGGCGATGTCCTGCGCCTGTCCCAGCCGGCCCATCGGGATCATCGCTGCCCAGGCCGCCAGCGCCACATCCGGCGGGATGGGTGCGCCATCCGGGCCCTTCGGCGGTTCCCAGTCGGCACCCAGGTTGGTCTGCACCGGTCCCGGCAGAACGCAATTGACGCGGATGCCGGTTTTCGCCAGCTCAAAGGCCACGGCGCGCGACAGCGCCCGGACGGCCCCCTTGGTGGCGCTGTAGGCGGCGAACTGCGCGCCGGCGACCATGCCATAGACCGAGGCGATATTGATGATGGAAGCCCCCGCAGCCCCCGCGGCCATCGCCTTGCGCATCAGCGGCAGGGCCGTCTGCATACCGATATAGACGCTGTCGACATTGATCCGCTGCTGACGCTGCAACAGTTCCAGCGGCGCCAGTTCAAAGGGTCGGGACACCATGATGCCGGCATTATTGACCAGGATATCCAGCCGGCCGAACCGCTCATCGATGCGGGCGGCGCCGTCCGCCCATTGTTCTTCGCTGGTAACGTTATGGGGCAGCGCCAGATGGGGGCGGTCGCCCAGCAGCGAGGCCGTTTCCGCCAGCCCTGCGGGGTTGATGTCGCTGACGACCAGGGCCGCCCCCTGGTCTGCCAATGTCAGGGCGGCGGTCCGGCCGATGCCCGATCCCGCCCCGGTGACCCAGGCGACCTTGCCGTCCAGTTGGAAAAGTCTGCTCATCATTCCTGTCCGATGTTGGAGCGCGGGTGCCGTTCGGCCGCCAGCACGGGCAGCCAGGGCAGGGCGGTGTCGCAATAGGCTTCGGCCGTGGGCCGCCAGGGGGACGGATCGTCCAGCGTTCCCGCCTTGATGATGGTCAGGCCCGGCAGGATGCCCACGGCGGATAGGATGGGCGATCCGCAATGGGCGCAGAAATGGCGGTACACCGCCGCGCCGCTGTCGCCTTTGTCTTGAAAGACACGGGTCTCGCCCTGCTGGCGGTACTGGTCGTCCGTCACCACGCAGACCAGGGAAAAGGCGGTACCGGATTGCCGTTGGCAATGCCGGCAATGGCAGGCCGCCACCATCAGCGGATCGCCGGTGAATTGATAGCGGACCCGACCGCACAGACAGCCGCCGGAACGGGTCGGGTCGTCGGTTGTGTGATCGGTCATAGCGCCACCACCACGGACTTGGGTTCCAGATAGGCCTCCAGCACGGCGGCCCCATTCTCCCGCCCCAGGCCGGATTTCTTCATCCCGCCGAAGGGCAGCGAGGGGTCGGCCAGCAGCACGCAATTGACGAATACCGTACCGGCCTGGAGCGTCGCACCCGCATGGTGGGCAGTGGCCAGATCGCGGGTGAAGATGTGCGCGGCCAGACCATATTCGCTGTCATTGGCCAGCGCGATGGCCTCGTCCAGATCGTCGAAGGCACTGGCGGCCAGCACGGGGCCGAACACCTCCTCCCGTGCCACCTCCGCATCCGGCGGCACATCGCGCAGCAGGGTGGGGGCGACATAATGGCCCTCGTCTGGAACGGGGATCTCGGCGCCGACGGCATGGATGCCGGCGGCGCGGGCCCGTTCCACAAAGCCGGCCACCTTTTCATGCTGACGGCGGCTGATCAGGGGGCCCAACTGGCTGGACCGGTCGCCGCTGGGGCCGATCTTCTGGCTGGCGGCGACAGCGGCAATCCCGTCCAGCACCCGTTCATAGACGGAGCGGTGGACGTAAAGCCTTGTCCCGGCATAGCAAACCTGACCGGAATTAAAGAAACAGCCCATCGCCGCCTGCGGGATGGCGCGATCCAGATCGGCATCGGCGGTGATGATGGTGGGTGACTTGCCGCCCAGTTCCAGGGTCACCCGCTTGATATCGGGGACAGAGGCCGCCAGGATCGCCTGACCGGTGCGGGTGGAGCCGGTGAAGGCGACCTTGGCGATGCCCGGATGGGCGGCCAAGGCGGCACCGGTGGCCCCATCGCCGGTGACGACGGAGAACACGCCCGGTGGCAGACCCACCTCCCGCGCGATTTCCGCTAGGCGCAGGGCGGAAAGGGGGGTTTCCGCCGCCGGCTTCAGCACGATGGTGCAGCCGGCCGCCAGGGCCGGGGCAATCTTCCACATCGACAGCACGATGGGGAAGTTCCAGGGGGTGATGGCGGCGACCACGCCCACCGGCTCCCGCCGCGTATAGGCATGGAACCGGCCCGGCGTGGCGGAAAGCGAGGCGGCATGGCCGGCGATCTTCGTCGGCCAGCCGGCATAGGTGCGCAACCAGCCGATGGCGGCGGGAATGTCGACAGCCTCGGCCAGGGTGACGGGCTTGCCGGTGTCCAGCGCCTCCAGTGCCGCCAGGGTGGCCAAGTCGGCCTCGATGGCGTCGGCGAAACGGTGCAGCAGCCGTTCACGGGCCAGCGGCGTCAGGTCGCGCCATGCCGGGTCATGCAGCGCCCGGGTGGCCGCCTGCACGAAGGCATCAACGTCGGACGCGTCCGCCACGGGGATGGCGGTGAAGCTGCGGCCCGTGCAAGGATCCTCGTCATCCAGCCAATTCCGCACGGGCAGCAGGTCGGACCCCGCCATCAGCACAATTTCGGGCAGCCGGAGGCCGGTAAAGCCAGCCTGCATCGTCATCGGTTTCCTCCCTGACCTTGTCTCGGGCCTTTTGTCGGCCTCTGGTCACTGGAAGGTTGTACCGTGCCCTGTGTCGAAAGGCTTTACACAGGCCTGCCGCCCTTTTTGCCAATTCCTGCGCTTGCCTTGTCTTGGTTCCCTCCATCCGGTCAGGTGGCGTCCAGAACCGGGCCGCAATTGCCCGGCATGAAGGAATATCCGGGAGGTCCATCGATCATGCATCCGCGCCATCACGCCCTGGCCACGCCAGCCAAACCCGCCTGCATCATGGCCGATAGCGGAGAGGTGCTTCGCTATGACGAACTGGACCGGCGGGCCAATCAGGCTGCCTACCGGCTGCGGGCGCTGGGTCTGCGCCGGGGCGACGTGCTGGCGGTGATGATCGACAATGAGCCGGCCTTGTTCCCGCTGGCCTGGGCGGCGCAGCGCACGGGGCTGTATTTGACCAGCATCTCCACCAAATCCAGCGTCGCGGACCTCGCCTATATCTTGGGCGATTGCGGCGCCAAGGTTCTGGTCGTGTCTGACAGGCTGGCCCCGGTCGCGGCGGCGGCAGTCGAGGCCTTGCCGCAGGTGCAGGCCTTTGCGCTTACCGGTACGGCCGACCTGCCATCCTGGGGGGAGGCCTGCGCTGCCCTGCCCGTGACCCCCGTCAAGGATGAAAGTCCGGGCACGGAAATGCTCTATTCATCGGGCACCACCGGACGGCCCAAAGGCGTGAAGCCGACGCTGCCCGCCGGTGCCATTGACCAGCCCACGCCGCTGGTCAGCATGGGACGCGCCCTTTATGGCATGGGCGCGGATATGGTGTATCTCTCCACCTCGCCGCTCTACCATGCTGCGCCCCTGCGCTGGGCAATGAGTGTTCACCGGTTCGGCGGCACCGTGGTGATCATGGAGAGGTTCGATGCAGAGGAAGCGCTTGCCCTGATCGAGCGATACCGCATCACCCATTCCACCTGGGTACCGACGCATTTCGTGCGGCTGCTGCGCCTGCCGGAGGAGGTGCGGGCGCGGTATGATCATTCCTCAATGCGGGCCGCGATCCACGCGGCCGCCCCCTGTCCCGTGCCGGTCAAGCAGGCGATGATCGATTGGTGGGGGGCTGTCATCTACGAATATTATTCAGGGACCGAGACATGTGGCATCACTGCCCTGTCGGCCCATGAATGGCTGGCAAAGCCAGGCTCTGTCGGCAAGGCGATCCTGGGGACGGTGAAGATCGTCGATGATGACGGCAATGAACTGCCCGTCGGGCAAGTTGGTAACGTCTATTTCGCCGACGGTCCCCGGTTCGAATATCACAATGATCCGGTCAAGACTGCCGCTGCCTATAATCATCGCGGCTGGGCGACGCTGGGCGATATCGGGCGGCTGGACGAGGATGGCTATCTCTACCTGACAGACCGCAAGAATTTCATGATCATTTCCGGCGGGGTGAATATCTATCCCCAGGAGATCGAAAACTGCCTGATCGAACATCCATCCGTTGCCGATTGCGCCGTGTTCGGCATGCCGGACCTGGAAATGGGGCAGGTGGTGGTGGCCGTGGTGCAGCCATCGGAAGGGACGGCGGATGAAAAGGCGTCGGCTGCAACTCTGTCGGCCTTCCTGCGGGAACGGCTGGGCGGGGTCAAAGTGCCCCGCATCTTCCATTTCCGCCCAATCCTTCCGCGTGAACCGACGGGTAAATTACTGAAGCACAAGCTTGTCCGCGAATATCTGGACATGGCCGAAAAGGCGGGGGTGTGAGATGACCGCACAGAACGACGCAGTTATCATTGTCGGGGCCGGTCAGGCCGGGGCACAGGCGGCGCAATCGCTGCGCCAGGGCGGCTATGCGGGGCCGATCACCATGGTGGGGGAGGAAGCTTTCCTTCCCTATGAACGTCCGCCGCTGTCCAAGGATTATCTGGCCGGCAAGCGCGATGCGGAAAGACTGTTCCTGCGCAAGGCCGATTTCTGGACATCACGCGGGGTGGAGGTGCTGACCGGCCGGCGGGTGGTCGCGGTGGATCGTCCGGCTGGTGCCGTCATGCTGGATAATGGCGCCTGTCTGTCCTATGGGCATCTGGTCTGGACAGCGGGGGGGCGTCCGCGCCGGTTAACCTGTGACGGATGCGGGCTGGAAGGCATCCATTACATTCGCTCCATCGCCGATATCGATCGGCTGAAGGCGGAAGTGGATGGTGGGGCACGTCGTGTCGTTGTGATTGGCGGCGGCTATATCGGGTTGGAGATGGCGGCCGTCCTGCGCCTGTCCGGCCATGCGGTCACGGTGCTGGAGGCCCAGGATCGTCTGCTGGCCCGCGTCACATCCCCGCCGGTTTCAAGCTACTTCCTGGCGATGCACCGGGCGCGCGGTGTCGATGTTCATCTTAGTGCATCAGTCGCCGGCCTGGAAGAGGCCGGGGGCCGGGTTTGTGCCGTGCGGCTGGCCGGGGGCGAGGTATTTCCCACCGATCTGGTGATTGTTGGCATCGGCATCGTGCCGAACGTGCAGCCGCTCGCCGATGCCGGTCTGCACTGTCCTGACGGGGTTGCCGTTGACGAATACTGCCGGACGGATGACCCACGCATCCTGGCTGCTGGAGATTGCGCCCTTCACCATAACAGCTTTGCGGACCGACCGATCCGCCTTGAATCCGTACAGAACGCCATCGACCAGTCCAAGACCTTGGCCGCGACGATCCTGGGAAATCCGGTACCCTATCGGGCCGTCCCCTGGTTCTGGTCCCACCAGTATGAGGTCAAGATCCAATCGGTGGGATTGTCCGGCGGCCACGACCGTATGCTGCTGCGCGGGCGTCCGGAGGATGGTGCCTTCTCGGTTGCTTATCTCCGGGATGAAAGGCTTATCGCGCTCGACTGCATCGGTGTCACGCGCGATTTCATCCAGGGTAAGGCCATTGTTGCGGCGGGGGGAAGGGTAGACCCTGTCAGGCTTCCGGACCCAGCGACGGAGTTGAGGGACGCTGTGATCGATTAGGCCCTGTTGACAAAGGTCTTTCCAAACGTTCTGTGACGTGATTCAACGCTGACCTTTACCGGAGGTCAGTTGATGCGCGGTGACGCTACAGACGCGGAGTGGAAGATCATCGGTTCGCTGTTGCCGGCCGAACGGGGTCGGGGCTGCCGCCCCGCCCATGACAATCGTCGTTTCCTGAACGGGATGCTTTACGTTCTCCGGGTTGGCTGTCCATGGCGCGATATGCACGAGCGATATGGCAAATGGAACTCGGTCTATGTGCGGTTCCGACGGTGGGCGGAGCAAGGCGTGTGGGACGCCTTGCTCCAGACACTGGTCGATCTCGGCTTGACCGACGACTGGCAGCATATGATCGACAGCACCACCATCCGGGGGCACAGTCAGGCCGCCGGCGCAAAAGGGGGACTCATAAGGACGGCTTTGGTTGAAGCCGCGGCGGCTTTACGAGCAAAATCCACGCCCGTGCGGACGGTCAAGGACGTCCTCTCGGCTTTATCCTGACCGGAGGAAACGCGTCCGATTATGAGGCCGTCCCAGACCTGTTTGACCTGGATGTTCCCAAACCCAAGCTGATGTTGGCTGACAAGGGCTATGACGGTGACGACGTCAGGCAGAACCTGCTCATCCACGGCATCCTACCCGTTATCCCCTCAAGGGCGAACAGGCGTGAGCCCATCCCGCATGACGTCGAAAGCTACAAAGACCGAAATCTGGTCGAGCGCATGTTCAATCGCCTCAAGCAGTTCAGGCGTATTGCTACCAGATACGACAAAACCGCCATGTCATTTCTCGCCTTCCTTAACATCGCCGCCGCAAAACTATGGTTGCCATCTTTTGTCAACAGGACCTAGGGGGGCAGGTCATAGGCACCCCACAACATGCAAACCAAGCTGCGGTGGGTATGACCCACCGCAGCTTGGCATAACACTGACTCAGCGGATGTTTCAGAAGACGTTGACGACAACGATGGTCAGCAATGCCATGACCAGCCGGGACGTCGCATAGCCCGTTGCATAACCGACGACGGGCACATTGCTCTTGGACATTTCCTGCAACGCCCCCAGTGCGGCCGTGGTGGAGCGGGCACCCGCAACAGCACCGAGCATGATGCCGGGGTGGAACTTGAACACATAATGCCCCAGCAGGACGCCGACGATGATCGGCACCAGCGTGACCAGGGTACCGGCCAGGAACAGGGCAAAGCCGTAATTCTGGATACCACCGACGAAGCCCAGAGCGGCGTTGAGACCGATACAGGCGATGAAACCGTTCAGGCCGACATTGTTGAACACCCAGATGGCCGGGCCGGGAATATGCCCGAAGGTGCGCATGGTTGAGCGGAGATAACCGGAGATGATACCGGCGACGATAGCGCCGACAGCCGTGCCCAGCGACAGCGGGATGCCGCCAATGCGCAGGGTGAACGCACCGATCAGTGAGCCCAGTACGATACCGAAAGCCATGAAGGCCATGTCCGAACCTTCGACCGGACGGTCGGCATAACCCAGTTCCTTGGCAATCTTGGCCACGTCAGCCTTGGCACCCAGGATGGTCAGCACGTCACCGCGCTGGACCTTGATGTTTTCGTTCATGCTCATGACAACGTCAGAGCGGGTATATCGGGTCAGGAAGACGCCGCGACCGGGTTCGCCAAACAGGCTATGGATCAACTCGCCCAGCGTCTTGCCGGCATAGGCCTTGTTGGTGACGACAAGATCAAGCAACTCGGTCGAGAAGTCCAGCAGCGGGACATCCTTCAACTCGGGGCCGAATTCATGGGCATAGGCCAGCAGGGCCGACAGGCTGCCGGAAACGGCCAGGATAGCGTTCTCGGTGAGGATTGTATCACGCTGGCAATCGATGATCACACCGCCTTCCACCGACCGCATCCGGCGGATGAAGATCTCGTTACCGAACATCTTCTCCACCTGTTCAACCGTCTTGCCGATCAGTGCCTCGCTGACCAGACGGACGGCGCGGGCGGAATATTCACGATAGGCCGTGGTGCCAACCTTCTTGCCGCCATGGGCCGCTTCATATTCCTGGCAAACCTTGGCCAGATCGAAGCCCAGCAGCTTGGGCGCGAAATTGGCCAGCGCATAGGCTGAACCGATGGTGCCGAAGGGATAGGTGACGGCATAGGCAACCGGCAGCAGCGCCAGCGATGCCTTCAGATCGACATCCGGCAGGCCCGACTGGTTGATCAGATCGGTGGCCACACCCAGCACCGTCGAATTGGTGTAGCCGCCGGAAAGCAGGCCGGCCGTCAGGGCTCCATTATAGCCCAGCAGCTTGCCCAGCGCGATCGCCGTGCCGGTACCGACCAGGCAGATGATGATCGCAAAGACAACCTGCGGCAGACCATCACTGCGCAGCGCACGGATGAATTGCGGCCCGACCGAATAGCCAACCGAGAACAGGAACATGGCAAAGAAGGTGGATTGCAGGACGCCGGGCAGCTTGATCCCGACCTGTCCGACCAGCAGGCCGGCCAGAAGCGTGCTGGTCACAACCCCAAGATTGAACTTGCCCATCTTGAAATTGCCGATCCAGAATCCGATGCCAATGGTCAGGAATAGGGCGATCTCCGGGTATTTTTGCAGTGTTTCGACGAAGTAGTGCATGACAAGATCTTTCCCGTTACCCGGCCGGGATGCTGATCGCGTCCCGGCCGGGGAAATGGCACCTCGGATCAGTAGGCCGGGTTGTAGAGCAGGCTCTCAATCCACGACCGGATCTCGGCAGGGCGCTCAACGGTGGCCAGACCGGCGTTGAACATGTATTCGACGATGCGGGTGGCGGTGGTGATCTCCGTTTCCAGGATATGATCCTGGCTGGGGAACAACATGCCCTTGGCCTGCATGGAGGGGCCGACCTGATCGGCCGTCGCATGGGCGGCCACGATGAAGCATTCGTCATTCAGGCGGGTCGGGCGGGCGGCATAGGTGGCAAGGCCGATGGCCGGATAGATGTAGAAATTATTGGCCTGGCCCGGGCGGTATGTCTTGCCTTCATAAGTCACTTCATCGAACTGCACGCCGGCGGCAAACAAGGCCTTGCCCTTGGACCAGGTATAGGCTTCCTCGGCCGTGCACTCGGCCTTGTGGGTCGGGTTGGAAAGGGCGAAGATGATCGGCCGTTCGTTCAACCGTGCCATGGCCTCGATCACCTCCTTGGTGAAGGCGCGGGCCTTGGTGGAAACACCGATCAGGATCGTCGGCTTGAACTGTTCGATCACCTCGACGAAATTCTTCGAGGGCTTCTCGTTCTGCGCCCACAGCTTCTGGGTTTCGGTCAGATCGGGGCGGGAGGATTCGATCAGGCCATTGACATCGAACAGGCGAACCCGCTTGCGCGCCTCATCGGCGGAAAGACCCAGCGTCTGCAATTCAGCAGCCACCAGCTTGGCGATGCCCAGACCGGCGGAGCCGGCCCCCAGGAACAGAATGCGCTGGTTGGCCAGCTTGCCGCCCGTCTGCTTCAGCCCGGCGGCGATCCCGGCCAGCGCAACCGAGGCTGTACCCTGGATATCGTCATTATAGCAGAGGATCTTGTCCTTATAGCGGTCCAGCATCCGGATGGCGTCGGTGCCCTTCCAATCCTCGAAATGGACGCAGCAGCCGGGGAACACTTCGGCGACGGCCTGCACAAATTCTTCCGTCAGTTCGTCCAGCTCAGCCTCTGTTACCGGGGCTTCGCGGGTGCCCAGATAATAGGGATCAGCGCGCAGATGCTCGTTCGTGGTGCCGATATCGAACAGGACGGGCAGCAGAACCTGCGGCGGAACGGCGGCGCAGGCAGTATAGAGCTGCAGCTTGCCGATCGGGATGCCCATGCCGTTGGCGCCGATATCGCCCAGGCCCAGAATACGCCCGCCGGTGGAGACGCAGACGAAGCGGATATCCTTTTCCGGCCAGTTGCGCAGCACCTGTGCCATCCGGCCCTTCATGTGGCGGGTGATATACATGCCGCGCGGACGGCGATAGAGATTGCCAAAGGCCTCGCAGGCATCCGCCACCGTGGGATCGTACAGGATGGGGATGAAGCGCTTGGGGTCCGACATGACGGTCTTGTAGAAGACCGTCTCGTTGCGGGCCTCCAGGTCCATCAGATAGCTGTATTGATCCAGATCTTCCTTCACATGGTCCAGGTGATCGAGAACCCGTTCGACCTGACGGTCCAAGGTTTCAATCGCGTGCGGCAGCAGACCTTCAAGACCATGTTGACGACGTTCATCACGGGTATAGGCCGTACCCTTGTTGCGGACCGGGTCATGCAGAAGATTAAGCCCGCTCAGGTTGCCCTTGGAGGCTTTTTCGACTTTGGTAACAATGTTGCTGGACATCTCGGTCTTCCTTCTCGGTGATCGCATCAGGCCGGTTGCCTTCAAGCAGTGCCCGGTCGGGTACCTGCATCGCAACGGGCGTGCCAAGCGAGGGGATGCGATTTAAATATTTGATATTATTAACTTATTTCTGTTTTCTACCCCACTTGGGCCCGCGCGATTCTCGGGAAACCGAAGAAGGGTTCGTGGGGCCGTACGGTCCACCGAACAAGCCGCCGTCAGCACGGGCCGTGAGAGGAAAAAATACGTTCGTAGGCAGGTAAGCCGCCCATTTTCCGGCCGTGATGGAGCGACGCTGAACCGTCTGCGACAGCCTGCCGCAGCAGCAGGCCGGTATAAGCGAAAAAGAAAAAGCCGCGCTGCGGATCAAGGCAGCGCGGCTTGTGTGCCACGTGGCACGGGCCAGCGGTCGCTGGCCTCCACCCCGCCTGAAGGGCAACCTTCAGGCGGGGTGGTATTACAGAGGGAGATGAGGCAGAAGACGTTCAGGCTTCGCGGACGCGAATCTCATACTTGCGGATCTTGTCAAACAAGGTGGTCTTGGCAATCGCCATGGCTTCCGCCGTCCGGGAGATATTGCCGTCATTACGCTTCAGCTCTTCCATGATGAGCCCGCGTTCAAAATGTTCGACGGCGGTTGACAGGGGCATACTCTCATTGCTCGCGTCATGGCCAGGGGCGCTCTTCAGGCCCAGCACATAGCGCTCTGCCTGGTTGCGCAATTCGCGCACATTGCCCGGCCAGTTATGCGCCATCAGTTCCCGAATGACGCCATCACGGATGAGCGGCGGCGTGCGGTTGAGACGCAAGGCGGCCTGACTGACGAAATAATCGAAAAGCAGCGGAATATCCTCCCGGCGATTGCGCAGGGCCGGCAGGTCGATGGTGACGATATTCAGGCGGAAATGCAGATCGCTGCGGAACTTTCCCTGTTCGGAAAGTTCCAGCAGGTCGGCCTTGGTGGCAGCGATGACACGGAAATCCACCGGGATCAGCTTGTTGGAGCCCAGGCGTTCAACCACGCGTTCCTGCAGCACACGCAGGAATTTCACCTGCATGGACATGGGCATGGACTCGATCTCATCCAGGAACAGGGTGCCGCCATTGGCATATTCGATCTTGCCGATCCGCTGCTTGGTCGCCCCGGAAAAGGCACCGGCCTCGTGCCCGAAAATCTCGCTTTCAAACAGCGTTTCCGGCAGTCCCCCGCAATTCAGGGCCACAAAGGGACCGGTGCGGCCGGAAAGATCATGCAGACAGCGGGCAATCAGCTCCTTGCCGGTGCCCGTTTCCCCCAGGATCATCACTTCCGAAGGGACAGCGCCGACAGCCTCAACCAGCTCCCGCAGTTCCACAACGGCGGGGGAACGGCCGACGATCCGGCTTTCCAGGCTGCCCTTTGTGGCAAGCTGCCGGCGCAGGGAGCGGGTTTCCATCACCAGCCGGCGCTTCTCCAGCGCCCGTTGCACAACGCCGACAAATTGCTGGGAGGCAAAGGGCTTCTGGATGAAATCATAGGCGCCGTCGCGCATGGCCTGCACGGCTGTCGCCACATCCCCATGACCGGTAATCATGATCACCGGCAGGTCTGGATCGGCCTCGGTCAGTTTGGAGAGATAGGAGATGCCATCCATGCCCGGCAGACGGATATCAGAGACAATGACGCCTGGATAATTCTTCGGGATGGTCCGCTTCGCCGTTTCGACGCTTTCAACGCCGATGGCCTTGATGCCCTCCAACCTCAGCGCCTGCAGGCAGCCCAGGCGCACATCCTCGTCATCCTCGATGACGATGACCTGGCTCTCATTCATGGGGAAACTCCTTGGTCGGGGCGGCCGGCAGCACAATGCGGAACATGGCCCCGCCGCAATCGCGGTTTGCCGCCGTCAGGTCGCCGCCGAAACCTCTGATGATGTCTTGTGAAATGGCCAGGCCGAGGCCAAGCCCGCTGGTTTTCTTGGTCGTGAAGAAAGGCTCGAAAAGCCTCGCCAGCACTTCCGCACTCAGACCATGGCCATTATCGGTCACCTCGATAATGGCGCGATCCCCCTCCTGGAAAAAGGCGATGCCGACCTTGGGTTCGCCATTACCGCTCAACGCATCCATGGCGTTGCTGATCAGGTTGACAAGCACCTGCTCCAGCCGCACGCCATCGGCCATGGCCTGCACGGGGTGCGCCGGCTTCAGCAGCGCGACCTGGACATTTTCCTTCTTCAGGCGGTGGCCGAGCAGGGCGATAGCGCTTTCGACCGATAATTCCAGATTGACCGGCTCCACCTCGCCATCGGTGCGACGGGCGAAGGACCGCAACTGCCCTGTCAGCACACCCATGCGGCGGACCAGATCGCAGATGCGGCCAAGATTATGCTTCACCGTGCCCGTATCATTCAGTTCCAGAAAGCGGATGGCATTTTCCGACAGGGTGGACAGGGCCGCCAGCGGCTGGTTGATCTCATGCGCCAAGCCGGCCGAGAGCTGGCCGATCACTGCCAGATTTTCCGTGCGGATCAATTCATCCTGAAAGCTCTGCAGCTTGCGCGCAGCAGCGATCCGTTCGGCCACTTCGCGGCGCAGCTCTTCATTCGCTGCGTTCAATTGCCGATTGCGATCCTCGAACCGGCCTTTAAGGTGTTCGTAAGCCTCTTGCAGCACCTTGCGGGCCAGCAGGCGTTCCTGGATCGTCAGCCGGCGCTGATTGGCAAAGCGCATGATCAAGGCGGCGACCAGGATCAGCAGGGCAACGGTCACCGCCGCTTCCGCCGCCCGGTATTTCACACTGGAATAATCGACCAGCACGGTCAGATCCATGCCAACCGGCGGCACATAGAGCGTATCGGCAAGATAGGATCGTGTTTCCTGCCCGTCCCCCACCGTCACGAACAGGGTGCCATCGGCGTGGGGGGCCTGTGCCTGCCAGTCAAGGGCATCCATCACGTGGCTGTTATATTGCTGCGTCTGGTTCAGTTCAGCGATCTTGGCGGCATCCAGCGGACCCAGGCTGTGATATTTCCATGCCGCCCGCGATGACAGGACGATGACGCGGTTCGCATCCGTCATGAACATCAACTGGTCCATGCCGTTCAGCCAGTCATGCTCCAACTGTTCCAGATCGAGTTTGACCGCGACCGTCCCGATCCGGACACCATCGCGTTCCACCGCCGTGGCCAAAAAGTAGCCCGGCGTATTGGCCGTGGTGCCGATGCCATAATATCCGGTGACGGAACCGGCCTTCGCATTCTGCACATAGGGTCGGTAGGAGATATTGCGGCCGACAAAGCTGCTTGAATCCGCCCAGTTGCTGGAGGCGATCACCGTGCCGCCAGCATCAACCAGATAGACCTGCAATGTTCCCGCCGCCATGTTCAGCGTAGCGAGGTACTGATTGATTTCGCTGACCTGCGCGCCCCGGTCGGCAGCGGCCAGGAAGGAACCCACCCGCTGATCCATGGCCACGGTCAGCGGCAGGATGCCAAGTTTGTCAATCTCACGTTCAAATTTGGCAAAGGCGCGGTGCAACTGATCATTGCTGGCCGCCATCAGATCATGGCGGCCGTCATGCTCGGCCCACAAATAGGTGGCGAAGAACCCCAGCAACATGGACAGCGCCACAGCCGCCACAAACAGCAGAAAGCTGCGGCGACGCTCCATGCGCGTACAGTCCATATCGGTGAAAATATCGGGATCGAACATCCTGTCGCCTGCATGTCGACATGCGCCCTGGCATCGCCCCGCATAACGGCACGGCACCTCACGCAGCAAAAAGCCGCTATCGCCAGCGTTCAAAGCAACCACGGCGCCAATCACCCCTCAATATCCCGTCAGAGTAAACTAGCATTTCGCCAAAGCTTGACCTTGACGTAGATCATGCGCCGGTCGGTTTGATGCGCTAACGTTGCACTTAACAAGCAACGCACAAAGCAAATGGCGGGCCAATGGACCTGTTTGTCCAAGGCTTCTGATTTCATTGCTCTTTTTCTCCATTGGCCCGCAGCCGCATTCGGAAAACCGATGGGTGATGCAAGGCGCGTTCGGAAAACCGAACGCGCACCCGCCCCCAGGGCCAGCGATCGCGGGCGTCGGATATCCGAACAGGGATCAGGGAAATGCGCGGGGAAGCGAACAGCGGCTTGTCCATGCCCCGGGCCGGGCTGGCAGAAAACCCCGCAAATTCAAGCAGATCATCGTCTCCCCCTTTCCCTGGCACGCCCCTTGCGCAGGAACTGACAGCAGCACAGGGCGGCAGAGGAGAGACGCCGATGGGTGAGATCATTCATTTGAGGATTGATGGGCGGGATGTGGCTGTGGAAGCCCCCGCTTCCATCCTGCAGGCGGCGCTGGCCGATGGTGCAGCCTTGACCGCCAATGTCGGCTGCATGGGACAGGGTGTCTGTGGGGCCTGCCGCTGCCTGGTCCGCCGTGACGGCGAACGGCAGATCGCCACGGCCCTTGCCTGCGAAACCAGGGCGGAGGCCGCCATGCAGGTCAGCTTCATCGATTATTTCACCCCCGATAGACCCCATCGCTATGACATCGCGGCCATCCGCGATCTCTGGCAATTGTCGGATGCGGTGGATACCTATTTCCCCGAAGCCGCCCATTGTCGCCATTGCAGCGGTTGCGACCGCGCCTGCCCGAAAGGGCTGTCGGTACAGCAGGGGGTGGCGCTGTCGGTCGCGGGGGATTTCGCGGCCGCCGCCGCCATCTTCGAGCAATGCGTCATGTGCAATCTGTGCACCCTCGCCTGCCCGGAACGGATCTGGCCCAACCATCTGGGGCTGATGGTGCGCCGGGCCATCGCGGCGCTGACCCTGCGCCCCTCCGACCTGATCCGGCGCCTGAACGAAATCGAGCGCGATGTGATGACACCCGACCAAACGGAAAGGGCGTGATGGCCATGAACACGGACCCAATGACGGCCATTCCTTTCAGCACCGCCCTTCAAGTCGGGCTAACCGCACCGGGGCAGCCGATGCGGCGGTCGGATTGCACCCCGCAGATGCTGCTGGAACGGTTCCATCCCGATTATGGTGCGCAGGCCACCTGTCGCCTGACGGTGGGCCCCAGCAAGGGCGCGCGGTGCCATCCGGTGCTTGCCCGCATCATCCAGGGCAATGCGCTGATCGGCGATGTCGATCTGGCCGCCATTGCGCCGGTCACAACGGACATTCTCGTCATCGGTGGCGGCGGGGCCGGCGTTGCGGCAGCCCTTGCCGCCCGGGAAGCCGGTGCCGGCGTCATCCTGGCAGCCAAATTGCGGGTCGGTGACAGCAACACGGTAATGGCGGAGGGCGGCATACAGGCAGCCGTCGGTGACGATGACAGCCTGCAGCGGCATTATGACGACACCCTGAAGGGCGGCCACAATGCGGCCGATCCGGCGCTGGTGGAACGGCTGGTCGGCAAGGCACCGGCAATCATCCGTTGGCTCATCCAATTGGGGATGCATTTCGATCTGGCGGATGGCCCGACACCCGGCGCGCGGCTGCTGCGCAAGCGCGCCGGCGGCACCACGGCAGCCCGCATCCTCAGCTATCGGGACTTTACCGGCTTGGAAATGATGCGGGTGCTGCGCGAAGCGGTCGAGCTTGATCGCGGCGTGACCATTCTCAACCGTCACCCGGCGGTGGAACTGCTGTCCAACGACCATGGGCACTGTGCCGGTGCCGTGCTGTATGATCTTGAACATGCCACCTTGCGCATCATCCGCGCACGCGCCGTCATTCTGGCGACCGGCGGCGCCGGCCGCCTGCACCTGCAGGGCTTTGCCACCTCCAACCATTATGGTGCCACGGCGGATGGTCTGGCGCTGGCCTATCGGATCGGTGCCAGGGTGCGGGACATGGATTCCTTCCAGTTCCATCCGACCGGCATAGCCTGGCCGCAGCATCTGGCCGGCGGTTTGATTTCAGAGGCCGTCCGCTCCCTGGGGGCAAAGCTGATCAACGGTCTTGGGGAACGGTTCATTGATGAGCTGGCCCCCCGCGACGTGGTGACCGCCGCCATCCTGCGTGAATGTGCCGAAGGCCGGGGCGTGGAGCGCGACGGGCAGGTGGGCGTCCTGCTCGATACGCCCGGCCTGCTGGCCGAAAAGCCGGGCCTTCTGTCCCGGCAGCTTGTCTCCCTGGCGCATCTGGCCGATCGCTGCGGCATTGATCCACGGCGGGAGCCGTTGCTGATCCGCCCGACGCTGCATTACCAGAATGGCGGGGTGGAGATCGACCGGCACGGGGCGACGGCGGTGCCCGGTCTCTATTGCGCCGGCGAGGTGGCGGGCGGCATCCATGGCCGCAACCGGCTGATGGGCAATGCCCTGCTCGACATCCTGGTCTTCGGCCGGGAGGCGGGAAAGGCCGCCGCCACGCTGGCGGGAACGCCGCTCACCGGCAGGGTCGGGCTGGAACATGTGCGGGACTGGCAGCGGCAACTGACCTACGCCTGCATGATCGATGGGCCACGCTCGCCCCTGCTCTATCCGGCATACGGAAATTTCGACCTGCGGGCCCACATGGCCACGGCGCGGAAAGGCTGACCATCATGCAACCGGTAAATCATGTACTGCTGCATCCCGCAATCCAGGTGGGGGCCGATCTGAACCGCTGGCGCCATGCGGGCGGTGGCGTCGGCCTGATCAAGGCCGCTGGCCAGCCCGCCGCCATCATCCCCACACTGGAAGCAGCCGACCTGCGCGGCATGGGGGGCGCCGGCTTCCCGACCTGGCGAAAATGGGCGGCAGCCGCCGCCATGCAGGGCGAAACGAAATATGTCGTCTGCAACGGCAATGAGGATGAGCCCGGCACCTTCAAGGATCGCCACCTGTTGCGCTGGACCCCGCATCAGGTCATCGAAGGCGCGCTGATCGCCGCCATCGCCATCCAGGCCAGCCGCGTCATCTTCTATGTCAACCCGCACCAGACCGACAGCATCGCCGAAATGCGGACTGCCGTGGCGCAATGGCAGGACAGCGATCTTCTGACGGGCCTTGAACCGATCATCGGGCAGCCGGTCCGGCTGGAGGTGATCGCCAGTTCCGGCCGGTATATTGGTGGGGAGGAAACGGCGGTCGTATCCTGGTTGAACCAGCGCTTCCCCTTCCCCAGCCGCAAACCGCCCTTTCCCTTTGAAAAAGGGGTGGAGGGCCAGCCAACCCTGATCAACAACACCGAAACGCTGGCCAATGTGCCGCATATCCTGAACAACGGCGCGGACTGGTACCGCGCCCTGGGCCGGGGCGATGCGTGCGGGACCAAGCTTTATTCGCTTTCCGGCGATGTGTTGAATCCGGGGCTGTATGAATTGCCGATGGGAACCAGCCTGCGGGATCTGGTCTTCACCCATGGCGGCGGGATGCTGGATGGGCGTGCCTTCAAGGCCGTGTTCACCGGGGGCCCCTCCAACACGCTGCTGACGGCACGCGACCTTGATGTGGCGCTGGATTTCGATTCGGTGCGCGCGCGGCAATCCCGCCTTGGCACCGGCGCCATGATCGTGATGTCGGAAGGTACCAGCATCGTCCGCAAGGTCGCCGACTATGTCGAGTTCTTCGCCAATGGTTCCTGCGGCCAGTGCCCCTCCTGCACGTGCGGCACGTTCCAGATGGCCCGGCTGCTGGACCGGATCGCCACCGGCCGGGGCACCGCCGCCGATGTCGGCGCGCTTGATCATCTCTGCGCCATTCTGCCGGGTAGCGGCCGCTGCGCGTTGATTGACGGGGCGGTGACGGTCGTGAAAAGCGCGCTGCACAGCTTTCCCGAAGAATATCCCCAACCGGCAGCCGCAACAGCCGACCATTGATCATAATTGGTCCTACCAAATATGATCGCATCGTGATGGACGCCCAGATCATGGCTGATTATCGCGGAATATATTGCAAATTCCCCTGATTTTGGTATGACCAATATCAGGAGAAGCCCAATGCCCCCCCTGACAGATCAGATCAAGGCCCTTATTTCCGCCCGCCAACTGGCGCCGGGCGCACGCCTGCCGCCGGAACGGACGCTGGCGGCGGAGCTGGGTGTATCCCGGTCACGGCTGCGGGAAGCGATGCAGCAACTGATCAGCCGCGGCCTGATCGTCAGCCGCCGGGGCGGCGGGAATTTCGTCGCCCCGGGCAGCGCGGAACTGGCGCTGGAACAGGCGATGCAGCCGCTGCAGCCGCTCGCTCAGACAGAGGGCGGCTACTGGCAGGATGTCATGGAAATCCGCAAGTCGCTGGAGGCTGACGCCGCCTATCACGCGGCCCTGCGCGCCGATGATCTGGACAGGCAGCGCCTGACGGCGGCCCTGCTGGCGGTCTGTGCCGGTGCGGCCGATCCGGATACCCAATCACGCGCGGATGCCGCCTTTCACATGGCGATTGCCGAAGCGTCGCATAACCTTGTGCTACGGCAGGTGATTTCCGGGCTGTTCGACCTGATGCGGGTCAGCATCGCCGAGAGCCTCAGCAAGCTGCATCTGCTGCCCGATACGGCGGAAAAGCTGAACCACCAGCATCAGGCCATTGCCGCGGCGATCCTGGCCGGGCGGGCCGATGAGGCACGCCAGGCCGCGACGGATCATCTCTGCTTCGTGGAAGACAGCCTGCGTCGCATCGAAGAGGAAACCGCGCGGGCACGCCGGGCCGGGGCCTTGCGCAACAAGCCATCCCAGGGGGAGATGTCAGCATGATCATATCATCTTCAACCGATTACAGAGAGGCCGCCCGCCGTCGATTGCCGCCCTTTCTGTTCCATTATATCGATGGCGGGGCCAATGCCGAACGCACGCTGCGCAATAATGTGGAGGATCTTTCCGACCTTGCGCTGCGCCAGCGCGTGCTGAAAAGCGTTGGATCGGTGGATATCTCCACCCAGTTCTTTGACGAGAAGGTGGCCATGCCGGTGGCATTGGCCCCGGTCGGTCTGACCGGCATGTATGCGCGGCGCGGTGAGGTGCAGGCGGCACGCGCCGCCGCCAAGAAGGGCATTCCGCTGACGCTTTCCACCGTCTCCGTCTGTTCGATTGAGGAAGTGCAGGCGGCTGTGGAGCGGCCGATCTGGTTCCAGCTTTATGTGCTGCGGGATCGCGGCTTCATGAAGAATGCGCTGGAACGCGCCTGGGCGGCGGGTATCCGCAAACTGGTCTTCACTGTCGACATGCCGGTGCCCGGCAGCCGCTACCGCGATGCCCATTCCGGCATGTCGGGCCCCAATGCCCCCTTGCGGCGCATGGTCCAGGCGGTGATGCACCCCGCCTGGGCGATTGATGTCGGGCTGCTGGGCCGGCCGCATGATCTGGGCAATGTTTCCGCCTATCGGCAGCAGAAGACCAATCTGGCCGACTATGTCGGATGGCTCGGCCAGAATTTCGACCCTTCCATCGGCTGGCAGGATCTGGAATGGATTCGTGACTTCTGGAAGGGCCCGATGATCATCAAGGGCATTCTGGACCCCGACGATGCCCGCGACGCCGTTCGGTTCGGTGCTGACGGGATTGTGGTTTCCAATCATGGCGGGCGGCAGCTTGACGGCGTGCTCTCCTCCGCAAAGGCCCTGCCGGCCATTGCCGACGCGGTGAAGGGTGACCTGACCATTCTGGCGGATTCCGGCGTCCGCTCCGGGCTGGATGTGGTGCGGATGCTGGCTCAGGGCGCGGATGGCGTCATGATCGGCCGTGCCTTTGTTTATGCGCTGGCGGCGGCCGGTGCTGCCGGTGTCGAAAACCTGCTGGATCTGTTCGCCAAGGAAATGCAGGTGGCCATGACGCTGACGGGCGCGCGTTCCATCGCGGAGATTTCGGCCGACAGTCTGGTGAAGGCGGTGGTCGCCGCCTGATCCCGCCGGACAGGCTTTTTCGCCAGGGGCGCCGGGGGGCAGCATCCTTCCGGCGCCCCTGTTGCGTTCGGATAGCCGAACATCCATCAGGGCCAGCGGTCGGAAAGACGCACACAAACGCCGTCAGGTTTTAAAAAATCCTATAAAAACAGTCCATTACCGACGAACTCCGACTTGGCACGCCATGTGCGTCCAGCAAGCCATCAGCAGCCGATCCGCCGTGTCGGCATTTGGTTATCGGAGGAAAACATGGCCGGAAAAGAACATAACGGCGGCCCCGCCAGCGCAGCCCGACCGACGGGCCTTGCCGCCTGGAAATCCTGGCGGGTGGGGCCGATGCCCCTGCCGCTTTATCTTGCCATTGCCATCGTGGTTCTTGGCGCATCGGCGGCCGGGCGGTTGCCGGCCGACATGATCGGCGGCTTTGCCGCCATCATGCTGCTGGGGCTGCCCCTGGGGGAACTGGGTTCCCGCCTGCCGGTCCTGAAGCATATTGGTGGCTCGGCCATTCTCTGCCTGTTCGTGCCCTCGGCACTGCTGGCCTATCAGATCATGAACCCAGCGCTGCATCAGGCGATTGCCGCCGTGATGAAGACCTCGAATTTCCTCTATCTCTATATCGCCTGTCTGGTCACGGGATCGATGCTGGGGATGAACCGGCGGGTTCTGATCAAGGGCTTTCTCAAGATGTTTGTGCCGCTGGCCGTGGGCACGGCTGCCGCCATCATCGCCGGCTCCCTGGCCGGTCTCGCCTTCGGCTATGAGGTGAAATATACGTTCTTTTTCATCATCATGCCGATCATCGCCGGCGGGATTGGCGAAGGCATCCTGCCGCTGTCGCTGGCCTATGCGGAGATTACCGGCCAGGCCCAGCCCGCCCTGATCGCCACGCTGATCCCCGCAGCGCTGATCGGCAATGTGGTCGCCATCGTCAGCGCCGGGGTGCTGCGTCATATCGGGGAGATCAGGCCGCAACATTCCGGCAAGGGGCTGTTGGTACGCAGCGGTGAAGACAATGATCTTCTGGCCGAAATGGCCGTCGATCAGAAGATCGACCTTCCCCTGATGGGGGCAGGCCTGCTGTTATCCTGCTGCATGTTCATTCTGGGTGCCTTCCTCTCGCCCGATCTGGGCGTTCCCGGCCCCATTTTGATGATCATCGGGGCAGCCCTGCTGAAGATTTCCGGCGTCATTCCCAGCCGGGTGGAAACCGGCGCCCACCAGATGCATCGTTTCATGACGACGAACATGACCTTCCCGCTGCTGGTGGGGCTGGGCACGCTGTATGTGCCCTGGATTGACCTGCTGGCCGCCTTCCATCCCGCCTATTTCGTTATCTGCCTGTCAACGGTGCTGGGCATGGTCATGTCCGGCTGGTTCGTCGGCAAATGGCTTGGCATGTATGAGCTGGAGGCCGCCATCGTCACCTGCTGCCATTCCGGTCTGGGCGGCACGGGCGATGTTGCCATATTGTCTGCCGCCAACCGTATGGGCCTGATGCCCTTTGCCCAGATCTCCACCCGCATCGGCGGGGCCGGCATGGTGGTGCTGGCAGCGTTCCTGTTGAAGGCGCTGCAATAGACCGTCGGTGACGTCAGCGGGCGCGCCATTCAAACGGCGCGCCTTGCTGGCATCGACATCGGCAGAACAGGTCTGCCGATGTCTGAATCGAACCGGGATTGTCGGCGGTTCCGGCTTATCCAACGAAGGGGATTACCTTGTCATGGAGAACTTCCGCCGCCGTCACTGGGCTCCTAACATTACAGTTGCGGTTCAAAATATGGGCAACAGAGCGTTGGAAATGACCCCGCCTGAAGCAGGAAAATCACAGAAATCCTGACCTGCGGACAAGACCTCATTGAAGGGAAGAAACGAGAACAAATCTAACCGCAACTGTAATGCTAAGTGAGACCGTTAACATACCAAGCTTGCCGGAGCCGCAGTGATTCGATATGGGATGTTGCAATTAAATCAATGTGGTAAGTATACTATGCGGTGAAGAAGATGTGCTGGACAGGGCAGGCGTCGGGCATGGAAACCCTGATCCGCCGTAGCGAGGTGACCACCCGGGCACCGATTTTCAGCAGCTTCTGCCGGATGGTATGGGGGGCGGCCTTGGGGCAGGTCGGTGGCTTGCAACGCCATCAGCCGCAATTGCGTCATCAGCACATAGGCGAACCCGGCCAGGATCAGCCGGGTCTGGTTGGTTTTGAAGGCATGGGCCGGTCCGGATCAGCCGCGTCGCTAGGTTCCGGACCGCTTGAAACAGGGCATCAACGGATATTGAACAGCGTCTCCGCGTTGGTCTGGAAGAATTTCCGCTTCACCTCCAACGGCATGTCCATCGCGTCCAGCGCCGCGACCTCTTCCACTGGGCATTGATAGGGATAGTCCATGGCGTACAGCACGCGATCCACGCCCATCACCTTCTGGGTGAACTTGATGGCTTCCTCCCAGGCGACGCCGGAATTGGTGATGTGGAAATGCTCCCGCAGGTAGGTGGAGACCTTGCCCTTCTTCAGCGGCTTCATGCATTCATAGCGGCCGGTGCGCACGCCCGCACCATGCATGAAATCCAGCCGGTAGAGCCAGAAGGGCAGGGCCTCCCCCATATGGCCGATGATGATCTGTAATTTGGGGAAGCGGTCCAGCGTGCCCGACGTGATCAGGCGCAGCGCGTGCATCCCCGTCTCCACCCCGAAGCCGAAAAGCGCCCCATCCAGACCCGCTTCCAGCAGCGGGCCGATCATGGATGCTGGCGGCGTGTTGGGGTGGATATAGAGGGGGACATCCATCGCCTCGATGGCTTCCAGCACCTCATGGAATTTCGGATTGTCCAGATATTCACCCAGGATGTGGCTGTTGATCAGCACGCCGGACAGGCCCAGTTTGCCGATGGCGCGTTCCACCTCCCGCGCCGCCGCCGTGGGGTTCTGGGGCGCACAGGCGGCCATGCCGCTGAAGCGGGTGGGATATTTGGCGATGGCCTCCGCCAGCCGGTCATTGGCGGTTTCCGCCACCATGGTGGCGCGGTCGGCATTGCGGATGACGTTGGTGCCCGGTGCCGTCAGGCCCAGGATCTGGCGATCGATGCCGCGTTCATCCATATGCGCGATGCGCTGTTCACCCAGATCCATCAGGGCGTTGGCGACGAAGCGCGGCCGCTCGGCCGGATGATCCAGATAATAGCCGATCAGGCTGAGGAAGCCGGGATCGACATCCGGTGCCGCCAGTTCTTCGCGGAAAGCCGCGATCAGCTCGGGCGTGGTGAAGGCTTCCTCGGTTGCGATGCGCAGATAGCCTTGTGCGCCGCCGGTCTTTGGCATGGTCATGGGTCGCCTCCCTCTTTTCAATGTTGATGGATGGTCTTGGTGACAAGGCAGGCGGCAAGACCCTCCGGTCCATCCTCCGACCCGTGGCCGCTTTCCTTGACCCCGCCAAACGGCGCGTCGGCGGCGGCCAGTGCGGTGGTGTTGATGGCCACCATGCCCGCCTCGATGGCGTCACCGATCAGGTTGGCCCGGCGCGCATTTTCCGTGAAGGCGAACGACGCCAGGCCATAGGGCAGGCGGTTGGCCTGCTCCACCGCCTCATCCAGGGTGGCGAAGGGGGTGGCGACCACCACGGGGCCAAACGGCTCCTCATTCATGATGCGGGCCTTGTTGGGGACATCTGACAAAACCGTCGGCTGCCAGAAGAAGCCGTTGCCCTCAATCGCTTCGCCGCCCGTGCGGATGCGGGCGCCATGGCGGACGGCATCCTGCACAAGGTCGGTGATGGCGGCCGGGCGGCGCGGGTTGGCCATCGGCCCCATCTGGGTGTCGGGCGCCAGACCGTCGCCCACCTTCATCTGCGACAGGCGCTTGGCATAGGCTTCCACGAACCGGTCATAAATGCCCTGCTGGATATAGAACCGGGTGGGGGAGACGCAGACCTGTCCGGCATTGCGGACCTTGCTGTTGGCCAGCATCTCCAGTGTCCGGTCGAAATCGCAATCATCGAAGATGATCACGGGCGCGTGGCCGCCCAGCTCCAGGGTCGTCACCTTCATCGTGTCGGCGCACAGCCGCATCAGATGCTTGCCGACAACCGTTGATCCGGTGAAGCTCAGCTTGCGGATGATCGGGCTGGCCAGCAGATGGCGCGACACCTCGTCCGGCACGCCGAAGACAAGCTGCACGACATCGGACGGGCAGCCCGCATCGATCAGCGCCTGCACCACGGCCATGGCCGAGGCCGGGGCCTCTTCCGCCGGTTTCAGGATGACGGAGCAGCCGGCGGCGATGGGCGCGCCCAGCTTGCGGCCGGGATTATGGATGGGGAAGTTCCAGGGCGCGAAGGCCGCCACCGGCCCCACCGGCACCTTCATCACCAGTGACCGCTGGCCCGCCGGCCGCACCAGCACGCGGCCATAGACCCGGCGCGCTTCCTCCGCATAAAAATCAAACAGGCCGGCACAGGCGATGGTTTCGATCCGGGTTTCGGCCAGGGTCTTGCCTTCCTCCAGCGTAGCGTTGCGGGCGATCAGGTCGGCCCGTTCGCGCAGCAGGCGGGCAGCATCGCGCAGCACGCGGGCCCGTTCATCGACGGATGTCTTACTCCAGGTGCGGAAGCCACGGTCGGCGGCGGCCAGCGCCCGGTCCAGATCGGCGGCACCGGCCAGCGGCAGCTCGCCCAATGTCTCCCCATTGGCGGGATTGATGACGGTGTGTGTGCGGTCGGCCCGCATGATCCATTCGCCATCAATATACATGCCGAGTTTGGGATAGTCGGTGGAAGTCTGGTCAACCAAAATTGATCCTTTCGGTCGCACGAAGGGGGAAGGTCAGGCTTTGGTGATGGTCTGGGCCGGTGCCCAGTTGCCATGCAGTCCCTGACGGATGCGGAAGGGCAGGCCGATGGTGGCGATGGGACCGGCCGCCAGATTAAGGGCGTTGAACAGCAACAGGCGGGAGGCGTGCTCCACCAGCCGGTTCTCGATCACCACGATGTAGCCATCGCCTTCAGCATTGGAGCCGGGGCGCGGAATGAAGGCCGGTTCCTGGAAGGAGGAGGTGGAGCCGACCCAATAAGTATCGGTCTCCCCCGTTTCCAGGTCGATGCGGCCCAGCGTGTTCATCATCAGGCCCGACGCGCTGCGCCCGCCCGGCAGGTCCACGGGCTTGGTCATGTCCTGCACAAGCTGCCAGCCATAGCGGTTCTTCACCCCGGCGAACCGGTCATCGATGCGGGGGAACTCGCCGACCAGATTGGCCAGCGGCGCCATCTGGATGTCGTCGCTGTTGGCACTCATATCCACCGTCCAGCGCGTCATGGTCGCGGCAGCCTCATGCGGCTGGAACGGCGCCCCTTCGGTATCGGGGAAGAAGGGGAACATGTTGCCCTTCGCCATCGGCACATCGAAATGCACCTTGCTGCCGTCCTCATGCGCGTTCATGACGTGGCTGGCAAAGCAGGTGGGGGCGGAGAACCAGCGGATATCTTCCGCCCCGCCATTGCGCGGCAGCACGCCCAGATGCACCGGCCGCCCCCGGTCGAAGCCGAAATGCGGCAGGCCGGCCTTCAGCCGTTCCCAGGAACCGACAATGGGCACCACATGGAAGACGACATAATTCTCGGTAAAGCCGAAGTCGTGCATCATGCAGTAATAGGGGATCTCGAACCAGACCTCGTTCGTGATCTTCCCGTCGGCGCTGATCGTGTAATAGACCATGTCGCGGGTACACAGGCCCTTGGCGGCATAGCCGAAGCTCAACATCTCCCCCGTGCGCGGGTCGATCTTGGGATGGGCGGAGAAGGTCTGCGATGTCATGGCCCCGCCGAAATCATAGGTCGGGTCCAGCGTCGCCAGTGTTTCCGGGTCCATGATGACGGGCGGGCTGTCCTCCTTCAGGGCGAACAGCTTGCCGGCATGAACGATGACATTGGTGTTGGCGGTGCCGCGCACCTCCCCCTGCACGCTGTCATCATCGGTCAGCGGGTTGCGGTAGGCGCCGAACAGGGCGCGGCCGGCCTGACGTTCCAGGGTGAACTTGTCGGTACGGGCCCAGCGCTGCTGCAGGGCAACATTGCCGTCCTTGAAGCGGAACCGCGTCACCATGCCGTCGCCGTTGAACCAAATATCGTCACCGGCCAGCGGTGGGAATTGCGGGTCCGGCGCTACCCGGTAGAAGCTGCCATCCAGATCGGCGGGCACGGCGCCGTCCAGCACGGGCAGGTGATTAACATCCGCCTCCACGCCCGAGGGGGCGAAGAAACCGGTGAAGTTGGGCGTATTGGGAAATTTCATGATAGGCCCCTTGCACGGAAAATGTCAGGACGGATGGTCATGGGCGCTCTTCCGCCGCGATGGCGCGGGCGGCCAACCCGTAATGCAGCGCCGCCCAGGCATAGAGGCCGATGCTGGCCAGAAGCGCGCTGCGCACCCCGATGGCCGAGGCAGCGGCTGCGTCAGTGATGCCGGAGGCAGTGGCGAACAGATCGCTGAGCAGGCCCAGCAGCGGCGGGCCGAAACCCACCCCCACCATGGTGGAGACGAAGAAATAGACGAAAGCCGCCGTGGTGCGCTGCTGTGGTGCCACCATGTTTTGGAAGGCGACCAGCGTGGGCACCGAATGGAAGAACAGGAACACGCCGGCGAGGGTGATCAGGGTCACCGCCGCGACATGATTATCCAGCCCGTAACCGGCCAGATAGAGCGGCACACTGATGGCGATACCGCAGAAAGGCAGCAGCGCATACCAGCGCCGGCCGCGCCTGGCGATGAAATCAATACCGAAGCCCCCCAGGCTCATGCCCGCCGTCGATGCCGTGGTGCTGATGATCGCCACATAGAGGGCGGTCGTGGTCAGCGGCAATTCATGCACACGCATGAAAAAGGGGGCGGTGAAGGCGCCGCCCGCGAACAAAGCCATGCTGGCCAGCGCCAGTCCGGCCAGCATGTGGCGAAAGGCCGGGCGGCGGAACATCTGCGCGAACACCTCCCGCGTCCGAGGCGGGGTGGTGCCGGGACCGGATGCGGCGATACTGCCCCCGGCCAGCCCGTCGCTATGGCCGCGCGGCGGGTCGCGCAGCAGCAGGCGAAACAGCAGCGCCACCACCAGACCCGGCGCGCAGACCAGCATCAGGGCCACGCGCCAGCCATGATCCTGCGCCAGCCAGGCCGCCACAACGGAGCCCAGCAAGGCCCCCACCGGGGCGCCCAGCCGCATCACGGTCAGGGCAAAGCCCCGTCGGTGGGGCGGGAAATGGTCGCCGATCAGCGAGGTGCTGGGCGCCTGCACCCCAGCCTCCCCGATGCCGACACCGATACGGCACAGGAACAGTGCCCAGATATTGGTGGCCATGCCGCAGAGCAGGCTCATCACCGAAAACACGGCGACGGAAACAGAAATGATGGTGACGCGGTCACGCCGTTCGGCCAGCCGGGCGATGGGCAGGCCCAGCGTGGAATAAAGAATGGCGAAGGCCAGACCACCCAGCAGGCCGAACTGGAAATCGGTCAGCCCCAGATCCTTTTTGATCGGCTCCGCCAATGTCTGGATGATCACCCGGTCGACATAGGCGAAGGCCGACACCAGCAGGATCAGCACCAGCAAGGTCGCGCGGTAGCCACGTCCGAACAGAGGATCATCGGCGGCCGGCTTTACCGGAGAGGTCATATCGACCCTACTTTCTTGCCTGAAAGCGGGAGGGCCGCGCGGGCCCTCCCCTGATGGATCAGAAGGAGAAGCGGAAGCCGGCCTTGAAGGTGCGGCCGATGCTGTCATAGAGAACCGGGTTGTTCACACCGAAGCTGGACGGCAGATCGTTGGGCGGATCGCGGTCGAACAGGTTGTTCACGATGCCGAACAACTGCACCTTCCTGTCATTGATGGTCAGGTCATACTGGGCATTCAGGTTGAACAGCCAGTAATCATCGACCCGGTTGTCGCTGATGCTGTTGGCCAGCGTCGGGCTGTAGCCGGACTGATGCGGGCCAATCAACGTGGCATTATAGACCCCGCGAGAGATGTAGCGCGATTGCAGGGTGCCGGTGAAATCACCCAGGGCATAGGTGGCGCTGAGCGTGCCGGTGAAGGTCGGCAGGCCGGAGGGCTGGGAGGTGGGCGCTCCGTTCATCCCGGCCCGGTCCACCGAGGTGCCCGTGGCATCAATGGTGACCAGATCGAACAGATAGGTGCCGAGCGCGCGCAGGGTCAGGTCGCCATCCCCCAGGGCCAGCTTGTAGTGGGCCTCGATATCCACCCCGCGCGTCTTCAGCGTGTTCAGGTTCAGATTGGCATTGTTGACGCTGGTGATGGCACCGGCCGCATTGCGGGTGATCAGGGAACAGAGTTCCTTGGCTCCGGCAGCACAGCGATTGATGATGACCTGACCGCCCAGCGTGGTGATGGCGCCATCCAGGCTGATGTCGAAATAATCGGCGGAGAATTGCAGATCATCCACCGGGGTGACGACCGCACCCACCGTCCAGGTCTTGGCGATTTCCGGCTGCAGCTTGGTATTGCCGCTCAATGCAACAGAGGTGAGCGCGCTGCCACCGCTGTTGGGATCGGTCAGGAACTGGAAGCTGGTGCTGGCGGGGGCGTTGAGTTCGAAGAAGTTGGGCGCGCGGATATCGCGCGACCGGGTGCCGCGCAGCCGCAGGAAATCCGCAGGCTCCCAGGACAGGCCGGCCTTCCAGCTCCACACCGAACCGCTGGTGGAATAGTCGGTCAGGCGCACGCCGCCATTGACCGACAGGCTTTCAGCAAACGGGACCGATTTCAGCAGCGGCACGCCCAGTTCGGCATAGCCTTCCTTCACCTTGATATCGGGGCCGCTGATGGACTGGCCGGAACTGGTGATGAAACGCAGGGCGGATGAGACCGCATCGGTGCTGCCGGCCACACTTTCCACCCGGTATTCGGCACCGGTGGCGAAGGAGATCGGCCCGGCGGGCAGTTCCACGATCGTACCGGAGATATTGGCCGAGGCCACCTGCTGGATCAGGTGCGTCTTCTGCGCGGCCGTACCATAGGCATAGGCGACAGCCTCGGGAGAGAAGCGGTTTTCACCGAACAGGTTCAGCGGCTTGCACCCGGCCACCAGCGGGTTTGTCGGCGTGGTCAGGGTCGACCGGCAGACGATATTGCCATTGGCGACACCGTTCTGGAACAGACCCTGATCCACCGCATCCACCGCGCGGGCGAAATTATCGGTGATCTGGGTGTTGCGGGTTTCCTGTTCGTAATTGGTCCGGCCATACTGGTAATAGGCATCCCATTGCCAGTCATCGCCGAGATCGCCCTTGGCGCCGGTGACAAGGCGATAGGTCTCCCGCTCGACCTCCGCCACCGGCGGGCCGATATCATTGGAGACGCGGCCGAAGGAAAAACTGCTCTGACCGGCCGCCGCCAACTGCGCGCGCAGGGCCGCCGGCAGAAAGGCATTATCGCGCTGGATGGTGATATTGCCGGTATTGCGGGCCGATGCGCCGATGGTTTCCGCGTTCGTGCGGCCATAGGAAGCCTCCATGAACAGTTCGATACTGTCCGTGGCCTGATACTTGGCATGGACCAGGCCGGAATAGCGCTCAACCGGCGCCAGCAGCGGGAAGTTGTTGTAGAAACCATTGACCGGATCGGCACTGCCACCCGACTGGAACAGGCCGCCATTGGAGAAGGCGGGGCCGGTGGCATAATAGGTGCCATAATCATGGTTGAAATAGCTGCCGTCAGGCCGGAATTCGATACCGCGCAGCACACCCGATGTGATCAAACCGCCGAAGGAGGCCGTGGCCGTGCGGGCATTGGGCAGCAGAATCTGGCGCGCCAGCCCATTGGTCTGCGGGGTGGGGTTGGAAATCGTGTTGTAACTTTCGGCACACCAGTCACGGCTGTAACAGTCGCCCATGCCCTTGTTGTTGGAATATTCACCACCGATCACAATGTGACCACGGCCACCGGCAAAGTCCGTACCGCCGGCCAGGGTGGCATAGACTTCGCGATTGTCATCTTCCTGCGACAGACCATACTGCACGCTGCCGCGCACGCCTTGCAGATTGGTGTTCAAGATGAGGTTGACGACGCCGGCCACCGCATCGGAACCATAGGCGGCGGACGCGCCACCGGTCACCACTTCGCTGCGTTCAATCAGCACGGTGGGGATCAGGTTCAGGTCAACGGAACCCGATGGCGAATTGCCGCTGCCGGCGATGGTGCTGGCAACAAAGCGGCGGCCATTGACCAGCACCAGCGTGCGCTGTGCGCCCAAACCACGCAGATCGGCCAGATTGGCACCGGCATTGCTGGAAAAGATGCCGACGGTTGCCGGGGTCGATTGCGGGCGGAAGGACGGCAAGGTGTTCAGCAGGTCGGCGACATTGGACACGCCCTGGCGCTGCAACTCCACCTCGCCCATGACGGTCACGGGCGTTGGGGCGGCAAAACCCGTCATCTGCAAACGGGTACCGGTAACGACGATCTCGTCAAGCGAGTCAAGTGTCTGGTGCGCCGCACCAGTGGCGTCTTGCGCTGCGGCGGGATTGGCCAGGGCGACAAGGACGGCCAGGATGCTGGCGCCGGTCAGCCGGTGCGCCGGTGAGTGCCTCATGTGGATTTCCTCCCCCTGCGTTGCGCCCGACAGACCTGGGTATGGCGGCGCACGCATTTGTTGATTTTTCAATGATGTCATTGATAGCTCAATGATGTGGGTGTTGGCAAGGGATGATCGACCAAAAAGGATCCCCTGTTTCCATTTCCGCCGACAGGGGGCCGCACGGGGAGGGGCAATGAGACGGTCCGAGGGAATAATTTGAATCAATCAATTGATTTTGTTGTATATTTTTTTAAGGGCCGCGCGCTGACGCTGCCTTCAATGGTATGCGATCTGCCGCACACCCGCCACCCATTTCATCATCGGTCCGGCTTTCGATCTGCTGGTGTCTATCATCCGGTTCTTAAATGGAAATTGCCATGTTCGACCGGCTGATCCTGTCGCAGATGATCAGAAATTCCGCGCCTTGCCTATCGATGGGTGGTCGATAATATTGATTTATCAATAAAATATGATCCGGATTGGCGGCCCCTGCGGGGCAGTTGCCGCCAATCCGGGCACGTCACGCCGCGACGGGCTTCCCGGCCGGCGCACCCTCCCGCCGGATCGGCTTCAGCAGCAGCACCAGCAGGGCCACGGCGACCGGCGGTATGGCGATCATGGCCAGCGTGATCTCCAGCGTAAAGGATGACGCCAGCGCCATGCCGCCAAACAGCGGGGCGATGATGCCGCCAATGCGGCCGGCACCGCCGGCCCAACCCACACCCGTGCTGCGCAGGGCGGTCGGATAGATCTGGGTCATCAGCATGTTCAACCCAGCCTGACCACCCGATTGGCAGAAGCTCCAGCAGACCAGCAACAGCACGAAGCCCACGGTACCGAATGGCACATGGCCCATCAGGATCAGGGTCGCCGCGATCCCGATATAATAAAGCGGGATCAGCCGGGTGGCGCCGATCCGGTCCATCAGGAAACCAATGGTCACCGTGCCGACCATGCCGCCGATGAAGCCGGTCATGGACACGATGGCGAAACGCTGGATCGAAATGCCGCCCATTTCCTGGAAAAAGGTGGGCAGCCAGGCTGCCAGCAGCGCGATATTGCCCATGGACAGGACGCAGGCGGCAAACAGGATGGCGCTGGTGCGGGCACGCCCGTCCCGGAACACGTCGATGACATGCGCCTTCACCTTCTTCCCACCGGTTTCCGCTGTGACAAACTGTTCCTCCCCGGTCAGGAGCAGGCTGCGGTCCATCCAGCGGATGGTGCGGGCGATGGCGGGGTGGCTGGGGTCACGCCCCACGCGATAGGTCAGCGATTCCGGCAGGAACAGCACCAGCACCGGCGCCAGGGCCAGCGGCATCAACCCGCCCAGCCAGAACCCGCTTTCCCAGCCATAATGCGGCACCAGCAGGGCGACGGCGGCCCCGGCGGCACTGCCGGCGCTGTATCCCGCGATGCCCATGGCGATAAACAGCGACCGCCAGCGCTTGGGTGTGAATTCCGCCAGCAGCGCCATGGTGGTGGGCACCACGCTGGCCAGGAACAGGCCCGACAGGCCGCGCAGGATGGCCACCATCATCAGCGAGGTGGAAAAGACGGTGATGATGGTCAGCAGACCGAAAATGATGAAGGCAATGACCAGCATCCGCTTGCGGCCGTAATAGTCCGACAGCGGGCTGATGACGAAGGCGCCGATGGCCAGCCCGGTCTGCTGCAGCACGAACACGATGGTCATGCTGGCGGGTGTCGTGCCAAAATCACCGGCGATGGCGGGTGCGATCTTGCCGACCATGAAGATATCGAACCCGTCGATGAACATGGCCAGCGTGGTCAACAGCAGCACAAGACATTGCGGCAGGCCGATCTTGCGCTGGTCGATAAAGCTCTGCACGTCGAACGCGGACATGAAGCAGCACTCCCTCCCTGAAGGGTGCCGGGTGGTTTCCGGCTATGTCATTGTGTTTGAAATGCTGGCCTGTTGACGAATGGCCGAAGGCCGCCCGTGCCGACCAGTCTTTGAGGAATCAATATTATTCCCTGTTCCCGTTCAGCGCCAGCCCCCTTGACCCTGGTTGTGAAAAATATCGGCCACCCCATCCCGTCGGGAAGGTTGGCCACCAGAACGCTGGAATAACATTGAATGATCAACTAACAATGGGATCGGATCAGCCGTTGCTGACACTCAACGGGGGAAAGGCGACTTATGAAAAGGCAGTCCAGAACGGATGCGAGCTTGGGCCGCAGCACGGTGGAGACCGAAGCGGCGGACCCGGACAAGGGGGGGCCGGCCCGCACGCCGCTTGAACTGCCGGGATGGAATGTCCCGAACCTGCAATTCTCCACCTTCCGGGTGACGCTGCTGGCCAAGGTGATTGACCGGCTGACGATCCGGCGGCTGGCGGAGCGGGGGGAACTCACCTATGCCGAATGGCGGGTGCTGGCCCGGCTGGGCACCATGCCCGAGGGGGGAACCGTGGGCCAGGTTGCCGACCTGGCCTGGGTCGACCGGGCCGAGGTCAGCCGGGCTGCCCGCTCGCTGGAGGAACGCGGATATACAAGGCGCCGCGAAAACCCCAACGATCTGCGCACACCCATCCTGTTTCTCACCAAAGCCGGGGAGAAACTGTACAAGGCGACGCTGAAGGAACGCGTCGCCTTCCATGAATCGCTGTTGGTCGACCTGTCGCCGGAGGAGCGGGTGGTGCTGGACGAGCTGTTGTCCCGCATCGGCGACCGGCTGGCGCATCTGGTGAAAATCTAGCCCTTTGTCAGCGACCGATTTCAAATATTGTTGATCTATCAATATAAAAGTTCATTGAATTATCAATGAATTGATGCTACGCCTGATCCCGTTCCGCCCGGCGTCGCGCTGGCACGCGCGGGCCATTTCCGGAAGAGGGATCGATGGCAGAGGTCTGCTGGCCGGACGGTGTTCCGGCGGTGATGCCGGCTGAGGATCGGGCCGAAATCACCGAACTTTTCGCCCGCTATGCCTGGGGGCTGGACTTGGCCGATGAGGAACAGGTGCTGGATACCTTTGCCGAGGATGGGGAGTTCGACCATCTCTGGCAGGGCAAGGCGCAGGGCCGCGCGGCGATCCGCGCCCATCTGCGCAGCCTCTGGTATGATCGGCAGCATTGGTGGTTCGGTCGTCAGCATCTGTTCAACCATTTCATCATGGACCCGCGTCCGGAAGGGGCGCGGGTGCGCTGCTTTTTCCAGATCATCCAGTTCAATGCCGATTACGGCAGCAATTTCATCTTCGGCATCGGCACGCGCGACGACCGGCTGGTGAAACGCCATGGTCGCTGGAAGTTCCACCGCCTGTTCGTCAATGCCTGGACGAAGGCCGATCAGGTGCCCTGGAAGGGCGAACGCACCATGGTATCGCGCCCCTTCAACGCGCCGCCCCCGGCCGATTGCCGGCCGTTCAGTGTGCAGTCGCAGGACCCTTGGTGATGGGGCGATGGTGCCGCTCCATGACCATATCGGGGCATTGGGCACGGCATTCTCGGCCGCGCAGGTACAGGCTTCCATGGCGCTGTTCCGACCATTGCAGCCGGCCGTTGACGCGGCCCGATGGTTCAGCCCTTCATATCCAGGAAGGGGCCCCCGCCGGCCAGCCGTCTGTGCAATCTTGAAGGTGGTGTTGTCGGTGATGTTGCCACCCGGTCGATGCGGGCTCCCTGTGGTGGGCCGGCTAGAACGATATCAGGCAGGATCGCCGCGTCGTTTCCAGACCCGGCGGAACACAGCGGCGCGAATGCGGCTGAAATGGTTGTGGTCAATATCGTAGAAGGCGAAGCTGTTAATATACATCCGGTCGCCCCGCCGCAGCGGGCCGGAGGTGAAATCCGGCACGTCCGTGACGGCCAGAAATTCCGATTCCAGTTCGGCGGCCAGCCGCGTCTCGCTGGCGAAGCAGTCCAGTACCGTGATGGTCCGCCGGGTCACGCGGCGAATGCCGGTATAGAAGCGGACGATTTCTTCCCGTCCCTGCAACACCCGCCCATTGCCGATGGTCAGGCGGATATTGTCGGCATAATAGGAACAGGCGGTGGCAAAATCGCCGTCATTGAAGGCGGCGATATAGCGGGTGAAGGCGGCGGTGGCATCCGGCGCAAAGCGGCTGGGCTGGGTCATGGGGTTGCCTTGCAGGGGGCGGCACGGATGCGTGTGAAGCGGCCGTCGGCAATATCGCAGATCACAAAGCTGACCATGGCCCTCCGCTCCCCTGCGGCAAGGGGGGCTTCGGGGAAATCCGGCACATCGCACAGCGCCTCCAGCACCGTGCTGATTTCCGCCGCAATCCGCCCCGGCCGGTCGACATAGCCCAGCAGCGCCAGCGTCCGCCGCACCCGGCCCTGCCATTGCCGGTGGAAGCCCATCACCGCTGCGGCGGAGCCATGCTCCACCGCCCCGTCCGTCATATTCAGGTCCGGGGCATAAAACGGGGCCACCCGTGCCAAATCATCGCGGTTCAGGGCGTCGATATAATCATCGAACCATTGTCGCTGGTCGAACGCGGCCATGGCTCACAGCACCGCGTAATAGCGGAACAGCGAATGATCGGGCTCATCCTCCGGCGTCACCTTCGGCCGGCGCTGCCCCACGCCCACAATGACCGTGCGGTTCAGCCATTCATGCGGCCCGTCCGGGGCCCGGAAATAGGGGGTGCAGCGGAAATAAGGCGTCAGCGGCGGATAACCCGGCCTTTGCAGGGGGCCATGCACATAGCCCAGATTGCGGATATAGATCAGCGCCCCGTCATCGGCCTGGATCATGTAATGGGCATTCAGTTCGACCACGCCGTCGGCGCGGACCACGGGCCAGTCAGCACCGCTGTGATCCACCAGCGTGCCGTTCAGGCGGGGGCCGCTGACTTTGCAGCCCTCCCCAATGGACGTGTAGCCGTGGTTGGGACCGCCCTGGTGAATCGCCCCTGTCATCCAGCGGCGGTCGAAATTGATGCGGATGTCGAAAACATGCTCATACCGCAGGGCCAGCGGATCATTGTCCGTCATGTGATATCCTCCCGTCACTCGTTGAGAAATCAATATTATCATCGATCCGCCCTTGCAAGGGGGTGATTTTCAATTATGATGATTAATCAATAAATGACGAGTGGCGGCCATGGCCCCCGCCCGAACAAAGCCAAAAGAACAAGGGACGGAGACGGAGATGCCCGATGCGGTGGAACTGAAGATGCTTGCCGGCCGTGACCCGGCCGCAAATCCCTATAAGCCGCCCCTGCCGCCGAAGGATTATGCGCGGATCGTCGAAGATGGCCTGGTGTTTGACCGCAACCTGCCGGTCAGAATGCGCGACGGCGTGACGATCTATGTGGATCTGTATCGCCCGGCGGGGGAGGCGGGGGAGCGCGATCTGCCGGTGCTGCTGGCCTGGAGCCCCTATGGCAAGCATGGCAAGGCGGCCAATCTCTGGCCGCCGGCGGGGATTGAGGCGGGTTGGAATTCCCGCCACACGGCGTTTGAGGCGCCGGACCCGGCCCATTGGTGCCGTCACGGCTATGCCATCTGCTATCCCGATCCGCGCGGTGCCTGGCTTTCCGAAGGGGAATTGCGGCACAATGGCATTGGCGAAGCCGAAGATTGTTACGATCTGATCGAATGGCTGGGGGTACAGCCCTGGTGCAACGGCAAGGTCGGGATGACAGGCGTATCCTATCTGGCCTGCATCCAATATCTGGTGGCACCGCTGAAGCCGCCGCATCTGGCCGCGCTGAACCCCTGGGAAGGCTTTTCCGACTGGTATCGGGAATTCGCCTATCATGGTGGCATCCGCGAGACGAACTTCGTCGAGCGCGCCACCCTGAGCCTGAACTGGTCCACCACCCGCACGGAGGACACGGCCGGCAATGTGAAGGCCCATCCGCTGATCGATGCCTATTGGCAGAGCAAGGCGCTGGACCTGGAGGCCATTGATCTGCCCACCTTCATCGTGGCCAGCTGGTCCGATCATGGCCTGCATACGCGCGGCACGTTGGAGGCCTATAAAAGGATGGCGTCCCACCAGACATGGCTGCTGGTGCATGGCCAGAAGAAATGGCGGCAATATTACATGCCGGAAAATGTGGCCCTGCAGCAGCAGTTCTTTGATCAGTTTCTGAAGGGGAAAGATACGGGCGTGCTGCACTGGCCGCCGGTGCGCCTTCAGGTGCGGGACAGGGGCAGCGATGGCCCCTTCCGGGAGGAGGCGGCGTGGCCGCTGGCACGCACCCTGTATCAACCGCTCTATCTGGATGCAGCCACCGGCAAGCTTGCCCCTGCCCCCGTGGTGGGGGAGGGGGAAGCGCGCTATGATGCCCAAACGGGACAAGCCCGCTTCGACATTGTTTTTGACCGGGAAACCGAACTGACCGGCCATTTCAAGCTGCGCCTGTGGGTGCAGGCGGACGGGGCCGACGACATGGACCTGTTCGTCGGGCTGGACAAGATCGACCGGTCAGGCGACCGGGTGCCTTTCACCTTCTATGCGCTTTACGATGACGGGCCATTGGCCCTGGGCTGGCTGCGGGCGTCGCACCGGGAACTGGACGAGGACAGGTCCAGCCCCTGGCAGCCCGTTCACCGCCATGAAAGGGAAATACACTTGCCGCCCGGCACCCCCGTCCCCGTGGAGATCGAGATCTGGCCGACATCCGTGCATTTTGCCGCGGGTGAAGGGCTGCGCCTGACGGTGCAGGGACGCGACATTTATGACGATGACCGCTATGGCCTGGCCTTCGCGCGACATGATGATCTGCGCAACCAGGGTGTTCATCTGATCAAGACGGGCGGTGTGCATGATTCACACCTGCTGGTGCCCGTGATCCCCGCCGATTGACTGCATTCTCTGCCGCGCCTTTGGTGCCTTTCCGTCAGAAGAGGAAATGAAAGTGACCGATCCCCATCCCTTTGCCCCGCGTTTCGAATTCGCCTTTTCCATTGGCATCACGCTGACCAAACCCCATTGGCTGCGGCCCACGACCATGGGGGCGACGCGTGCCGCCATCTATGCCGCTGAGGGAACCGTGGAAGGGCCGGGGATCAACGGGCGCGTCGTGCCGATGAGCGGCGGTGACTGGCCGCTGCTGCGTCCCGACGGCGTGATTGATTTCGATGCGCGTTATCTGCTGGAACTGGATGATGGCACGATCATCTATCTCCAGAACCGGGGCTATCGCTGGGCTTATACACCGGAGGTGGCGGAACGGATGTCGCGCAATGAACCGGTGGACCCGTCCGATTATTACATGCGCGTCTCCCCAAAATTTGATGTGCCGGCGGGCCCTTATGACTGGCTGGCCAAGCATATCTTTGTTGGCGTGGCCGAGAAGATCCCCGGTGCCAACCGCATCCATTATTTCAAGATCCTGTAATCCTTGCCGATGGCCGGCAACAACCGGGTCGCCAGCCTGATTTAAGGCCACCTGACCGGCGGATGCTATGATTATTTTGTCGCGCATATGGCCAGCACTGCCGCAGCATCCGGCAAAAAAAGGGAAGTCCAGTCGATGATGAAAGCCACATAGACAAAGCCGCTCCAAGCGGACACATACATGAAATCAGAAAGCCACAGCTGATCGGGCATGGTCTGTCCGGATCTCCCGCCGCCGACAATCCAGGGAAGGTTCAGAGCTACCATATAGCTACCATATTAAAGTGAAAATGAGTATATATGGCGATATGCAGGAGGAAGTTGAATAAAAAAATAACCAAACCACCCAAGTGTGGTATTTAATTCAGGTTTTCACAAGAAAATGGCTTTTCTTTTGCGCTGACATCTCAGATTGTGATCTAACGCTTCCCTATGGAATCCCGTTCGATCAGTTCATGTGCAAACAGGACGTTCATCGATGATTTTTCGCCGGCACTTGCCTTGATCAGCGCCTCGGTCGCCGCGAAACCCATGGCCATGATCGGCTGGCGAACCGTTGTCAGGGGCGGGGTGGCGATCCGGGAGGAGGGGGTGTCGTCAATGCCGGCGACAGACACATCGTTGGGGATGTGGAGATTGAGCCGATGGGCCGCACTATAGACACCCAGGGCCATCATGTCGTTCAGCGCAAAAATCGCTGTCGGGCGTTCAGGAAGGGTCAGCAGGTCCAGGCCGGCCGCAAGGCCGGAATCCCAGCCATAATCGCCATATCGCACCATCGACGCTGCAAAGCAGCCCGCCCCCTCCAGTACATTCTTGAATCCACGAAAGCGGTCGGCGGCCGACGCGTGATCCACAGGCCCGCCAATGAAGCCGATCCGCCGGTGCCCCATGTCCAGTAGATGGCCGGTCATGTCGTATGCGGCCTGGTAATCGTCAATTCCGACATGCAGCGGAAGATCCGCCAGCGCCTGCGATGGACTGATCCGCACGCAATTGGCACCACGCTTTATCAGCATGTCGATGATGACGGGGTGGTCACAGAGCGGGGGCATGATGATGAAACCGTCCATGACCGGCATGTTCAGCAGCGTCGATGCACGGGTTTCGAAATCCGGCGCGGTCAGGTCCAGCGGCTCCATCATCAGGTGATAGCCGTTGGCCCGGCAGGCATTGATGGCACCGATCTGAATGGCGCTGACATATTCATGCTGAAGAGCGATGGCCGTTTCATCGGCACCGGCATGGAAAACCAATCCAAGGATATAGTTGCGGGCACCCGACAGGCTGCGCGCCGACAGGTTCAGCGAATAGCCCAGTTGCCGGACCGCTGCCATCACCCGCTCGCGGGTCGCCGGCTTGACCTTGTCCTCTCCGTTCAGGACGCGGGACACTGTCTTGATGGAAACGTCCGCCAGGGCCGCAACATCGTGGATGGTGGGATTGCTCATCGGGCGATTCTGCTTTTCGGGGCTCTATATCCAGGATTTCGGCGGGGTCAGACCCATCTTAAAGGGCGGTGCGCGTGAACAGGAATTATAAATGACAACGTCGGACATTTCTGGGTTGACCATGGATCGGATTCTGTGGGAAAACCAAAATGTGGATGCGTATCCCGGAAAATGAAATCCGGCAATAAACATGTAAGACGCACCTTTAGGGAGAACAGAATGGCCAGCGGGACACAAGGAAGCGCCGGTTCCTGATACCGGCCCGACATCCAACATACCAGGGACTTTGAGCGGGCGGCCGTGAAGCCGCCGCCGCATCGGTTCCTTACATCCAGAACAAAGCCGGCGCGACCGATCAAGGTTTGCGTCAAGGCTGAATGCATGCCTGGAAAAGGCCGAGCCACAGGGAGAGAGACATGTCCAAGAAAAATTTCTTGCAGCGTAGTCTGCTGGCTGGTGTTGCCGGCAGCGTGGTACTGGCCGGAACAGCTGTCGCACAGGAGGCGGCGATGCTGGATGAGATCGTTGTCACGGCGACTAAACGCCAGGAGCGTATGCAGGACGTTCCGCAATCAATTAATGTGGTTGGCGGCGAACAACTCCAGGAACTGAGCATCCTGACCTTCCAGGATATCAAGCAACTGACGCCTGGCCTCAATCTCAGCCGTAACAGTGGGGACGAGCAATCCGTTTCCCTGCGCGGCGTCAAGATGCCCAATGGCAACAGTTCCAACGCGACCAACACGGTCGATGTCTATTTCAATGAGGTTCCGCAATCGGTTTTCTCCTCCTTCAGCTCCCTTTACGATGTGGGACAGATTGAGGTGCTGCGCGGCCCGCAGGGCACGCTGCGGGGGCGGACGTCGCCATCGGGCTCCGTGCTGGTCACCACGCGCCGTCCTGGCTTCGATGTCTGGGAAGGCGACCTTCAGGCAACCGTGGGCACGGGGGGCGTCGCCAATATCCAGGGCGGTGTGGGCGGTCCCGTGTCGGAGACTTTCGCGCTGCGGGTAGCCGGCGTTTACGATGAGAATGATGGCAACCGCGTGAAAAACATCACCCTGGATGAGGGGTCGCATCAGGAAACCAAAAGCGCCCGCCTGACGGCAGAATGGCGGCCCGTGGAGGAGCTGGAACTTTCCTTGATCCATCAGCGGCTGGAGAGCAACCAACGCTTCTACCGCTCCGCCGAAGGGACAGGTGCCTTCAGCCTGAATGGCGGCCAGACCTACCGCCTGAAGGATCGGGTGGCCATTGACCCCAATCCTAACCGTACGCGAAATGAATTTGCCGTGACGGTGCTTAACGCGCGTTACGATCTGGGTTCACATGCCATCAGCTACATTGGCGGCTATCAGGACAGCCGTTTCGACAATGCCCTGAACATCAATCTGGGCAATGCGCCGGTCGCCATCCCCTACGCCACCGGCGGCAAGAATGACAGCGACCTGCTGACCCAGGAAGTCCGGTTTGAAAGCCTGGACAACCCTTTCTGGAATTATATGGTCGGTGCCTATTATGAGCGTTCCCAGCGGGACACGCTGACCAGTGTGAAGCCCTTCTTTACCGACGCGCCTTCCTTTGGCGACAGCACGACCCGCGGCCTGTTCACCACCCAGCGCTTCGCCCTCTCCGACGCGGACAAGCTGGAACTGGGTCTGCGCTATACGGATATCGACATCAAGGCCAGTGCCATGCAGCGTGGCTATGACGCCGTGACCGGGAATGTCAGCTATACGCACCGTTTCAGCCCGGACCTGATGGTCTATGCCAGCTATGGCACCAGTTACCGGCCTGGCGGCTACACGGACAATGTGACGGGCGCCCCGGTTCCCGCGCACTATTTCGTTTATGATGACGAGAAATCGCAATCGGCGGAACTGGGGCTGAAAAGCAACTGGCTGGACGGGCGCCTGGAACTGAATGCCAATGTCTTCCACCAGAAGTTTGATGGTTATATCGGCCAGTTCTTCCTGGCTGCGTGTACGGGCGCACCCAACGCCAATGGCCTTGCCTATGCCACCAACGAGGGGACATTGGGGGGGGCTGCCTGTACAATCCAGTCGTCTGCCTTCAACGGCGATGCGCTCAGCACGGGTGCCGAACTGGAGGCGCGCGCGCTGATCACCGATGACTGGTCGGTCAACCTGACCCTGGCCTATGCCGACGCCCGTTACGACAAGGCGACCATCCCTTGTAACGATTATAATGGCGATGGCACACCGGACGCGGAGGGTGTGCCGCGCGTCCAGCAGGGACGGTATGTAAGCCAATGCGTGAGCAACAGCGCCTTAGGCCAGTTGCCGAAATTCTCCGCCACACTGGGCAGCAATTATGAGTTTCCGCTGGGCAGCTATACAGGCTTTGCCCGTGGCCTCGTCAGCTACCAAAGTAAAGCCTACTTCCCCCAGACGGCCTGGACGCAGCGGACCCAGACATTGGCGGATCTGTATCTTGGCTTCCGTGCCCCCTCTGAGAGCTGGGAACTGACCGCCTATGCCAAGAACCTGTTCGATAACGAGCAGCAGGATACGGAAGGCGGGCAGGCGTTCAGCGTGGGTCGGGACACGGGCTTCCATGTCGGCAGCGTCCTGAAGGGGCGGGAGCTTGGCTTGACCCTTCGTTACCGCTTCGGCAGCTGAACCGGGGGTAATCATGCTGATTGCCTTGCCGCCGGACATTGCCAATTCCCTCTCCCCCGCCGCTGCCGGCTGCTGACCGGTTTCATTTCCATCCCCGCGATCCGGAGTTGCCGCTGATGCCGTTGATCAATCGTCGCCTGTTCCTGGGCACATCCGCCGCCGGCCTGACCGCAGGCACGCTGTCAGGCTGTGGTTACAGCCGTGGTAACGGTCGCCATGGTGGGCTCTCCGTCGTCGGCCTGCGGGCGGCGCAATTGTCCAATCCTTTGGGCTTGGCGGAGCTGACGCCCGCCTTGTCCTGGCAGATATCGGGCAGCCGGCGGAATATCCGCCAGGTGGCGTATCGTGTCCGCGTCGCCTCCACAGAGGCGGGGTTGCGGGCCGGACAGGCTGATTGTTGGGACAGCGGCCGTGTCCCGTCTGGTCGATCGACGGGCATCCCCTACGGCGGGACCCGCCTGTCCTCACGCCAGCGTGTCTGGTGGACGGTGACAATCTGGGATGACCAGGGCAATGAGGTAACGGCCAGCGAGGCGGCCTGGTGGGAGATGGGGCTGCTGGCGCCTGCCGACTGGCGGGCGGACTGGCTGGCCGTGGAAACGGCGGTGGATCGGGCGGACCGGGAGGCGGGTATGCCCGCCTTCGTGGCGCCGGTTCCGGCAGAGGGGAAACAGCGTTATTTCCGTCTTGCCTTCGAGGCGGCGGCCGATGGCGATATGGTGCTGACATTGTTCAGCTCTGGCTTTCTGCATGATGTGACGCTGGATGGCAGGCCGATCACTCTCTCCGATCATCCCTATCTGTCGTTCGGTGGCCCGCCTGCGGAACGCTTCATTCTGCCCATTACCAAAGGGCGGCATGTGCTGGCGGCAGGTGTGACGCCGCCACGCAGTTTCATCCCCGCCACGGAGGTTTCCGTGGCGGCCCAACTCCGGCTGCCGCAACCGGGCGGTGGCGTGAAGCGCATCGTTGAGGGGTGGCAGACCAGCCTGGCGGAGACGCCGGGCTGGCGTATGCCCGGGGCGACGCTCAAGGGATGGGAGGCCCCGGCGTTGCAGAAGCCGCAGCCCCATGCCCCCTGGCCGGCCAGTGCGGCCCATGCCCTGCGACACAGCTTTGACCTGACGGCAGCACCCAGGCGCGCCCGCCTTTATATCGCGGCTCTGGGCGCGCATGATATGCGGCTGAATGGAAGGCCGGTCAGCGATGAAAGGCTGCAATCGGAAAGCACCGATTTCCGCAAGACCATCCTCTACCGCACCTATGATGTGACCGGCCTGTTGCGCGCCGGCCCGAACGTGCTTGCCGGGCTGGTCGGTGACGGCTGGTATGCCAGCTATATGGCGCCAGTGGGGCGGTACCCGTTTGGCCCGGCACCCCGCCGCCTGCTGGCACAGTTGGAGATCGAGGAACCAGACGGCGCCATTCGGGTTGTCACCACGGGCCCAGGCTGGCGGATGACACCGTCCCCCATTGTGCGGTCCGAGCTTTATAATGGCGAGACTTATGACGCACGGCTGGAACAGCCGGGCTGGGACGCGCCCGGCTATGATGACGCAAGCTGGACGCCATGCTGGCTGGCTGAAAAGCCATTGGGGCAACTGGTGTCGCAGGTAAGCCCCCCCATCCGGGTCACCCGCACGCTGAAGCCGAAAAGCATCGCTACCCCCCGGCCGGGCTGCGCCGTGGTGGATTTTGGTCAGAACTTTGCCGGCCTAGCCAAGCTGTTTGTCAAAGGCCCCCGCGGGGCGACGGTGACCATGCGCTTCGCCGAAATATTGAATAGCGACGGCATGGTGGACCAAAGCAATCTTCGCGCCGCACGGGCGACGGATACCTATATCCTGCGGGGTGACCCGGCAGGGGAAACCTATCTGCCTTTCTTCACCTTTCATGGTTTCCGATATCTGGAGATTACCGGGCTGCCCGGTCCTGAATGGTCGGTGGAGGGCCATGTCATCGGCACCGACCTGCCGGAAACCGGGATGTTGCGCATCGACAGCCCGACGGTGCAGCAATTATGGCTGAACACGCTGTGGAGCCAGCGATCCAATTTCCTGGCCATTCCCACCGATTGTCCCCAGCGTGATGAACGGTTGGGCTGGACGGGCGATGCCCAGGTCTTCTGGGATGCGGCGGCCTTCAACATGGATGTTGGGGCCTTTACCCGGCGCTGGCTGCGCGATCTGCGGGATGCACAGACCTTCAAGGGCGCCTATCCCATCTTCGCCCCCACCGTGGACTCCCCGCCCGGCGCCTCGCCGGGCTGGTCGGATGCCGGCATCATGTTGCCTTGGATTTGCTGGCGCCGATATGGCGATACCGCTCTGGTGGTGGAGCATTGGGACAGCATGGTCCGGCAGATCGACGGTATTCTGGCCGACAACCCTGATCTGATCTGGCGCGTCGTGATGGGGGCTAATTTCGGGGATTGGCTGGCGCTGGACGCAAAAAACCCGATGGATGAGACGACGCCAAAGGCTCTTGTGGCGACGGCGATGCTGAAACGTTCGCTCGACCAGATTGCCGATCTGGGGGAAGCGATTGGCAAGAATGAGGAAGCCGCTCGCTTCCGCCGCCTTTCCACCGATGTTGCTGCGGCATTCCGGCGGGAATTCGTGGCGGCGGACGGGACGGTCGGCAATGGCAGCCATACATCCTACATTCTGGCCATCCGCCTGGGATTGCTGACCGATCCGCAAAAGGCGGTGGCGGGCCGGTTGCTGGCTGCTGATATCCGGCGGCGCGGGACCTTGCTGTCCACGGGCTTTCTGGGCACCCCCCTCAGTCTGGATGCATTGGCGGATGTCGGGGAGGGGGCCCTGGTCTATGATCTTCTGCTTCGGACGGATTTCCCGTCCTGGGGCTATATGGTGGCGCGCGGCGCGACCACTATTTGGGAGCGCTGGAACGGCGACACGGGCGACGTCGCCATGAACAGTTTCAACCACTATGCCTTGGGTGCCGTGGTGGGGTTCCTCTACCGTCGTATTGCCGGGATCGAAGAGATGGAGCCGGGGTTCGCACGGTTCCGCATCGCGCCACTGTTCGATCCCCGCGTCCTGTCCGCCTCGGCCGACTATGACAGCATACGCGGGCGGATCAGCGTACAATGGCGCTTTGACCCGCGCGGCGCCCTGACGCTGGAAGCAAGCGTGCCAGCCAATACGGAGGCGGAAATCATTCTACCGGTTCCTGATGGCAAGCGGTTGGTGGCCACAGAAGGTTCCCGTCCGCTGTCGGGTACCAAGGGTGTCGCCCGACACATCGTTGGCGGTGGTACCTGGACCTTCACGGTGCGATGATATACTCAGGTGCCGAATAATACCAATCTCCCTGGATCGTCACCGCTCCAGGGAGATTTCGTTTTCCCTCACGCGCCGGGCTGGCGGTCGCCAGCCTCCAACCCGCCAAGAGTCAAACCCTCGGCGGGTTGGTATAAATCATTCAAATTGGTGATTTGTTGAATTTAATCATTCAATTTCAAACTTGCATCCCGCCATGTTGATGTTGCCCCAACACAAACCCTGGAAATCGGGGAAAATGGGGAGGTTAATGTGAGCTTGGGAAGGCACGGATACGCCCGTGCCCTGAGCCTTTGACACCCCCCACCTTGTGAAAACGATCCCGAATGCGCGCCCGCTGGCTGGTGCGCGCCGGGACAGTCTGCCCGCGTCGCGGGTCGATATGGGAGGCGGCTATGCGACACCTGTTTCATAATCTGTGGATTTTCGACGGTACCGGTGCCCCGCGCTTTCAAGGTGAAGTGCTGGTGGAGGGCGATCGGATCGCCGCGGTGGCGCGGCTGGGCACCGACCCGGCCCTGCCGCGCGACGGGGCCATTCTGGTGGATGGCGGCGGTGACACCCTGATGCCGGGGCTGGTGGAAGCGCATGGTCACCTGACCTGGCCATCCTCCACCGAGCGCATCATCCATCATTTCGAATTGCCGCCGGAAGAAATGATGCTGGCGGCTGCGCGCAATGCGCGGGTGGTGCTGGATCATGGCTTCACCAGCGTCTATTCCGCCGGCGCCTTGGGTGAGCGAGTGGAAGTGGTGCTGCGGGATGAGATCAAGGGCGGCCACCTGCCGGGGCCGCGCCTGCGCGCCTCCACCATCGAACGCAGCCCGCCGGGTGCCGACGGGGTGGAAACCGGCCATGTTGACCATGGGCGCGGGCCCGAGGCGATGCGTGGCTTCATCGACCATTGCAAAGGGCTGGGCATCGACAGTGTGAAGCTGCTGCTGTCCGGCGAGGATGCGCTGCTGCCCGGTTCGTCGCAGCAGATCCTTTATACGGATGCCGAGGTGCAGGCCGCCTGTCAGCGCGCCCGTGAACAAGGCCTGTGGGTCAATGCCCATACCCAGGCATCGGACGCGGTGAAGATGGGCCTGCGCCATGGGGTGCGGGTGCTGTACCACTGCACCTATGCCGATGATGAGGCAGTCGACATGGCAGAGGCGGCCAAGGCCGACATCTTCATGGCACCCGCCATCGGCATCATCGTGGCGACGCTGGAGGCCAAGCCCCCGCCGCATATCGACATGAGTTCGATGAAGGAAAGTGCGAAACCGGTGATCGAACGGGCCACCCGTCTGATCCCGGAATTGAAAAAGCGCGGGGTGCGGGTGCTGCCGGGGGGGGATTATGGTTTCCCCTTCAACCCCAATGGCCGCAACGGGCGCGATCTGGAACATTTCGTCACTCTGTTCGGCTATAGCCCGGCAGAGGCGCTGGCCGCCGCGACCGGGCTGGGCGGTCAGATCATGGATATGGAATTGGGGCTGGTGCGTGCCGGCTATCTGGCGGACCTGCTGCTGGTGACGGGTGACCCGACGCAGGATGTGCGCCTGTTGCAGGATAAGAACAATCTGGCCGCCATCATGCTGGGCGGGCGGTTCCACAAACAGCCGGCCGCATTGCGCGCGGTGGCGGCATGAGTGGGGAGTTGCTGACCTTCGGCCAGCATCCCGGCGGGCCGCTGACCGGGCTGCTGTGGCGACCGGCGACGCCGGGCCCGCATCCGGTGGTGCTGGCCGTGCCCGGCGGTGCCTGGCTGCGCGGGGACAAGGCAGCGCTTGCCGGTTGGGGCCGCTGGCTGGCGGGGCAGGGGATCGCCCTGTTTGCCGTGGATTACCGGCGGGCCACCCATGGCCCCGTCTTCCCCGGCAATGCGCAGGATGTGCGGGCGGCGTTGCTGTTCCTGGCGGATCAGGCGGGTTCCCTGGGGCTGGATGCCGGCCGCATCGCCATCCTGGGCGCGTCCGCCGGGGCGCATCTGGCGGCGCTGGTGGCGCTGGCCGGTGACCGGGAGCCGTTGCGCGGGGCAGGGGAGCCGGCCTTGCCACGGCTGCGCGCCCTGGTCGGCATCTATGGCGTCTATGACCTGTTCAGCCATTGGCAGGCCGATCTGGCCTTCAATGCCGGGACCGGGCGGGATGCGGCCACCCGGATGCTGGGCGTTGATCCGTTTGACGATCCGCCGCTTTATGCCGCCGCCTCACCGTTGCGGCAGATCCGGCGGTTGGGCAATGGGCTGCCGGTTCTGCTGTCCTGGGGCACGCATGATGCCGATGTGCTGCCGGCGCAGAGCGAGGCTATGGCGCTGGCGCTGAAACAGGCCGGTTTCCATGTTCGCCAGCGCCCGGTGCTGGGGGCCACCCATTATTGGTTCAGCGATCAGGACCCCACAGAGCCCGGCAGCTTCAGCGCCGAACTGGCCCCGGACCTGCTGCGCTTCCTGCGGCTGCATTTATACCAATCCGCCGAATGATTGACCTATGGTCAACCCTTCGGCGGCCTCAGGCGCCGGTGCCAACATCCGTTGGCTTGGCTAACGCGGCACGAGCCGCGCGGCGGCAGTCGCCGCCGATACCAATCCACCATGAGTCAAGCTCAAGGCGGATTGATATTACGCGGGGGAGAAGCATGACACAGCATTATGATGTCGCCATTGTCGGCTGCGGCCCGGTGGGCGCGCTGGCGGCCAATTTCCTGGGCCGGGCCGGTATCCGCACCCTGGTGATGGATCAGGCCGCCAGCCTGCACCCGCTGCCCCGCGCCGTGCATATTGATCATGAGATGATCCGCCTGTTCCAGGATGTGGGTCTGACCGACAGCATCCTGCCGCTGATGCGCGATACGGATGGGCATCTGCATGTCGGGGCCGATGGCGGGGTGATCCGCTATATGGGCACGGCGGGGCAGGCGCGGCGGTTCGGCTGGTCCAACGATTATTTCTTCTATCAGCCGGAACTGGAAGCCGCCCTGCGGGCCGGCTTTGCCCGTTTCCCGTCGGTTGAACTGCGGCTTGGCTGTCGCCTGACCGGGCTTTCCCAGGAAACGGTGCAGGCCCGACTGACGCTGGCCACCGATACCGGCGAACAGATTGCGACCGCCCGTTACGTCATTGCCTGCGATGGGGCCAGCAGCCCCGTTCGCAAGCTGCTGGGCGTGCGGCTGGATGACCTGGATTTTGAGGAACCCTGGCTGGTGGTGGATGCGGAGGTCGATGGCCCTTTGTCCTTCCGGCCGATTGCCGGATTGCCGCCCCAGGCCGACCTGCAGCGCCTGTCAGTAATGATGTGCGACCCCAAGCGGCCCGCCACCATTGTGCCGGGGCCGCGCAACCTGCGCCGCTGGGAATTCATGCTGCTGCCGGGCGAGGATGATCAGGCGATGATGCAGCCCGATCAGGTGGCCAAACTGCTGGCCCCCTGGGTGCAGGGGGTGCCGCATCGCATTGTGCGCGGGGCCACATATCGCTTCCATGGGCTGGTGGCGGAACGTTGGCGCGTCGGCAATGTGTTCCTGGCCGGTGATGCCGCGCACCAGACGCCGCCCTTCTTCGGGCAGGGCATGTGCCATGGTTTCCGCGACGTCGCCAACTTGGTGTGGAAGCTGGATCTGGTGCTGCGCGGGCTGGCACCTGACCGGTTGCTGGACCTGTACCAGCCGGAACGCGAACCGCATGTGCGCGGTGTCATCGGTGCTGCCGTGGCGGCAGGCCGCTATATCTGCGTGCTGGACCCGGCGGAAGCGGCGGCGCGCGACTGGGAAATGCGGGCGCGCATGGCCGACGGCCCACCCAGCACGGCGGCGGACCTGATCCCGGCAGTGGAAAGCGGCATTGTGCGGCCCGGTGCCGGGCAACGCTTCATCCAGCCGCGTGTCGGCCTGCCGGACGGCGCTACCGCGCTGCTGGATGACCTGACCGGTGCCGGCTGGCGGCTGATCCTGCGGCGCGATGTGGCCCTTCCCGATCTGCCGACCTCATGGGCCACCCTGGGCGGGCGGGTCTGGGTGGAAGGGCAGGGCGGCACGACCGACCCGGATGGGCATCTGCGCGACTGGTTTGCCGCCAGTGGGGCGGTTGCCGTGCTGCTGCGGCCGGATTTCTACATCTATGGCACGGTCAGCCATGCCGGCGATATCGCCCCGCTGTTAGCGGCGCTGGCGGCGGACCTGGGATTGGTCGCAGCGGAGGGGACGACATGGGCAGCGTGACCGGTACGGCGGCGGCCTTGGGGCTGGCACAGGCGGAAATCATCATCCGCGTGGCCCTGGATCATGCGGCGGCGCAGGACCTGGCCCCGCTGGCCGTGATCGTGCTGGATGCCGGCGGCCATCCGCTGGCCCTGGCGCGCCAGGATGGGGCCAGCCCCTTCCGCGTGGATATCGCAAGAGCCAAGGCGATGGGGGCCATCGGCATGGGCGTGGGGTCGCGCACGCTGGCCACCCGCGCCAGCCGCAACCCCACCTTCTTTGCGGCCTTGGGCCCGGTTCTGTCGGGCCAGTTGGTGCCGGCGGCGGGCGGTGTGCTGATCCGCACCGCCGATGGCGCGCTGTTGGGGGCCGTTGGGGTTTCCGGTGATACGTCCGATCTGGATGAAGCCTGTGCGCTGGCGGGGATCGCGGCGGCTGGCCTGTTGGCCGATCCCGGCGCTTGAATTTGATCAGGGGGCAAGACCCATGGAATTGCGCAGCATCGAACTGGAACTGCCGGACCCTGCCGGGGCGGCGGATTTCCTGACCGGGATCTGGGGATTGGGGGCGGTGGAAAGCGATGATGCCGACCGCCGCTATCTCCGGGGATCGGGGGATCAACCCTATCTGGTGGGGCTGTATCGGGCCGACCATACGCTGGTGCGGTCCGTTACCTTCCTGGCCGATGAAGCTGAACTGGCCGCCGTGGCCGCACGGGCGGCGGCACATGATATCGCGGTGACACAGGTTGCCAGTGATGATCCCGGCGCGGGCGAAGGCCTGCTGGTCACGCTGCCCGATGGGGCGGTGATCCGGGTGCTGGCGGGGGCGACGCGGGTGGCCCCGGTTGTCGGCGTGCCCGACCGCGCCGTGCGCCTGACCCATGTGGTGCTGAACGCGGTGGATGCGGAAGTAACGGCCCGCTTTGCGGAGGATATTCTGGGCTTTAAAGTGTCCGACCGGACCAAGGGCATGGTGTTTGTGCGCTGCAACCGCTCCCACCATTCCATTGCCTTTGCCCGCGCCGGCTTTGCCTCCCTGAACCATATCGCCTTCGAAATGACCGATATAGACGCGGTGATGCGGGGCATCGGGCGGCTGCGCGATGTCGGCATGGTGCCGGCCTGGGGGCCGGGGCGGCACGGGCCGGGGGCCAATGTCTTCGCCTATTTCATCGCCCCGTTCGGTGCGGTGGTGGAATTCTCCACGGCGGTGGAAGTGGTAGGCGATGATTATCCCACGGGCGAACCCGATGATTGGACCTGGCCGCCCAACCGCATCGACCAATGGGGCATTTCCGGCAAGGACATGGCGGGACTGGGCGAGGCGGAACGTACCTTCCGCTTCCGCCGCGCCTGATATTTTAAAAGGAAAATTCCAATGCGTTTGATCAGTTTTCTTTACGACGGCACCCAGCACTTTGGTGCCCTGGTTGGCGACAAGGTGGCGGATTTCACCGCCCTGGCCCCGGCGGGCGTGGTTGACCTGAAATCGGCCATTGCCGCTGGTGTTCTGGCCGAGTTGGCGGCGAAGGCAACGCCATCGCTGCCGCTGGCGGAGGTGACGCTCCTGCCCGTGATCCCCAATCCGGGCAAGATCCTGTGCGTCGGGCACAATTACGAAAATCATCGCCAGGAAACCGGCCGGGCCAAGGTGGCCAACCCGTCCATCTTCACCCGCTTTGCCGATACGCTGGTGGCCGCCGGTCACCCCATCCTGCGGCCCCGCCATTCCACGCATCTGGATTTTGAGGGCGAGCTGGCGGTGGTCATTGGCAAGGGCGGGCGCGACATCCCGCCGGAACAGGCGCTGGGCCATGTGGCGGGCTATGCCTGTTTCAACGATGCCTCTGTGCGTGACTGGCAATGGCATACGCAGCAATTCACGCCGGGGAAGAATTTCCCTGCCACCGGCGGTTTCGGCCCCGCCCTGGTGACGCCGGACGAGGTGGGCGATTACCGCGACACGTCCGTCACGACACGCCTGAACGGTCAGGTGGTGCAGAGCCAGCCGACGGCGGACATGATTTTCCCCATCGCCACCATCATCGCCTATGTCTCCGCCTTCACGCCGCTGTCGCCGGGCGATGTCATCGCCACCGGCACGCCGGGCGGCGTAGGGGCAAAGCGCGAACCCCCGCTGTGGATGAAGCCGGGTGATGTGGTGGAGGTGGATATCCCCGGTATCGGCCTGCTGCGCAACACCATCGCCGACGCCGCTTAAAAATATAAAAGGACGGACGGGAGGAAAACATGAACAGGAAAGAGGTGCATCGCCGCACCCTGCTGGCCGCTGTACCGGCGGCCATGGCGCTGGCCGGGTTGCCCGGGCGCGGGCTTGCCGCATCGGCGGGCAACCCGTTTCCCAAAGGTTTCCTCTGGGGGGCGGCGATATCCGGCCATCAGACGGAAGGCAATAACAGCAACAGCGATACCTGGCTGCTGGAACAGTTGCAGCCCGGCCCCTTCCGGGAGAAATCCGGCATCGCCTGCGATTTTTTCAACCGTTATGCGGAGGATCTCTCCCTGGCGGCGCAACTCGGCTTCAATGCTTTTCGCTTCTCCCTGGAATGGGCGCGGATCGAGCCGGAGGAGGGGCGTTTCGATGAGAAAGCCCTGGACCATTACCGCCGCGTCGCTGCCACCTGTCGGGAAAAGGGCCTGACACCGGCCATCACCTTCAACCATTTCTCAACGCCCATCTGGTTTGCCAAGCGCGGCGGATGGGAGGTGGCGGGTTCCGCCGACAGTTTTGCGCGCTTCTGTGAACGGGCGGTGAAGGCGGTTGGTGACCTTACCGGGATCGCCGTCACGCTGAATGAACCCAATCTGGGCCGGCTGCTGCATGTCATTCTGCCGCCGCCCATCCTGGCAGAGATGCCCAAGGCCATGCAGGGGGCGGCGGCATTGGCTGGGTCAAGCCGCTTTTCCGCCGCCCAGTTCGGTGATCAGGATGCCATGTTGCCCAACCTGCTGGAAGGGCACCGCAGGGCGGTGGTCGCCATCAAGGCAGGGCCGGGTGATTTCCCGGTCGGTGTCTCCCTGGCCCTGGTCGATGATCAGGCCGTGGGGGCAGATTCTGTCCGCGACAAGGTGCGCGATTATCTGAACGCCGCCTGGCTGGAGGCGGCCAAGGCGGATGATTTCATCGGCGTGCAGACCTATGGCCGCAACCGCTTCGACGCCAAGGGCCTGATGCACCCGCCGGAAGGCGCGGAACTGACCCAGATGGGGGAGGAATTCTATCCCCAGGCATTGGGTGCCACCATCCGCTATGCCCATGCGGCCACGGGGCGGCCCGTCTATGTCACGGAAAACGGCATCGCCACTGCGGACGATACCCGCCGCGTCGCCTATATCGATGGGGCCTTGGCGTCCGTAAAGGCCTGTCTGGCCGATGGCATTCCGGTGAAGGGCTATCTGCATTGGTCCTTCATGGATAATTTTGAATGGATTGCCGCCTATGGCCCGAAATTCGGGCTGGTTGCTGTGGACCGCCAGACGCTGAAGCGCACGCCAAAGCCCAGTGCCGCCCATCTGGGTTCCATCGCCAAGCGTAACGGGGCCGTGGCATGAGCCGGGGGCTGATCGCGCGCGAGACCGCGATCAGCATGGCCATCAACAGTGCCCTGAACTATGGCTTCAGCCTGCTTGCCTTTGGCGGCAAGGCAGAGGTTCCGGTTTGGGGCGTTGGTGGCCTGCTGTTCGATCTGGTGCCCACCTGTTTCATGATCAGCCTGATGGGGTCGGTGGTGCCCAGCCTGATCAAGCGGCGGCATCTATCGCCCACCCCCAGCACCCGTTTCATCCTGTTGCGCGGGCTGCTGCTGGCGCTGCTGGCTGTGCTGGTTCTGGTGCCGACGGTGGCGCTGCTGCTGCGTGGGACGGAGACACTGTCCCTGGCGGCTGTCCTCTGGCTGAAATTGCCGTTGGGGGCGGTCCTGGCCTGCTGCGTGACCCTATGGTCGCTGCGCGGCTTGCTTCATCGGGAGGTTTCCCATGCGTGATGGTCGGAAAATCAAGGGGATAGCCGCGGCGCTGCTGACGGCCTGCCTGCTCTCTGGCACCTCGGCCCTGGCGGCGGATGCGCTGCGTGACGGGTTCCAGGCCCCGCCGGCGGCAGCCAAGCCGCGCGTCTGGTGGCACTGGCTGGGCGGCAATGTCAGTGCCGATGGCATTGACAAGGATCTGGCCTGGATGAACCGCGTCGGCATTGGCGGTTTCCAGCTTTTCACCGGCAATCTGGAAACCCCGCTGCTGGTGGAAAGGCCGGTCACGGTCTTTTCCCCGGAATGGCGTTCCATGGTGCGGCGCGCGGCGGAACGGGCCGACGCGCTGGGGCTGGAAATGACCATGGCCGCCTCGGCAGGGTGGAGCGAGACGGGCGGCCCCTGGGTGAAGCCCGCCCAGGGCATGAAGAAACTGGTCTGGAGCGAGACGGTCGTTGAGGGGGGCAAGCCCTTCAAGGGCACCCTGGCAGCGCCACCGCGCAACAGTGGCCCGTTCCAGGACATGCCGCTGCCGCCGGAACTGCGCCTGCCGCCCCCGCCGCCGGTGCGCGGGGCCAAGCCACGCCCGGCCGCCGCGCCAGTGTCGACGCCCACCCATTATGCCGATGTGGCGGTGCTGGCCTATCGGCTGGCCGATGGGGTGACGCCGCTGACGGCCCTGAAGCCGCGGATCACCAGCAGCGCCGGGGATGCCGCCCTGCTGGCCGATGGGCGCTATGATCAGGTGCTGCATCTGGAACAGAAGGCGCCGGATGGCGGTTTGGCCTGGGTGGAATATGCCTTCGACAAGCCGGTCAGCCTGCCGGCGCTGACCCTGGCGTCGGCCATTGAAGATCCGCTGAATGCGCTGTCGCCCGCCGGCGTGGTGGAAATTGCCGATGAAACGGGCGCGTTCCGGGAACTGGTGCGCGTGCCCCCGCAGCAGGTGGTGGCCTTCCCCGCCTCAGCCCCTGTGCGCACCATTGCCCTGCCGGCAGCCAAGGCGCAGCGCTGGCGCTTCCGTTTTGATCCGCTGCCGCCGCAGACCCTGGCCCTGCCGGGCATTCCCCCGCAGACAATCCATGCCGCGACGGAAGTGCGGTTCGAGACGGAGGCTTTGCTGGACCGCTGGCAGGCCAAGGCCGCCTATGACACGATGCGGGATTACGATACGCCCACCCCGCAGGACCGCGCCGCGGTGCCGCGCGATCAGGTGATCGACCTGACGGCGAAGCTGCGACCTGACGGCACGCTGGACTGGACGCCGCCGCCCGGCCGCTGGCAGGTGCTGCGCCTGGGCTATTCCCTGACCGGCACGAAAAACCACCCCGCCGACCCGGAGGGCACGGGGCTGGAGGTGGACAAGCTGGATGGCGTCGCCGTGCGCGCCTATCTGGAGGGCTATTTCAATCAGGTTGATCAGGCGCTGGGCGACCTGCGCGGGGCCAAGGGGCTGAAAAACCTGCTGACCGACAGTTGGGAGGCGGGGCAGTCCAACTGGACCCCGGCCCTGCCGGCGGAATTCAAGCGTCGGCGTGGGTATGATCTGCTGCCCTGGCTGCCGGTGCTGACGGGCCGTATCGTCGGGTCGGTGGCGGATAGTGAGCGGTTCCTGTGGGATTTCCGCCGGACCATCGCCGACCTGCTGGCCGAGGCGCATTTCCGCACCATCCGCGATTTCGCCCATGAAAAGGGTCTGGGTTATTACGTGGAGGCAATGGGCACCCGTCTGCCCACCACAGGCGATGGGCTGCTGAACAAGCGCTTCACCGATATTCCCATGGGCGAATTCTGGCAGATGCCGCCGGGTGCGCCGTCTGACCCCGCCCATACGTCCGATATCGCGGAGGCGGCGTCAGCGGCGCATTTCTATGGACAGAATATCGTGGCGGCAGAGGCGTTAACCGCCTTGCCCTTCATCCCGCCCTTCACGGCGACGCCGGCAGCGCTGAAGCCCTTTGCCGATCGGTTCCTGGCGCGGGGGGTAAACCGCTTTGTCATTCATACGTCGCCGCATCAGCCGCTGGACGATCTGCGCCCCGGCATTACGCTGGGGCCGTTCGGGCAGTTTTTCACCCGGCATGAAACCTGGGCCGAACAGGCCGGACCGTGGATGCAGTATCTGGCCCGGTCGTCCTTCCTGCAGCTGCAGGGGCGCTATGTGGCGGATATCGCTTGGTTCTATGGGGAAGGGGCGGCGGTCGCCCCGCCGGACCCGGACCGGTTGCCGCTGGCCGTGCCCGCTGGCAACAAGCTGGACTTTGTGAGCCGGGATGCGGTGACGGAACTGCTGGCCGTGAAGGATGGGCAGTGGCTTGCCCCGTCGGGGGCCACATACCGGTTGCTGGTTATCCCGCCGGGTGGGGATGGGCGGCTGAAACTGTCCCTGCCGGTACTGACCCGGCTGCGTGACCTGCTGGGGCAGGGGGGCGCTGTGCTGTCCCCCCGGCCCATCGGCAGCCCCAGCCTGGGCGATGATGCGGCCAAGGTGGCCGCGCTGATCCAGGAAATCTGGGGACCGGAGGGTGCAAGCACGGCAGCGCGCCGGGTGGGGCAGGGGCGGCTTTATCGGGGCACGGACATTGCCGCCGCGCTGGCGGATCTGGCTGTGGGGCCCGATCTGACCGTCGATGGTGCCGCCGATACTGATATCGCCTGGTCGCACCGGCGGACGGCGGAGGCGGATATCTGGTTCATCGCCAACCAGAAGGACCGGGCCGAGACCGTTACCCTGTCCCTGCGCGGCGATGGCAAGGATGTCAGCCTGTGGCACGCCGACAGCGGCAAGGTGGAACCCGCCAGCTATCGCCAGCAGGATGGCCGCACGCTGGTGCCGCTGACCCTGTTGCCGCATCAGGCACTGTTCATCATACAGCGTGGTGCCGCCCCGGCCCCCGCCCGCACGGTGCCAACCCCGGTGGAGGTGGCAAGCCTGCCGCTGGCGGGTGGCTGGGGGCTGCGCTTCCCCGCCGGGCAGGGTACGCCGGATCGGGTGGCGCTTCCGGCACTGGGCCTGTGGACGGAACGGGCCGAACCGGCCATCCGCCATTTTGCCGGTACGGCCACTTATGAAACCACGGTGACGGTTCCCGCCGACTGGAAGGGCAAGCCCGTGGAACTGGACCTGGGCACGGTCAAGGAACTGGCCAGCGTCAGCATCAATGGCCAGCCGGTGGGGACTGCGTGGAAACCGCCCTTCCGCCTGGATGTGGGGGCGGCGTTGAAGCCGGGGGAAAACCGCGTCAGCATCGCCGTCAGCAACCTATGGCCCAACCGGATCGCCGGGGATGCGGCGGGGGTGGGGGTACCCGTCACGGCCAATACCCATCCGCTGTTGCACCCCGATCCCAAGGCCCCCCTGCTGCCGTCGGGTCTGGCGGGCCCTGTGCGTCTGGTTCGGATGGCGCCGCAGGGAGATCGCGGGTAGGGTAGCGCCATAAAAAACAAGACCCTAGGGATGGAAAATGCGCTTCAACCGGCTTGACCTGAATCTCCTTGTCATTCTGGACAAGCTGCTGGCGGAGGAAAGCGTCAGCAAGGTGGCGCAGCAGTTGAACATGACGCAATCCGCCGTCAGCAACGCGCTGCGCCGCCTGCGCGAATATTTCGAGGATGAGCTGTTCGTGCAGGTGGGCCGCCGCATGGTGCCCACCCCCTTTGCCGAAATGCTGGGCGCGCAGGTGCGCGATACGCTGGTGGAGTTGGAACGCATCTCCGCCAGCCGTGCCGGCTTCGACCCGGCGGGGGAGGAACGGACCTTCACCCTGATCACGTCTGACTATGCTTTCCTGGTGTTCGTGGCGGAGGTGGTGCGGCGGTTACGTGAACGCGCGCCGGGCATCCGTATTCGTACCGTGCTGACCACGGAAAACGCGGCCGAACATCTGCGCCAGGGGGTGGCCGATTTCCTGATCGTGCCGGAAAAACGCACGGTGGAGGAATATCCCCGCGAGCCCTTGTTCAAGGATGATTTTGTCTGTGTCTGCTGGCAGGACAACCCGCTGATCGGGGACAGCATTTCCCTGGAACAATATCTGAACCTGGAACATGTCGGCACCAGCATGGGGCCGACAAAGGTGCCGCATATTGATGATGAGCTGCTGGCCGCGCGCGGCTTCCGCCGCAACATCACCATCTATGCCCCCAATTTCACCCTGGTGGCCGATGCCGTGATGGGCACTGACCGGATTGCCACCATGCACCGCCGGTCTGCCAATATCTGGGCCCGGCGGCTGCCGCTGCGGCTGCTGGAACTGCCCATCCAGTTGGGCGGGTTCACGCAAATGCTGCAATGGCATAAGCACCGGTCCAGTGACCCCGGCATGGCCTGGATGCGCACCTTCATGCGCGATGTGGCTGCCGATATCAGCAGTTCCAGTAAATGAGATTTCGTCCCAAACCATCATTTTGCGAAATACACATGATGTTGAATGAAAATGAACGGTTGGGGGACGGCTCTGTTATTGATGAACAATGAAAAGGTTCGGTGACGGTGCTGTTCGGCGGAACAGCCGTCACCGCCGACAAGCCCGCAAAAAAGCGGGCGGACAGGGGGAAACATGATCCGGTTGTCACTCAGGGTACCGCGCGTCTGACGACGGTGGGCCTGTTCTAAAAAAGCCAGACGGCAAATGCGTCATGACCCGGCGGCCCGGTTGATCCAGGGCCGCAATGGGATTGGCTTGCCGCGCAACAAAATCGTTCTTGGGAGGGACAAGACCATGAAGAAGGTCGTTCAACACGGCTGCCTGCGCAGCTATGCCGCCGCCATCGCCCTGCTGGTCGGGCTGGCGCCGCCAGCCCTGGCCCAACAGTCCGACGCCATCCTGCTGGATGAGGTGGTCGTCACCGCATCCCGCCGGCAGGAAAAGCTGCAGGAGGTGCCGCTGGCCGTGACGGCGGTGAGTGCCGAGCAACTGGCCGCCACCGGCATCAAGGGCCTGACCGATATTCAATATACCACGCCGGGTGTGCAGTTCGGCTCCACCCCCAATGATGCCGGTTTCCGGCTGCGTGGTGTGGGCAATGCCGGCGGCTTTGCCAGTTCCTCTGAAAGCCCCGTCGGCGTGGTGGTGGATGGCGTCGTCGTCGGCTTTGGCAGCCCGGTGGAAAGCCTGGGCGATATTGAACGGCTGGAAGTGCTGAAAGGCCCCCAGGGCACCCAGTTCGGCAAGAACGCCTCTTCCGGGGTGATTTCCATCACCACGCGCCGGCCGGACATGAATGCCGTATCGGGTGATCTTTTCGCCTCCTACGCCTCGCTCAACGAAACGGATATTCATGGCAACCTGAATGTGCCCCTGGCCGAGAATGCGGCCATGGCCATCTATGCCTTTGACCGACGCTATGACGGGTTCGTCAAGAATGTGGTGCGGAACGAGGAATGGGGCGGTACGACCCGGCAGGGCGTGCGTGGCAAGCTGTTGCTGGAGGCGTCGGACAATTTCACCGCCTATCTGATCGCCGACTATTCCCGCCGCAAGCAGAAGGGGCCGGGCCAGCTCTGGACCTTGAACAAGGTGCCCACGGGTGACCCCCGTTTCAATCCGCCGGGTGTCAATCTCGCCTCGCTGGGTGTCACCCCGTCCTATGACAATGAGAGTTCGGTTGAAAACGGCGCTGGTAACGAGCGTGAGCGCAATTATGGCAGTTCACTGGAACTAAACTGGCTGCTGGGTGATTATGAACTGACGGCCCTGTCCGCTTGGCGCGGGCAGGATATGCGGCCCAGCTCCTATGCCATTGATGCCGGCCCGCTTCCCACCTTTGAGGCACGGCGCAAGAATACGGCGCGTTCCATGCTGTCGCAGGAAATCCGCCTGACCTCCCCCAAGAACGAGACGCTGGAATATGTGACGGGGATTTACCTGTCGCGCCAAAAGGTGGATCAAACGGGTGAAAGTGCCTTGCTGCGGCCGGCCTTGCCCTTTGCGCCCGTCGCGCTTTCCATCACCGCGGGTTTGAACAGCGGGGAAACGACGACGGACAGTGCGGCCCTGTTCGGTGATGGCAAGCTGCATCTGGGGGACCAGTTCAGCCTGTTGGGGGGCCTGCGTATCTCCAAGGATTGGGTGGAGGCCAGCAACTGGTCAGTGCGTGATCCCGAGCTGCCGGCCAATGTCACCCCCTACACGCCGCGCCCCCGCTCCACCGGCAAGGTGAATGACAGCAGCCTGTCGGGCCGCATCGGTGCTGAATATAAGCCGGTCGATGATGTGCTGCTCTATGGCACCTACGCCCATGGCTATCTGGGGCCGACGGTCACCTTCTCCGCGCTGAGCGGGACGCGCACCCTGGTCAACCCGCAGACCGTGGATGATTTCACCATCGGGGCCAAGACCACCTTGCTGGATGGGCGGTTGACGCTGAATGGCAACCTTTTCCATGACAAGTACAAGAACCTGCAAACGGCCGTACTGCGCGGTTCGGAATTCCTGACCGAAAACGCGGGCGGGCTGCGCAGCAAGGGGTTCGAGATTGAATCGAACCTGCAGGTGACCCATGAATTGCGGTTGAACGCCTCGCTTTCCTATTCTGATGCGGCCTTTACCGACTATCTCACGGCCTGCCCCAACAATATCCAGCAGCAGGGGGCGGCCGCCATTGCGGCACAGTGCAACGCCCCCGGTTCCACCAGCGCCAACCCGCTCTATCAGGCCAAGGGCGATCCGTTGGCCAATGCCCCCAAGGTCAGCTACACGCTGGGGGCCAGCTATGAGCGGGACATCTTCAATGGCCTGCTGTTCGATATGAATGTGAACTATGCTTGGCGGGACAAGACCTATAACGCCGTTGGCAACCCGGATACCCGGCACCCGGCCTATGGGGTGATGAATGTCTCCCTGGGACTGGGCGCGGAGGATGGGGCCTGGCGCGTCGGCCTGTTTGCCCGCAACCTGTTTGACGAGAATTTCAAGGCCGCTATCCTTGCCACGCCCTTTGCCAATGTCGGTAATTATGTGAACTGGAACGTGCGTGAAGGGCGGCGCACCTTGGGCGTTTCGTTGGAAACACGGTTTTAAGACGATCCCCTTTTATACCAGACGCCCTGGCTGCGGGACGGGCTTTAGCCCAAAACGTCGACGGTCTCCGTACGGTCTCCGTGCCGCCGAGCACGGGGGGATGGCCATCCCCCCGTGCTCATCCTGACGGACACAAAGACCATAACCTAATTTCAAGGCACGAGACGCCGGGCGCTGCCTCCGGCAGCTTGGCTTACGCGCCCATGGGGGTGCTGAGCCGGTGGTTGCCGGCTTCCAAGGGTCATGTCCCATCCCCCTTGGTGTATACTGAAAAGGGTCAAGCTTAACGCCGAACAAAAACTGTCCGGTCACGGGGACAGCTCTACGGGTCCACATTCTAAAATGGCCGATCAGACAGTGTAATTGCCATGAATCTGTCCAATTAGTAAATAAAAAAAATTATAATACATGTAATTATGTCATTCTATATCGGCATATTTGTCATTATATACTGATATGCTTCGTAACAAAACATATATAAATCGCAAATATCGCTCACCAAAGATTGATGTAATATACGAAATTTTAGTGATAGGGTTTTGCTAAAATTTTCAGAAAGCCGGGTTTGTGTTGTGCGTGTTGTCGCTGGCTTCATTTCTGCCGTTAGGGGCGCCATCAATCCATAAAAAAGTGTATAGGTAGCAAAAAACCACCACTATGCAGATAATATGGTATATGCTAACACGATGATGAAGAGCCGTCGAACAGGGGCGACGGGTGAGATGTGGGTGGGCTGATGGCACGGGATGGGGTTTATGCTGACCATTCGGTCGGTATAGTGGGTCGTTTGTTCGTGACGTCCAACGCAAAGTTGCGCTTGTCCACGGCCATTTCGTCCACATTATGGGGGCTCGCTACTCTGGCCGGTGCCGGCTCGCCGGTACATGCGCAGAATATTCCTTTCACCTATGCCGTGGGCGGTACTTCCGGCGGTGGGGGCGGCAGCGAGAATTATGATATCGATGACGCCTATGGTAGCGCGGGTGGTGGCGGCGCGAACTTTGGCAAGCCGCAATTCACGTTTACCGGCTCGGCCAGCAATGCGACCTCGGCCGTGGTCATCAGCACGACCGGTGGTGCCGGTGGCGGGGGTGGCTACGGCTGGTCGGGAACGGGCTCGGGCACAGGCGGCGCGGGGGGCGGGGGCGGCTGGGGGGGCTACACCGTTGTCACCGCCAACAACGTTACAGCCAGCACCAGCAACGATACGATCTCCATCCAGTCCATCGGCGGCGTTGGTGGTGGCGGTGGTTACGGCAAAAGCCGCACGGATTCTGCCGATGGCGGCGGCGGCGGGACAGGTGGCGGCGCCGGTGCGATCAACCTCACGGTCACCAGTTCAACGCTGAATTCCGCTTCACAGCAAGGTATTTCGCTGTTCAGTGCCGGGGGTTATGGCGGTGTCGGTGGGTGGTCCTATTCCGCTTTCGACAATGCCACCGGTGGCACCGGCGGTGCGGGGGGCATCGGCAACTGGGTCCGCCTCACCATGAGCGAGTCCACCGTGACCGGCGGCACCGGCGGCGACAATAACGCCATTTTCATGCAATCGGCCGGTTGGACCGGTGGCGCGGGAGGCGCGGGCACAACCGACACCGCCAATGTCTGGGGCGGCACGGGCGGTGCGGGGGGGCAGTCGAGCGACTTCTGGATTACTTACGGTTCCATCAGCAATTCCACCGTCACCGGTGCCGGCAACGGCATCACGACCTTGAGCACAGCCGGCTGGGGCGGTTTCGGCGGTGAAGCTTCGACCGGCACGGCAAGAGCATACGGCGGTGCCAGCGCCACCGGCGGCGCGGCTGGATATGCAGGGCTGAACATTTCCGGCGATAGCACCATCACCGCCAACAATGGTCAGGCCATCATCATATCCTCGATCGGTGGATTATCTCAGGCTGCGGGAGCGGCCGACAGCGATGGTGACACCGCCTATGGCGGGGCCGGGGGCGCGGGTGGCGCGGGCGGAACCGCAAAGTTGACCCTCACAAACGCCACTGCGTTCGGCACCGCTGGCGGCGCCGTCATCACTTCTGTGGGGGGGGCGGGCGGCGGCGGTGGCTATGGCCGCAGTGGCGGCGGCCATGGCAATGGTGGTAGTGGCGGTGTCGGCGGTGCCGGTGGTGGCGCCTATGCCACCCTGTCCGGCAGCACCATCAATGGTGGCGCCGGCACGGCCTTATCGGTGACGTCGGCGGGTGCCGTTGGCGGCACCGGCGGGGGCGGCCACTCCGACGGGGACAGTTCTGACGGTGGCGCGGGCGGCACAGGCGGGGCGGGAAGCACTGTCGGTATCACCATTACCAACGTACAGATCGGGACCGGTGGTATCAAAACCGGGGGCAATGGCGTGGTCGCAGCCTCGCTCGGTGGCGGCGGCGGCGCAGGGGGAGAAGGTGATTCCACCACCGTCAATGCCACTGGCGGAAATGGCGGTACCGGTGGTGATTCAGCCGCTGTTACCATCGCCGTGTCCGGCGGGAATATCCAGCCCTGGGGCAGCGCGCTTGTGGCTCGCTCCAACGGTGGCGGTGGCGGCACTGGCGGTTACGGCTATGGCGGCATCTCCGATTCATGGGGGGGCACCGGCGGTGCCGGCGGCAACGGCGGTTCTGTCTCCGTGTCGATCAGCAATGGCGCCATCCTCTCCGCCAGCGCTGCCAGCGCGCCTGCGGTGGCCCTGTACGCCAATGGCGGCGCCGGTGGGACCGGTGGATCCGCGCGCTCCGATGCAACGGCGCAAGGGGGCGCCGGCGGCATCGGCGGCACTGGTGGTACCGCGGCTTTGGTGGTCGGAGCGGACGTCAACATCTCGACCGGCGGCGCGAATGCCGTGGGGGCCCTGGTGGCGGCGAATGGCGGCGCCGGCGGGGCGGGTGCGACGCCCGATGATGCCCTGAACGAGGTGGGCGGCGCCGGTGGTACCGGCGGTAGCGCCGCTTCGGGCACCGCGGCGAGTGTCAAGATCGCAAGCGGCGCCACCATCACCACTTCCGGCTTCGGCTCCACCGGCATCGTTGTGGAAAGCCTGGGCGGGGCGGGAGCCAGCGGTGGCAGCGTCGGCGGCTTTTTCTCTGGCGATGGGGGGGCCGGCAGTGCTGGTGGCACGTCCGGCTATGTCTATCTGAACAATGCCGGCAAGGTCGCCACCAGCGGGGCAGCCGCCATCGGGATAGTGGCTCAGTCCGTGGCGGGCGGTGGTGGCAACGGTGGCTCGTCCGATTCCGTGACGTCGCCCCTGGGGGGCAACGGTGCGGCGAGCGGGGATGCTGGTGGCGTCACGGCCATCACCAGCGGCAGTATTCAAACCACGGGCGGCTATGCGCACGGGATGTTGGTGCAGTCGGTGGGCGGCGGTGGCGGCAGCCTGCTGGGCGGCGCCGGCTCATCCATCTCGGTGGGCGGCACCTCCTCCACGGGCGGCAAGGGCGGCGGCGCCCAGGTCCTGGCGCGCAACGATGGCACAGTTACCACACAGGGCAATTTCTCCGATGGCATCCTCGCCCAGTCCATCGGCGGCGGGGGTGGTAATGGCGGTGGCGCGGGCGGCATCGGTTCCCTTGGTGGTCAGGGAGCGTCGGGCGGCAATGCGGACAACACAAAGGTATACAACAGCAACCTGATCACGACGAACGGCTCTAACTCCATCGGCATCGCGGCTCAATCGATCGGCGGCGGTGGCGGCCGCGGCGGCGGCGCGATGAGCGTCAGCATCGTTGCCGCCGCTGCTATCGGTGGGGGCGGGGGCGGGGGCGGCACCGGCGACTATGTCTTGGTCAAGAATTCCGGCGCTACGGCTTCGACCATCACTATTTCTACCGCGGGCGACTATTCCACTGGTGTGCTGGCCCAGTCGGTGGGCGGCGGCGGGGGGGCCGGTGGTAACGCCCTGGCGGCGGATATCGGTATCGCGGCCCTGTCCATCGGCGGCACCGGCGGCGGCGGCGGTAGTGCCGGCATCGTCAATGTGGCCAATAACGCTGGCATCAAGACGACGGGCGACCGTGCCGACGCGATCATCGCCCAGTCGGTGGGTGGGGGCGGCGGCACTGGTGGCAGCGCCCATTCGGCCAGCGCTGGTCTCTATTTCAGCGCTGCGGTGGCGCTGGGCGCTAATGGCGGCGGCGGCGGCATCGGCGACACGGTCACCGTCACTAATGCCGGCAGCATTGCCACCTCGGGCACCGACTCTTTCGGCATCATCGGTCAATCGGTAGGCGGTGGCGGCGGTCACGGCGGCTCCTCCTCGGCCAAGAGCATAGCCGTATCCGTTGACGCACCTGCGGCCTCGGTGTCCGCCAGTCTCGGCGGCTCTGGCGGTTCAGGGGATGTGGGGGGCAACACGACTGTCGATAATACGGGCTCCATCGCCACCACCGGCCTGGGCTCGACGGCGATCCTTGCCCAGTCGGTGGGCGGCGGCGGTGGCGTGGGTGGCGATTCCAGCGCCCTGTCAGTCGCGGGCTCGCCAGAAGGGGCGCTTAACGTTTCCGTGGCCCTCGGCGGCTCCGGCGGCAGCGGGGCCAGCGCCGGCACGGTCGCCGTCAGCAACTCCGGCACCATCACCACGGCCAACGACTTCGCCGACGGGGTGCAGGCCCAGTCCATTGGCGGCGGCGGGGGCAATGGCGGGATCGGCACCACCTCGGGCGCTGCCGCGACCATGCCGGGCGCGATCAGCGCCTCCATTTCTCTCGGCGGCGGTGGCTCCGGTGGTTCGGCTGGCAACGGCGCCGGTGTGAGTGTCACCAACGCCGGCGTCATCTCAACGCAAGGTGCAGGTGCGCGCGCTGTGTTCGTCCAGTCGGTGGGCGGCGGCGGTGGCAGCGCCGGCGGCGGCACGGCGAATTCCAACGGTGGCAAGGTGAGTGTCAGCGCCACACTCGGCGGAAGCGGTGGCGGGGGCGGCAATGGCGGCGCGGCCAGCATCACCAATCTGGGCACCTTGTCCACCTCTGGTGATGACGCGGATGCCGTGCTGGCCCAGTCGGTGGGTGGCGGTGGCGGTGTCGGCGGTAGCGCCAGCAGCACCACCAAAACCGGTTCGTCCAGTTTTTCCGGCATGATTCCCGGTAGTTCCAATGCCAGCTTCGGCCTCACAGCGAGCCTGGGCGGCTCCGGCGGCGCCGGCGGATATGGCGGCAGTGTCGCCGTGACATCCGGAACGGCTGGGGCCGGCGCCAGCATCACCACTACGGGCGATCACTCCTCTGCCATTTTCGCCCAGTCGGTCGGCGGCGGCGGCGGTAAAGGTGGGGCGGCGGCTGGCGCGGAGAGCGGTGGCAAGGTCGGCCTCACGTTCACCCTGGGCGCTACTGGCGGTGGTGGTGGCGATGGCGGTAACACCAAGGTGAACACCTACGGCACGGTGAGCACGAAGGGCACGGACTCGGTTGCTATTTTTGCCCAATCGGTGGGCGGCGGCGGCGGCAGTGCCGGTAACACCAACAGCGCGACCACGGCCCATATCGCCCTTGGCGGTGCCATCGGTTCCAGCGGCGGCGCCGGTGGCTCTGGCGGCAATGTAACGGTCGATACGTCTGGCACCGTCGCGACGGTCGGCGCTCTCTCCGACGCCATTCTCGCCCAGTCGGTGGGCGGTGGCGGCGGCTCCGGTAGCACGGCGGGCGCGGATGATCATGCCTCCGGCACGGAAGCAGTGTCGCTCTCCGTCAGCCTCGGCGGCTCCGGCGGTGTGGGGGGGCAGGGCGGCCAGGTGGTGGTCGATAACAGCGGGACGGTCTCCACGGCGGACGCCCATGCCAACGGTATTCTCGCCCAATCCATCGGCGGCGGCGGCGGCAAGGGTGGCGCGGTTTCCGCCAAGGGCGCCGGCGGCTCCTATAACATCAGCGCTTCGCTGGGGGGCTCCGGTGGCAGCGCCACGCAAGGCGGCGCCGTCACCGTCTCCAATTCCGGTGCGATCCAGATCACCGGCGATCAGGCCATGGGAATCCTCGCCCAATCGGTGGGTGGCGGCGGTGGCACGGCGGGTGGCTCCGCTAACACAGCCAATGGCGGTAAGGTGGGCGTCAGTTTGGGCCTCTCCGGCTCTGGCGGCACCGGCGGCGACGGTCAGCAGCTGCTGATCTATAATAGCGGGAGCATTCAAACCAGTGGCGCCGGCGGTATCGCCGTCCTCGCCCAGTCCATCGGCGGCGGCGGGGGCAATTCCGGCAGTGCGTCGGACAGCGCCTCCAGCAAGATCGGCGTCGGCGCCGCTCTCTCCGGCACGGGTGGCGGCGGTGGCAATGGCGGCACTGTCCAGGTTAATCTGAAGGCACCGAACAGCGGCGCCGCGCAGATCGGCACCACGGGAGCCCATGCAGACGCCATCCTGGCGCAATCCATCGGTGGTGGTGGCGGCAACGCTTCCTCTGCCTCCAGCACGGCAGCGGGTGCCGGCAACAAGGGGGGTGGTGTCGCACTCGGTATGGGTGGTGCCGGTGGTGCCGGCGGCTCTGGCCAGAACGTTACCGTCACCAATGGCGGCAATGGCACCGCAATGACCATGATCTCCACGTCCGGCCTGATGTCGAGCGCCATCGTCGCCCAGTCCATTGGCGGCGGCGGCGGGCGTGGCGGCGGATCGTCCAGCGCCACCGACGGATCGGGCGTGGCGGCGGTTTCGGCCACGCTGGGCGGTTCCGGTGGTTCCGGTGGTGATGGCGGTCAGGTCAGCCTCACCAATGGCGGACAAGTTAAGACTGCGGGCCAGCACGCCATCGGGCTGCTTGCCCAGTCCGTTGGTGGCGGCGGTGGCAACGCCAGCGTCGCCAGCACGGCAGCGAAAGACAGCAAGGCTGACGCCAATGTCTCCGCCACGCTGGGCGGCTCGGGCGGCTCCGGCGGCAATGGCGGCAGCGTAAGCGTCACGCACTCCTCCACGCTCGTCACGCAAGAGGCCGCCGCCGTCGGCATCATTGCCCAATCCGTGGGCGGAGGCGGCGGCAATGCCGCGGCGAGCCAGGCAACTGCGACCGGCGGCAAGGTGTCGGTGGCGCTGGGTCTCGGCGGCTCGGGCGGCGGCGGCGGCGATGGCGGTGACGTGCAGGTTGATCTTGCCGGCAGCGTCGGTACCTCGGGCGCTCACGCCATCGGTGTCATCGCGCAATCTGTGGGCGGCGGCGGTGGCACCGGCGGCAACGCCGACAATGCGGCGACGGGCCATATCGCCCTTGGCGGCGACCTTTCAGGCGGCGGTGGCCAGGGGGGTGTCGGCGGGGATGTCACGGTTTCGCTCGACCAGCAGCCGAATCTTAAGATCACCACCAGCGGCCCGTCAGCCGAAGGTGTCCTGGCGCAATCGATCGGCGGCGGCGGCGGCTCCGCTGGGTCCGGCGCCGGCAAGGCGGATGGCGCGAGCGGTAGCGACGTGGCGCTCACATTGGCGCTTGGCAGTACGGGCGGCAGCGGTGCGACCGGTGGCACAGTGACCATTCAAGATGTCGCCAATGGTGGAACAATCTCGACCAGTGGCAGTGAGTCGGCAGGTGTGGTCGCCCAGTCCATCGGCGGCGGCGGCGGCAGGGGCGGTGCCGCGGCTTCAGGCTCCACCGGTTCCTCCGCCGTCGCGCTGTCCGCTTCGTTGGGGGGCACGGGCGGTACAGGTGGCGCCGGCGGTGCGGTCAATGTGACCGTCGCCAACAGCATCGTTACCCAGGGCGGCGGGTCCGACGGCATTCTCGCTCAGTCCGTCGGCGGGGGCGGCGGCAATGCGGCACTCACCAATGCCATCGGCAAGAGCGACAAGAGTGACGTCTCTCTCTCTTTCGGGCTCGGTGGCTCCGGCGGCACGGGTGGTACGGGTGGCCAGGTAACCGTCACCCAGTCCGGCAACATCGCGACTGCTGGTGAGGGTGCGGAGGGGGTGGCGGCGCAATCCATCGGCGGCGGCGGCGGCCGAGCGTCGGCGGTGGCGGCGCAATCCAATGACGGAACCGTCAAGGGGGCGCTCGCCGTCGGCGGCAGCGGCGGCAGTGGCAATGCTGGTGGCGCGGTGACCGCAACCGTGAACGGGAAGATCTCCACGACCGGTGTCAATGCCGATGGCCTCTTCGCGCAATCTATTGGCGGCGGCGGTGGCAACATGCTGGCGGTGTCTGCCGCAAGCACTGGCGATGCGTCGCTCGGCCTCACCATGGGCGGCGCCGGTGGAAGCGGCAACGACGGCGGTGCGGTGAGCGCGACCGTCGCCCAGGGCGCGGTCATCTCCACCACCGGCCGCAACGCCCACGGTGCGCTGCTCCAGTCCATCGGCGGTGGCGGCGGCAAGGTAGCCTCGGCCTCTGCCGATGCCTTCAGCAGCTTCGCTTTTGGTGGCGCCACGTCCGGGGCTGGATCGAATGGCGGGAAGGTGACCCTGGATTTCTCGGGGGCCGTGAAAACCACGGGCGCCGGTGCCAATGGCATTTTCATCCAGTCCATCGGCGGCGGCGGCGGTATCGCTGGCGACATGGCGAGCACGCTGTTCGGCTCCGCTTCCACCAAACCGGAGACTACGGGTGGTAACGGTAGCGGCGGCGACATCACGGTTACCGTGACTGGCGGCGTCTCCACTACCGGGGCCAACGCGGCAGCAATCAACCTCCAGTCCGTCGGCGGCGGCGGCGGCGTGGTGCAGGCCGGCGCCACCAGCTTCGTCGGCAGCGCCGGCGGCGCCGGCAACTCGGGGGCCATTAATCTGGGCGTCTCCAGCACGATATCGGCCAGCGGCAATAATGCGCCGGGCATCTATGCGTTGAGTGCAGTGAGCGGTGCCGGCAGCGCCGGGCCGATTTCCATCAGCCTTCTCAACGGCGCGAACGTTACCGGCGGCCTCGGTGCCGCGGCGGGCATCATGCTGTCGGGCAGCGGCACCAACACCGTCACGCTGGCTTCCGGTGCAAGCCTTCAGGCACTGAACGGTACCGCCATCAGCGTCGCTGCCGGCAATGCCAGTGTTACCAATATGGGCACGATCACCGGCAATGTGAAGCTGGGAAGCGGGGTCAGCAGCTTTACCAACCAGATGGGTGGTCAGTTCAACAGCGGTACGGCCGTGGGGTTGGGCGGTGGCGTGTTGTCCAATGCCGGCACGCTGGCCCCGCTCGGCACCAGCCAGATTGGCACGATGAGCATCACCGGCAGTCTGAATTCGACCGGTACGCTGCAATTCGAACTGGATGCCAGCAGTAACAGGGCGGATCTCATCCAGACGTCCGGCTCGGTCAATGTCTCGGGCACGCTGTTTGGCAATGCGCTCACCATCGCGCCGAACACGTCCTTCACCGTGTTCTCCGCGGCGCAAGGGGTCAACTTCTCGGCTCAGACGACAAGCAATTCCCTCATCTATGGCTGGAAGGCCACGCTCGGCACGTCGGGGGCGAACCAGACGCTGATGCTGTCCCCGACAGCGAACTTCATGCCTAACGGCGTGAGCCTTTCGGCCAATGCCCAGTCTGCCGCCCAACATCTGCAGGCGACGTGGGCGTCTGGCGGATCGCCGTCTGCGAACAACCTGTTCAACTCGCTCCTCGGCGTGACATCGGCGACGGACTATCAGGCGGCACTCGCCGACTTGTCCCCGACACTGCTCTCCGCGTCGGCTTCGACGCGGACGTCCGAAAGCCGGGCGGTGCTGAACCGCACCATGAGTTGTCCTGTCTTCGCCGAAGGCACCATGCTCGTGGTGGAGGATGCGTGCAGCTGGGCGCGCGTGATCCTGGGCCGCACCACGCAGGCCAGCAGCTCCAAGGACACTGCTACGTTCCAGGCCGGGGTGCAAACGGAGGTGGCGCAGCAATGGTTTCTTGGTCTGTCGGCGGCCTATCAGAAGTCCTGGAGCAACGGCGATGGCAACAGCGGCAAAAGTTCTGGCAACGGTTTCGATATCAGCGCCGCGATCAAGCATCAGTATGGACCCTGGTTGTTCGCAGCGGCGGTGGATTTCGGCTGGATCGGTGACGATAGCTCCCGCACCATCGGTATCCTGGGGGCAAGCCCGTCCTCCTCGTCGGACACCTACAATGTCACTAGCCGCGTGCGCATAGCCCGCGACCTGCCGTTCAACGATTTCTACCTGCGGCCCTTTGTCGACCTGGATGTGTCCCACGTGAAAGTGCCCGGACATGAGGAGACCGGCTCCAGCGGCGCTGAACTCACGATCCATGGGACAAGCCAGACCACTGTCCTGGCGTCGCCATCCATCGAATGGGGCACGCGTTTCGTCCTGAGTGACAACACCGAATTGCGGTCCTTTGCGGGGCTGGGCGTCACCTTCTCCTCGAATGACAGATGGACCACGCCGGCCAGCCTGACCGGTGCGCCGCCCGGCACCAATACTTTCGATACTGTGACCTCCATGCCCGGCACCACAACCAATTTTAACCTCGGCCTGCAGGCAGTGATGGCAAAGACCTGGGAGATCAAGCTTGACTATGGCCTGGGTTTTGCCAACAACTACAAGTCGCAAGAGATCTTTGCTCGTTTGGCGGTTCATTTCTGATGGATACACATCCCACTGTAGAAGACGTGCCGGCACCATCGCCGGCACCGCTGAAAACGGACCTCACCTGCTCGCGGGGCTTCTCCCAGTGGCTTGCTCAGCATCAGGTGAGTATCGCGTTCTCTTCCTATCAGACAGGTCAACTTTTCCTGGTGGGACGAATGCCGGATGGTACGGTCTCATTCCACCAGCGCGATTTTGAGCGCGCCATGGGTTTGTGGCATGAGCCCGGGCGACTGTTCCTTGCCTCGCTTGTCCAGATTTGGCGGCTTGAGAATGTGCTGGCATCCCATGAACGGGCCAACGGGCATTTCGACGGCCTCTTCGTTCCCCGCACGGCGCGGATCACTGGTGATGTGGATGCCCATGAACTCGTGGTCGAGGCTAGCGGGCGCGTGGTGTTCGTCAACACCAAATTTTCCTGCCTCGCCACCTATAGCCTGTCCCACAGCTTCAAGCCCGTGTGGAAGCCGAAATTCATCTCCCGCCTTGCCGCCGAGGATCGCTGCCACCTGAACGGCCTTTGCCTTGAGGATGGTGTGGTCCGCTATGTCACGGCCGCGGGGCGTAGCGATGTGGTTGATGGCTGGCGTGAAAGCCGTGTGGGCGGCGGCCTTGTCATTCGCACGGACGACGATGTCGTGGTGGCTGACGGCTTCTCGATGCCACATTCGCCGCGGCTATATAATGGAGCACTCTGGGTATTGGATTCCGGGCGCGGCTATCTTGTGCGCATTGATCCCGCGACCGGGGCGAAGACCGACGTCGCTTTCTGCCCCGGCTTCATGCGTGGCCTCGCCTTCCATGATGGCCACGCCATCGTCACTTTATCTCTGCCGCGCAATCTAAGATTCAAGGGGATGCCGATTGAGGACGAGATTGCGCGACGCGGCGGTCAGCCGTGGTGCGGTGTGCATATCATCAATCTCGCCACCGGCGACGTGGTCGAATGGATTCGCCTGGAGGGCGGCATCCGCGAATTATTCGACGTGACGGTGATACCCGGCATCGCCTGCCCTATGGCAGCACCGTTGCAGGGGCCGGACCTTGCAAACCTCCTCACTATCGAGGCATCCGACCGTCAGCTGGATTGAACGATGACGTGCTCCCTCGGAATGTGTTCAGCGTAAAGCAGGGTCCTCCCCATGGGAGGATGACCATGAAAGGCCTAGCATAATATACCCAAGTGCCGAATAAATTCGGCAAAATGTTCAAACGCCGCAATGGTTTAGATATACCCAGTTCGGGGGTTCTCCCGTCACTTGGGTATACCAACGGCCATAATTCATGACCGTTGGTAATGCTGCGACTGCCGACGCGCCGCACATGCCGCTGGTATAATACCAACCCGCCGGATGGCAGCGCCCTCCAGATGAGTTCAGATTTCAGTGTCTTGAAGAACGTTTCCACCATTGCGTTGTCATAGCAATTTCCTTTGCCGCTCATGGAAATCTGCAGACCATGATTTTCAGGATTTTCTGATACTCTTCAGAACAATATTGGCTTCCTCTGTCCGAATGGTGGATCAAGCCGGGCTTTGGTCTGCGCGTGGCGATGGCGCGCTGCAAAGCTGTTATCGCCAGATCTTTCTTCATTCGGTCACTGACCGCCCAGCCGACCACCCGGCGGGAGTAGAGGTCAATGACCACGGCCCGATACAGCCAGCCTTCCGCCGTCCAAATGTACGAAATCACGCTTCAATTCTGCCGTGACCTTCCCCTGCTTAACTCGAACCATCAAAACCTCCATCAATCCCAAATTTTAGGATGATGGCTCTCCACTTTGCCAGGGCAAGTCCAATGCCGGGGATGATGTGCTGCATGGTGGTGCCGGTGATGATTGGTTGCTGGGCGGTGCCGACAATGACCTGATCGGTGGCGGTGAAGGCAATGATCGCGGCTTCGGTGGTACCGGCAACGATACTTTGTTCGGTGGGGACGGTCATGACTGGCTGTATGGTGGCAGCGGTGCCGATACCCTTTTGGCGGGCACGGGAGATGACACCGGCCTGGGGGATGGGAACGACCTGGACGTGGGCGGTACCGGGACCGACCTGATCTTTGCCGACGGTGGCAGGGACACGATCTGGGGCGGTGCAGGCCGTGACACCTTCGCCCTGGGCGCCACCTCTAGTGGTACGGTCATTGCCGATTTCGAAATCGGCATTGATCATCTGGCGCTCTACGATACCAGGGTAAATCTGGGTACTGTCATTGCCACGGCGCGCGTCGTGGAGGGCAGCACGCTGCTGGATATGGGGGATGGACAGATCGTCACCATCCTTGGCCGGACCGGCGATGTCGCCAGCTGGTTCTTGGTCCCTGGGGACGCATAAGCAATGGCCCCCCAGCCGCTATCTGGCAATTCCAGACGACGGCTGGGGGGGCAGGTCTGATCATAAAGTACACCGTACGCCTGAAGTCACGCTCTCTGTCACAGATCGCTCTTCTTGAGATGATATTTATGCTTCGTGTATTTATAGACGCGGCAGTCGCCGTCGCTATTCCCTTATCTGCTTCTTCATTTGCGCGAATTCTGCTGGCATATTGATACAATCTGCGGAAATCAACCTGCCCTCCCGGAAATAACGCAGGGCAAATTTCCGCTCTGCTGGGTTGCCGATCATCTCGATCTGATCCCATCCCATATTCAACCCGGCGCTTTGCAGCCGAAGGTCATATTGGTTGGACCAGAACCAGGGAACGGAGGGGCTGGGGGCCGGGGTGCCGCAAATCGTTGCAGCAGCAATACGGGCTTGCTCCATGGCGTTGGGGACTGATTCCAACCGCACCGGCCGATCTGTGTAGGGGGACGGAAAAAGGGCGCAGTCACCGACCGCCAGAATGGCAGGGTCATTGCTTGTGCAGGTGGCGTCAACACGCACCCCGTTGGGACAGTCGATCCCGGCTTCTGCCAGCGGTTCAATGTTCGGTGTGATGCCGATACCAGCAATGACGATATCGGCCGCCAATACCTCGCTGTCAGCCAGAACCACGCCGTTGATACGGCCGGCCACGGCCCTCAGCCCTGACAGTGCCGTTCCCAGCCGGATGGAAACCCCTTCGGCGCGGTGAATGTCGCGGTAGAAGTCGGAAATCGGTGGGGCTGTGACACGGGCCAGAAGGTGATCTTGTGCCTCCAGCACGGTGACATCGTGCCCCAGCCCCCGCAGTACGGCGGCTGTTTCCAGCCCGATATAGCCACCGCCCACCAGCACAACCCGTTTCATGCCGCCGGCCAGCGCATCCGACAGGGCGGCTACATCGTCAATCGTGCGGATGTAATGCAGACCGGCCGCATCTGCGCCCGGACAGGATAGCCGGCGGGCTCGGCCGCCGGCTGCCCATACCAGCCGTTCATAGGCGAGATGGCTGCCGTCAGCCAGGTGAACCCTTCCTGCGCTCCGATCCAGCGATAGAACCCGCACCCCGGTTCGCAGGTCAATTCCTTGAGAGCTGTAGAAATCCGGCTTGCGCAGTGTCAGTTGTGCCGCCGTCCGTTTCCCGGCAAGAAATTCCTTCGACAATGGTGGGCGTTCATAAGGGGTGTGCCTTTCGTCACCCAGCAGGATGACGGGTTTGCGATAGCCGCCCTGGCGCAGCGCCACAGCCACCTGCAGCCCCGCCTGCCCAGCGCCGACAATAATGGTTCCGGACATGTGATCTGTTTCCCCTTTAACGCGGTGCCATGCGGATGGCGCCATCCAGACGGATGGTCTCGCCATTGATCATGCTGTTGGCGATGATATGCAGGGCCAGGGCCGCATATTCATCCGGTTTGCCCAGGCGGGAGGGGAAGGGCACCTGTTTGCCCAGACTGTCCTGGGCATCCTGCGGCAGGCCCAGCAGCATCGGTGTCAGGAAGATGCCGGGCGCGATGGTGGCGACACGGATGCCGCTGCGCGCCAGTTCCCGCGCGGCGGGCAGGGTCAGGGCATGGACCCCACCCTTGGATGCGGCATAGGCGGCCTGGCCCACCTGCCCTTCGAACGCGGCGACGGAGGCGGTATTGATGATGACGCCGCGTTCACCATCATCAGTTACCGGGTCCAGTCCGGCCATGCCGGCGGCGGCCAGCCGCAGCATGTTGAAGCTGCCGATCAGGTTCACCTCAATCACGCGGCGGAACAGCTCCAGATCATGCGGACCGTCGCGGCCCAGGATCTTGGCCGGCGGGGCGATGCCGGCACAGTTGATGGCGATGCGGGCAGAGCCATGGCTGGCCGCCGCCTCTGCCACCGCCTGCGCGGCGCTGTCCGCGCTGGTGACGTCGCAGCGTATGGCGATACCGCCAATTTCCGCTGCCACCGCTGCCGCCGCATCCGGATTGATATCCAGCAGCGCCACCTTCACCCCACGCGCCGCCAGCGCGCGGGCGGTGGCCGCCCCCAGTCCGGACCCACCGCCGGAAATAAGGGCGGCTGTCTGTTCATTGATCTCCATGGCGTCTCCCCGGTTTCAGGCGGTAAAAAAATCGGCCCGTGCCTGACCCTGCGGATCATAGACAGGTTCCACCAGATCGACACGGTATTTGCGCGCGTCCGCCGCCGTCATGCCAGCCTTTTGCAGCAGCCCGACCATGGTGCTGTAGGCGGGGGCCGCGAAATGGGCGCGCAGGGCGGCCTCGTCGCGCCATTGCTCGAAGACATTTACCCGGGCGGGGTTCTTATGGTCGGCACCCCAGCTATATTCGACACAACCATCCTCGGCCAATGCCTCTTCAATCAAGGGATCGGCCTCGGCCAGGAATTGCGCGCGCAGAGCGGGGTCCACGTCCAGCGTGGCCATGATCACGATGGTCATGATTGCGGTCCTTGATGGATTTTATCATACCAAGGGGCATGGGATATGCCCCTTGGAGGCCGGCGACCGCCGGCCCGCGGGCACGTGCTCGCGCAAGCCCGAGCTGCCGGAGGCAGCGCCCGGCGATTGAGGGAACGGGTAAATACCAAGAGTCATGATCCATGGCTCTTGGTATCAGAGGCGGGGCGGCGGGGCAGCCGGATCATCGGTCAGATAATGATCGACCCAGCGGTGGAAATATTGGTTGCCGCGTTCATTGCGGCCAAAGGTGACATGGTCCAGCGCGCCGGATTCCAGCCCCTTCTGGATGGACAGGCCCAGCACATAATCTTCCTGGTTGGTCACATCGCCGAAGAAGCTGGCCATCATGGCCATCTTCTCCCGCTCCGCCTCGTCTGCCGGGGGGCGGGGGGTGGCATAGGTCAGGATGGTGCGGTTCTGTCCCGGCGTCGGCCCTGGCAGCAGCAGGGCGATCTGGGCGATTTCCGGCGCCACGAAGATCGACAGGTTGGGGAACAGGGTGCGGACGAAATCATAGCCATCATTCTGGTGCCGATGCCAGTCGGCCGGCGGCACATCGCGCAGCTTGCCGATGCTGCGCTGGGGGAAGCCGATGCGCAGATGCGGGCCGAACCCTTCGAAATGCATGATGTTGGAGAAGGTGCGCGGATGCACTGTCTCCGGATGGGCCGCCGCGAAATGATAGCCCTCCAGATAGCCATCATAGGCAATCTTCCAGTTGGCACCCTGGATATCCCGGTTGCCGCAGAAATGCCAACGGCCGAAATCCAGGCTTTCCAGATCGTCCAACATGCCGCCGAGATAGGATTTCACGTCCATCGCCAGCCCCGGTGTCAGGATGACGAAGATCATACCGGCCAGTTCCTGACAGGGGAGTTGTTTCAGCCGGTGGCAATCCTTCTCCACCTCCCCGAACTTAGCCTTTTCCGCCACGGCAAACAGCCGCCCGTCATTCTGGAAGGTCCAGGCGTGATAGGGGCAGACGAAACGGCTGGCCGTTCCCTGGCCGGCTTTGACCAGCGGTGCACCCCGATGGGTGCAGACATTCAGCATGGCGTGGACCTGCCCGTCGCGGTCGCGGGTGATCAGAACGGGGATGTCCATCACCTCCATCGCCTTGTAATCACCGGGGTTCGGCAGCTCGATCGACAGGGCCAGCATCAGCGGCAGCCGTTTGAAGATGCGCGCCATTTCAAGCTCAAAGCGGGCAGGGTCCAGATAGTCGCGGGCCGGCACCTTCAGGATGTCTGCGGCCTGATCGGTGGTTTGTGTCTCCACATAGGTGAGCATCGCTTCCACCGAGCGGTTGATCTGCTCCGCAAGCGCCGTCATCTCAACTCTCCCTATTGTGCAAAGCAGGTTGGCAGTGCGCGGACCAGGCCGCCCGAAAAACCACCTGCAATGATTTATGATTCATTCATCATCGTTATCATCCACGCCGGCCTTGTCAAGGCGGGTTTGATTGCGTTTCAGCGATTTTGCAGAAAAGCGAAAGGGCGGCCGGATGGCGCTTGACAGCCCCGGCCGGTTGGGTCGAAATAATGACTAATGAATCATAAATCGCATTAAGGTCGGTCAGGCGGGTTTGCTGGGCGGGGGGATTTTCCCCGTCCCTGGCCATGTCCGCCGACCGGCTGTTGCAAAACGGGAGGATTGAAATGGGTCGAATGCAGGGCAAGGTCGCCATTGTCACCGGTGCCGCTTCCAACCCCGGCCTGGGCTATGCCACGGCGTTGCGTCTGGCGGCCGAAGGGGCGCGGCTGGTGGTGACAGACCGGGAGGAGGCGGGGGCCGAGCTGTGCGCCGCCGCCATCCGGCAGGCGGGTGGGGCGGCCATCCATCTGCGCCATGATGTGGTGTCGGAGGAAGATTGGGCCCAGGTCATCAACGAGACCGAAAAGGCCTTCGGCCGGCTGGATGTGCTGGTCAACAATGCCGGCATCCACCTGACCAAAAGCCTGGATGACACCACGCCCAAGGAGTTCCAGCGGCAGTTGGATGTCAATCTGGTGGGTTCCTTCCTAGGGGTGAAGGCGGCCTTCCCGCTGCTGCGCCGGTCGGGGGCGGGATCGATCATCAATCTCTCTTCCATCGCCGGCACGCTGGGCATCCAGGGCCTGTCCGCCTATGCGGCGGCCAAGGGCGGGGTGCGGTCCATGACCAAGACCATCGCCATCGAAGGGGCCCCCGATCATATCCGCTGCAATTCCATCCATCCCGGCATGATCTGGACCAACATGATGATGCAGGCCTCTGTCAGCGCCGAAGCGGTGAAGGATGCGCTGCTGGCCGCCGTGCCGCTGCGGCGCATGGGGGAACCGGATGATATTGCCAATGCGGTGCTGTTCCTGGCCTCCGATGAAAGCCGGTATGTCACCGGCATCGAACTCTATGTCGATGGCGGCATGTGGGCGCAGTGATCGGGGGACAGCATGGTTGAGCGTGGATTGCAGGATGCCCGTACCCTGGTGACCGGTGCCCTGCGCGGGATCGGGCTGGCCACGGCGGTGCGGCTGGTGGCGGAAGGGGCGCAGGTGCTGGTGACCGACCTGTCCCCGCCCGATGATCCGCTGGTGGGGCAGGTGCTGGGCCGGCTGGGACCAGCCGCGACATACCTGCCCCTGGACGTCACCGCAGAGGCGGATTGGGAACGTGCGCGCGGCTGGGTGGAAAGCCGCTGGGGCAGCCTGGATGTGCTGGTCAATAATGCCGGAACCGATCTGGTGGGGCCGGTGGATCAGCTGGACCTGGCCGCCTGGCACCGGTTGATGCGCATCAATGTTGACAGCGTGTTCCTGGGCGTTCGCAGCTTCACGGCCGCTCTGGCGGCTGGTGGGGCCGGGCGGCGCGGCGGTGCCAGTGTGATCAATGTTGCCTCCATCATGGGGCTGGTCGGCTTTGCCGAGACTTCGGCCTATAATACCAGCAAGGGGGCGGTGCGCCTGTTCAGCAAGGCGGTCGCCATCGAATTTGCCCAGGCGGGCAAGCCTATCCGCGTCAATTCCATCCATCCCGGCTTTGTGGAAACGCCGCTGCTGCATATCGGGATGCAGCGCTGGGTCGATCAGGGCAAGGCGGCCCGGGCACAGGATCTGCTGGACGGGATCGCCGCCATGACGCCGGTGAAGCGTCTGGCCCAGCCGGAGGAAATTGCCGCCGCCATCGCCTTTCTGGCCAGCACCGACGCCAGTTATCTGACCGGCTCGGAACTGGTGGTGGATGGCGGCTGGACAGCGCAATAGGGGACAGCAGAGCATGAGCGACGAACTGAAAGGGGCCGTTGCCCTGGTGACCGGGGCGGGCGGCGGTATCGGCCGGGCCATCTGCACCGCCCTGTCGGCCGCCGGTGCGCATGTCGTGGCGGCCGACCGGCACTGGCCCGCCGCCGCCGCCCCGGTTGCCGGCGAACAGGTGGTGCTGGATGTCTGCGATCCGGATGGCTGGTCCCGGTTGATGCAGGATATCCGCCAGCGGCATGGGCGGCTGGATGTGCTGGTCAATAATGCCGGCATTTCACTGGTGGCCAGCATCGCGGAGACCAGCCTGGAGCAATGGCGCCGCTGTCAGGCGGTGAATGTGGAGGGAACGCTGCTGGGCATCCAGGCGGCCCTGCCATTGCTGCGCGATGCCGGGGCCGACCGTCCCGGCGGGGCCTCCATCATCAATATCTCCTCCGTCGGGGGCTTGCGCGGGGCACCATTCAACGCGGCCTATTGCACCTCCAAGGCTGCTGTGCTGATGCTCAGCAAATCGGCGGCGCTGGAATTTTGTGCGCTGGGCTATCCGATCCGGGTGAACTCCGTCCATCCGGGGGCGGTGGGCACCGCCATGATGCAGGATATCATCCACCGTTATGTGGAACTGGGGGCAATGGCATCGCTGGAACAGGCGACACAGGCGGTCAATGCCATGCACCCGATCGGCCGCCAAGCCACACCGGCGGAAATCGCCGCGGGGGTACTGTTCCTTGCCTCGCCGGCCTCCAGCTATATGGTCGGGTCGGAACTGGTGATTGATGGGGGCTATACCAGCCGGTGAGGGATCAGGGCGCGGCCGGAAAGTCCCGCGCCCATTCAGCCGCCGCCGGCCCGGTCAGCCATGTCACCGCATTGGCGATCAACCGGCGATAGGCGTGGTTGTTATAGGCTGAGGGGCCGTCCCCGCACTGAATATAGACCACGGGCGCGTTGCCCGCACGCTTGGCCCAGGCGATCAGATTGCTGCCCGGCGGATGCTGCCAGTCCTCATTGCAGAACATCCGCCCTTGCACGGCCAGATCGGCGGAATAGAAGTTCTCGCGGGTGAAGCCGTGGTCGCTGCGCAGCAGGGGCAGCTTGTCGCCTTCATCGATCTGAACCAGATACAGTTCATCGGTAATGTCAAAGCCGGTCCCCAGACCGGCCGTCACCGGATGGTCCGCCACCACCCGGATATGATGGTCAACATCATGGCGATAGCCACTGTCGTGCCGGCCGCGTGCCGGATCGGGGCTGTAATGAAACTGCCCGCCGATGATCTGGGCCCAGCGGTTCCAGGCCGGCCAGCCGGCCAGGGCGTGGTGCAGGAACAGCATTGGCTTTCCCTGTTCCAGCAATCGCTCCACGCCGTGTTTCATCAATGCCGGCGGTTCGACCTCCCGGACCGGCTGACCGGGATGGAACAGCAGGCCCGGCATATCATAGAAAACCAGACCGTCGAATTCGACCAGCCGCTCCGGCTCCATCAGATAGGGGGCGGCGGGATGTTCGACATGGGCCCAGGCAAAGCCGTCCAACGCATCGAACAGGGCGAAGAAAGCGGGCTGGTCGAACGGGTGGCCCCGCGTGACCAGCAGTATTTTCTTCGGCGCATCATACCGGATGACCATGCCTGCCACCCTTGGGTTCAGTTGGGCCAGTCCAATGCCAGCACGGTTTTCCCGACCGTTTCCCCCGCCATCAGGCGGCAGAAACTGTCCGGCGCGTGGGCGATGCCACGGGTGACATTCTCCAGCGCCACCAGCTTTCCATCTGCTGCCCATTGGTGCAGATCGTGCCGGGCCTGTGGCAGGCTGTCTGTGTGAGAGAACAGCAGAAAACCCCGCATGGTCAATTGCTTGGCCACCACCTGCCACAGATTGTGCACGGGCGTGGGGCTGGCTTGATTGTTATAGTCGGAAATCATGCCACAGCAGATGATGCGGCCGAAATCCCGCATGTTCGGCAGCAGCGCATCCAGGGTGCGCCCGCCGACATTATCGAAATAGACATCGACCCCGGTGGGGCAGGTATCGGCAATGGCGGCCCGCAGATCATCCACCGCGCGGTAATTGATGGCGGCGTGGAAGCCCAGCCGGTCGGTCAGGATCGCCGCCTTTTCCGCCGAACCGGCCAGCCCCACCACCCGGGCCCCGCGCAGCCGGGCGATTTGCCCCGCCACACTGCCCACCGCCCCGGCGGCGGCCGAGATGACCACGGTATCGCCCGCCTTGATCCGCCCGATATCATGCAGCCCGACATAGGCGGTCAATCCCGATGGTCCCAGCGCCCCGACATAATGCGACAGCGGGATGTCGGGGCTGACCGTCAGCCGTTCCAGCAGGATCGTCTCGGCCGACAGGATTGAATATTCTTCCCAATGGGTCAGGCCCCAGACGTAATCGCCGGGCGTGAACCCCGCCAGGTTGGATTGTTCCACCACACCCAGGGAGGGGCCGCGGATGACGCCGCCCAGGGGGATGGCCTGGAAGTAATTATCCTTGCCATCCAGCCAACCGCGAATGGCCGGCTCCATGGAGAAATAAAGGTTGCGCACCCGCATCTGGCCCGGCCCCGGTTCAGGAACCGGCGCTTCGATCAGGGCGAAATCATCCGGCTTGGGATGGCCCTGGGGATGGGCACGCAAGGTGATGCGTCGGTTGACATGCATGGAACGGGCTCCCCGCTTGCAAGAAAATATCCCGGCCAGCCGAGTGGGCTGGCCGGGGCCGGCATCAGAACTCGTACCCGAGCTGGATGCCGAAGGTCCGCGGCTCACGCCCGGAGGAGAAGGACCAGAGACCGGCGACGGTGAAGGCGGCGTTGGGGCCGCGATCATCGAACAGGTTGCGGCCATAGAGCGTGACCTTGGCCTTGTTGCCGCCGAGATCGAATTTCATCGTTGCCGAGGCATCGAACAGGTTCTGCGCGTCTGACCGCACGCGCGGATCGTTGGAGAGAACCTTGACATTGCCCGACGCATCCACCTGCGTCGGCCCCAGCGAAATCTGTTGATCATAGGGGGCGACGTAACGATAGCTGCCGCTGAAGACCAGATCGCCGGCATCCAGCGGCACCGTATATTCCGCCGTCAGGGAGCCGGTGACATCCGGTGAATAGATCATGTTCACGTCGGAATAATCGAACTTCACCAGCTTGCCGGCGGCATTGGGGGCGGTGGTGATGAAGCCGTCGAAATTGCTCTTTTGCAGACCCAACGAGGCCGTGACCTTGAAATCATGGGTGACGCGGGCCGTGACATCCAGTTCCAGCCCCTTGATCTTGGCCTTGCCGACATTGGTGACGATGGTTTCATTGCCGGTGCCGACGGTGGTGGGGATGGTGGTGTTCTGCTGCAGGTCGCTGTAATTGGACAGGTAGGCCGCCAGATTGACCTGCAGGCGGTTATTTAACAGCGCGCTTTTGAACCCCGCCTCGTAGCTGTCCACCGTTTCCGGGCCGAAGGGCGTGGTGGAGGAAAGCAGGGTCTGACCCCGGCTGGAGAAGCCGCCGGAACGATAGCCGCGCGACCAGGATGTATAGAGCATGTTGTTATCGTCCGGACGGTAATCCAGCACGATCTTGGGCGTGAATTTGCTGCCGCTATATTTTGAGTTGGGGTACTGGGCGGTGCCGATCCGGTTGATCTGCTGCTTCTGATCCTTCGTCCAGCGGCCACCGCCCGACAGGCGCCACTGGTCCGCGAACTTCCAATTGAAATCACCGAACAGGGCGTAGGATTTGGCGCGGCCGGTATTATACTGGTCAGCGCCCGGATTGACGGCGCCGAACAGCCGGGTCGCCTGGAACAGGTTGAACTTGCTTTCATAATAGAAGCCGCCGACCACATAGTCGAAACTGTCGGTCAGTTTGCCGGCACCCCGCAGTTCCTGGCTGAACTGCCAGTAATCCTGAATGCGGTTGGTATAGTAGAGATCGGCCGACGAGGCGTCGAAATCCTGCGTCTGCGCCTCGTCGGAGGTGCGGTAGCCGGTAACCGAGGTGAAATCGATCCCGTCCGTATCCAGGTTCATCTCCAGCGTTGCCGCCGGGGATTTATAGTTGGAATGGGCCGGGCTGTTGAAGACAGTGTACAGGTCATCCCTGGTATTGCGGTTGCATTCGCGCGCCGGCGCGAAGGAACAGAAGACCTCTCCGGTCTTGGAGATGTTGGAATTGACCGGATCGAAATCCTGCACCTGTTTTTCCAGGGTCAGCAGGGCTTCGAAATTCTCGGTCGGGGTCAGCAGGAAGCTGGCGCCGAAATTCTCGTTATTATTGCCGCCAACCCGCTTGCCGGTGATGCCGTTACGGTAATAGCCGTCACTTTCATTGTGGAAATAGAAGAACTTGGCGGCCAGCTTGTCCGGGATCAGGTTGGCGTTCAGGATGGCGCGTGTGGCCCAGGTATTGAACTTGCCATAGCTGACTTCCAGCTTGCCGCCATTCTCCCCCGTCGGGCGCGACCGGCGGATATTGATCACACCGCCGATGGTGTTGCGCCCGAACAGGGTGCCCTGCGGGCCGCGCAGCACCTCGATACTGTCAATATCGAAGAAATCCAGGAAGGCGCCGGTGCTGGTGCCGATGAAGATGCCATCCACGACGATGGCCACTGTCGGGTCAAAGGATTTCTCCACATCCGCAAAGGACAGGCCGCGGATGGAGACGTTGGCGGCGGCGGCACCGGAATTCTGCTGCGTGATCAACACATTGGGGGCCGACCCCATCAGGTCGCCGATATTCAGCGTCGCCTTGCTTTCCAACTGGGCGGGCGTGATGGCCGTGATGGCCAGCGGCGTCTCCTGCAGGGTTTCAGACCGGCGGCGGGCCGTGACGACAATTTCTTCCAGCGCGTCAACCTGGGTGCCGGATGCGTCCCCGGCGGCCTGCGCCAGGGCTGGCGGGGTGCTGGTGCCGGTCAGCACCAGGGCGGCAGCCGCCAGCAGGGTAGAACGCAAGGTGGGTGCGCAAGCCATGATCGATATCCTCCCTGTGGATGTCTTTTTTTGTGGGCTTGTTTGCAGCGACTCTTTGGGCGGGGCACCGGTTCCGGTGTGGCAGGCGCTTTGTGCATTCCCGCTTGGAATGATGATTTGTGAGTCATTAATCACTATATTCGTGCCCTGAACCGGCGTCAATCCACCTTCGCTTTTTCACCGCTGAATTCCCCGTCACCATAGGGTGAATTTAGAGTGGCGAATGGCGTGCCGGATGGCCGTCGGCGGGGCTTGACAGAAGGGTGAGGGTCCGCGTTAATGACTAACGAATCATAAATCATAACGATGGTTGTTGGGGGGCATGGTGCCCACCCGTTGCCATCCCTTCATGGAGGAACAGGTGACCCATACAGACGCAGCCGCCCGCAATCTGGCCACCACAGAGGCGCTCTATGCCGCCACAGCCACCGGAAATTGGCCTCTGGCCGAAACCATGCTGTGCGAGGATCTGGTGATTACCGAGGCCGAGACACTGCCCTTTGCCGGCACCTATACCGGCAAGGGGGCGCTGCGCGACCTGTATGCCAAGGTGCTGGGCACTTCGCTGGGCCAGGCCACCATCGCGGTGAAGAACAAGATGGCCGCCGGCAACAACGTCGTCTATCTGCTGGAACTGGTGCCACCGACCGGCGATCCGCTGGAACTGGTGGAAGTGTTTCATTTCGCCGATGACGGGCGTGTGTCTTTGATCAAGCCCTATTACTACAACAGTGCTGCCGTCACGGCCGCTGTCGCCGCTGCCCGTGGCTGAATGAAGCGGGGCGGCCCATCCGGTGCCGCCCCGCTTTGTTGAACCGGTCAATCCGCCAGATATTTATCCAACGTGGCGTGCAGGTGCCGCACGCGGATTTCCTGGTAATTGCCCAATTGCACCTCGCCATTCTTGGAACATTTCAGCCCGTCCTGGACGAAGGGCAGGTTTTCCATATCCTGCTGAAACACATCGCCCAGCACGCCCAGTTCCTTGGCATCGGTCCAAGGCTGGTCCGGCCCCAGGAAGTTCATTTCCACCGGCGGCGGTTTGGGCGCATCGGCCGGCAGGCGGACCAGGATACGCACCTCCATCAGCGTCTTGTCCTGATCGGGCCAGGGGCGCCAGCGATAGACGATATTGGGCATGAACCCGCCCCAGGGCGCGAAATTGGGGAAGACATTATAGACAAAGGCGTCCAGCAACTCGGCATCGGTCACATGGCTGTGATCATAGCCGCTGTCGGCCTGGTACTTCTCCCGATTGGCGGCGGCCATGGCGCGCCGCGCACTCATGCCGTCCGGCACCTGCACCGACATGTCGGTACCGCCGGCCCGGCCATTATATTTCAGGAATTCATCCACGATCCATTGCTGGGGTTTGCCCGTGGGATCGATATGCGGGGACATGACGGCAAAGGGCGTCAGCGCCGCATTCACATGGTCGCCATACGTGCTGTACTGGGTATTGGCATCGCCCGTGAAGGGCAGGATCTGGGGGTGTGTTTCGATCGTGTGCCAGGCCTCCATGAAGGCTTCGGCCACGGCCTTCCAATTGGCATTCACCACCTTGCCAACCCAGATGACGGTCGTGCATTCCTCATGCCGCCAGCGTTGGAAGAAGTCGGGCAGGGGGGCCAGATACTCTTCCAGGCTGGGGCCTTCTGCCGCTTCGCGGATGAAGATGTACCCCGCCCAGCGGCCGACCTGCGCCTCTGGCAGGGCCATCTTCTCCTCCTTCAGGTGTGGGAAGTCCCAGCGGCAGGGGATGTTCTTCAAACTGCCGTTGGTGTTCCAGGAAAAGCCGTGGAAGGGGCATTTGAACTCCGCCGCCGATCCGCTTTCCAGCCGCAGCTTGCGCCCGCGATGCAGGCAGACATTATGAAAGGCGCGGACGGAACCGTCGGGCTGACGGGTCACCAGATAGGAACGGCCGGCATTCTCATAGAGCGCGAAATCGCCGGGTTCGGGGAGGTCCTCCTCCCGTGCCGCGAACTGCCAGACGCGGGGCCACATCTTGTCCAGTTCGCGGCGGAAGAATTCCGGGCTGGTATAGCGCTCGGCCTTCAGCGGCTCGCTGCCCATATAGTGGTAATTTTCCTGGCGCAGAAAGTCGGGCACGGGCCGCGTGTCCGTATCCATCAGGTCGTTCCACGACGTGCCGGGGCAACGGGCCTCGCCGGGTTTGGGTTGGGACGCAAGATCATCTGGCACGGCAACCTCCCTGAACCTGTTTGATTTGTTTGACTGCGTGGGTCTCGGTGACTGACCGGAAAGTTTTATGGTGTTTCAATGTTTCACACGATTTGACTTTCAGTATCACCGTCACCCCGGCGAAGGCCGGGGTCCAGAATCACAGGCACCTTGCTCTCCGAAACTGGACCCCGGCCTTCGCCGGGGTGACGGTGAGGATACAGTAATGTGTTGATAATAAACAAAAACTCCAGACAGACCCTCAAACCCCGACCAGCCCCGCCGTCGTGCCGCCATCGGCCACCAGTTCGGCGCCATTGATCAACGACGCGTCGGCGCTGGCCAGGAAACTGACCAGGGCCGCCACCTCTTCCACCCGGCCCAGCCGGCCCAGGGGGGAGATATTGCCCAGATAGGCCAGCGAGGCATCAGGATCGGGCGTATCGGCCACGGCGCGGCGGATGATCGGCGTATCGATGATGCCCGGATGCACGGAGTTGCAGCGGATATTGGTCCGGGTCCGCGCACAATGCACCGCCACCGACTTGGCCAGCAGCCGCACCGCCCCCTTGGAGGTGGTGTAGGCGATGTTGCCGGGCAGGCCCACCAGACCATTGATCGACGAATTGATGATGATCGACCCGCCCGACCCGCCGGGATTGGCCTTCATCGCGGCGATGGCGTGCTGACAGGTCAGCATCGTGCCGGTGACATTGACGGACAGGATACGGTTCCAGGCGGCCATGCCGATGGTTTCGATGCTGCCATCCCCCGTCTCGATCCCGGCATTGGCAAAGGCAATGTCCAGCCGGCCGAACCGGTCCGCAATGGCCTGCATCAGGGCGGGCCAGGCGGCCTCGTCCGTTACATCATGGGCGTGGAAATGCGCACCGGTTTCCTGGCACACCGCTTCCGCCGCCACCGCGTTGGAGCCGGTGAAGATCACTTGCGCGCCATCATCCGTCAGGCGGCGGACCGCCGCCGCGCCGATGCCGGCGGTGCCGCCGGTGACCAGGGCCACCTTGCCATCAAGCCTTGCCACTCTCGCCTCCCTGTTCTGCCGCGATCTGTGCCGCGATGCGTTGGCGCAAAAGATCCTTGCGCACCTTGCCCGATGCCGTGCGGGGCAGGTCGGTCACCAGCTCCACCCGTTCGGGGAATTTCTGCCGTGCCAGCCCGGCGGCGGCAACATGGTGGGTGATGCTGGCCAGATCGGGCTGTTCGCCGGGCTGCGGCACAACATAGACACACACGGTTTCCCCCAGCCTTGCGTGCGGCATGGACACGGCCGCCACCTCCTGCACGGCCGGGTGCCGGTGCAGCACATCCTCGATATCCTTGGCCGACAGGTTCTCCCCGCCCCGGATGATCAGGTCTTTCTTGCGGCCGGTGATGACAATGGCGCCGGCTGGCGTCAGGTGGCCGATATCGCCGGTGCGGAAATAACCATCGGCATCCATGGCCTCCCGCGTCTGCCCTTCATCGGCATAACCCCTGAACAGGGAGGGGCCGCGCACCAGGATTTCCCCATCCTGGCCCCGGTCCAACGCCCGCCCCTCCTCATCCACGATGCGGATGTCATAATCAATGACCTTGCCGTCGGTGGCGGCGGCCATTTCCCGCTCATCCGCCCCCATGCAGCCCTGGGTGATCAGCGGGGCTTCGGTGCTGCCATAGACGCGGAAGGCGCGGCCCCGCTCAAACAGGGCATTGGCGCGGCGGATCAGGTCCGGCGGCACAGCCGCCCCGCCACAGGCGAAGATTTTCAAGGAGGGCAGGCGGGAGCCGGCGCGTTCCGCCGCTTCCAGCAATTCCTGGAGGAAAGGCGTGGCGCCGATGGTGATATTCACCCCATGCCGGTCGATTAGGGCCACCGCTTCATCCGCGTTCCAGCGTTCCATGAACAGGGTGCGCGTGCCATCGGTGAAGGGCAGCTCAATCCCGTTCGAATAGCCGGTAATATGGGTGACGGGCGATGGCATCAGCATCAGATCGCCGGGCTGGAGCCCCCAGTATCCCATGAAAATATGCGAGACGCGGGCGATGGAGCGATGGTCATGCATCACCGCCTTGGGCCGGCCCGTCGTGCCGGACGTGTACATGACCAGTTTCAGCGCATCGGGGGCCACGGTCGGCCAGTCGATCCGCCGGCCCCGCCCCGTCTGCATCAACCCTTCCAGTGTCAGCGCCGCCGTGCCCGCCCGCACCTGCACCACATGGCGCAGGTCGGGCAGCGCGGGGCGCAGCGCCGCCAGCATGGCCGTGTAGTCGAAGCCGCGATAGGTATCGGGGATGAAGATCAGCCGGCTTTTGCAGTCAGCCAGGATCAGCCCGACCTCCGCCCCGCGATAAATCGGCACGATGGGGTTGCAGACCAGGCCCAGCAGGCCGGCGGCCATATCCACCAGCACCGCCTCCATCCAGTTGGGCAATTGGAAGCTGATCACATCGCCGGGGCGCAGGCCCAGATCCCACAGGCCCACTGCCAGGGCTTCGGCATCCGTCAGCAGGCTGGCATAGGTGCCGGGATGCTGATCCTGGTTCAGGAAGGCGACGGTATCGGGTGCGCGCTCGGCATGGTGGCGGGCCAGCACGGCCAGGGGCTGCGCCGTCCAAAGGGTGGGTGCAGGGTCCAGCGCCGTCACCATCAGGCCTTCTCCCCATCAATGCCGGCAGCCGTCCAGCCGCCCAACCGGTCCAGATGCCAGCCGGCCGCGCCGAACAGCGTTTCCAGCAGCATCAGACGCCGATAGTAATGCCCGATGACATACTCTTCTGTCATGCCAATCCCGCCATGCAACTGTATGGATTGTTCGCCGATCAGGCGGGCGGCGGCGGCGTTGCGGGCCTTGGCGGCGGCGGTCAGGACGGGTGTTTCCGGGGCGCCAATGCTGGCCGCCCCGATGGCGGCCCAGGTGATGGCGGCGGCCTCTTGCGCGGCCAGCGTCATATCCACCATCCGGTGCTGCAGCACCTGAAAGCTGCCGATGCTGGTGCCGAATTGGGTGCGGGTTTTCAGATAGTCCAGGGTCAGGCGGTTTGCCGCCTGCATGGCGCCCACCGCCTCGGCACAGACGGCCAGGGCCGCCATCTGGTTCAGCCGATCCAACAAAGCCGCGTCCCCCCCCGGCAGCCGGTCCGCCTCCGCCACCTGCACCCTGTCCAGCGTCAGGTCGGAGACGGGCCGGTCATCGATGCTGCGCGCAGGGGCCAGGGTAACGCCGGGGGCCGTGGGGGACAGCAGGAACAGGGCCGGCTGTCCCGCCCGTTCCGCCTTGACGATGATCCGGTCTGCGGCAGCGCCGTAGAGCACGAAGCCACGCCGGCCGGACAGGCGGTAGCCGTCGCCGGTTGCCTCTGCGATCACGGGTGCTTCATCCTGGGCGGCGTTGTCCTGGGCGAAGGCCAGGATGGCCCGCCCCTCTGCGATGGCGGGCAGCCATTCCGCCTGCTGCGCCGCGCTGCCGCCGCCCGCCAGGGCACCCGCCGCCTGCACCAGCGTGGGCAGCAGCGGTTCCATCAGCAGGCCGTGACCGGCGGCGCGCATCAGCACGGCCAGTTCCGCCAGCCCGCCGCCGGACCCGCCCTGTTCCTCGGCAATGGCGATGCCCAGCCAGCCCAGCTCAGCGTATGTCGCCCATTCCGTGCGGCCGAAACCGTCATCGGATGTCAGGATGGCCGCGCGGCGGTCCGGGCCATAGGCATCCGCAACGAAGCGGTTGATGCTGTCGGCCAGCAGGCTGCGGTCTTCTTGGGTGAATGCCGACATGATGCTCCCTAGAGGCCGAGCACGGCCTTCGCCAGGATGTTGCGTTGGATCTCGTTGGCCCCGCCATAAATGGTGGTGGCCCGGTCATGCAGATGTTCGCGGATCATGCCGGGCGCACCGGGCAGCCCGACCGGCGGCGTCTGCCAGCCCGGTTCCAGCCCCTCCGTCTGATAGACCAGCCCCTTCACGGCCAGCGCATCGACCATGGCACCCGTGATGCCCTGGATCAGTTCCGATCCCATGATCTTCAGGGCGGAAACCTCCAGCCCGGGGGTGGAGCCGGCCTCCGCGGCGGCCAGATATTCGTTGCACACGGCCTCCAGCGCCAGCAGGCGGGCCCGCAACTCCCCCAGCCGCCGCCGCCAGTGCGGATCATCCGACAGGGGGCGGCCGCCATCACGGATATCGGCGAGCGTCTGGCGCAATTGCTGCAATAAGCGGGTGGATTTCCCCACCTCCGCCCCCAGCAGCCGTTCATTGTTCAGCAGGAACTTGGCATAGGTCCAGCCGCGCCCTTCCTCCCCCACCAGATTTTCGGCCGGCACCCGGACATCATCCAGGAACACCTCGTTCAGGTGGTGGCATTTATCGATGCTGATGATGGGGCGGACGGTAACGCCCGGCGTTTTCATGTCGATCAGCAGGAAGGAAATGCCGTTCTGCGGCTTGCCGTCGCTGGACGTGCGGACCAGGGTGAACATCATGTCGGCCCATTGCGCCATGGTGGTCCAGGTCTTCTGGCCATTCACGACATAATGGTCGCCATCGCGCACGGCCCGCGTCTTGATATTGGCCAGATCGGACCCGGCGCCGGGTTCGGAATAGCCCTGGCACCACCAGGTATCGGTGCTGCGGATGCCGGGCAGGTACCGATCCTTCTGTGCCTGGCTGCCAAAGGTGTAGATGACCGGCCCGGCATAGCACACGCCAAACGGGGTCAGCCAGGGGGCGCCGGCCTTGCTGGTTTCATCATCGAAAATGGCGCGTTGCAAAGGCGTCCAGTCCTGCCCGCCATATTGGCGCGGCCAATGACCGACGATCCAGCCCTTGTCGAACAGAATCTTCTGCCAGCGCACATAATCCGATTTAACCAGATGCTGGCCCGCCAGCACCTTGTCACGGATATCGCGGGGCAGGTGCGTGGCGCAGAATTGCTGCACATCCGCCCGGAACGCCTGGATGGCCGGGTCGCGCATGAGGTCGATCCCCAACATGGCCTTCCTCCAGTTATTGTTATGATTGATGAGTCATAAATCAGGTTAGATCGGGTGGCGGGCGTCGTCAATGGTTGCGAACAGCGACGGGGGAATTTTTATGTTGACTGATGAATCAAGGGTCAATCATCATTCCGCCTGTAACCCCTTGTCCCGTGCCGCGCCTGTGCAGGATGGTGCCATGTCTGTTGAAAATGCCGTTGCCGATCTGACCTATCACGACCTGCTGTCCGCCGATGATCTGCCCCTGGGGCAGATGCGGCTTTTCACCCTGGCGGGGGAGGAGGTGTTGGTGTGCCATGCGGCGGGCGGCTTTTTTGCCGTGCGCAACCGCTGCCCGCACGCGGAATCCCCGCTGGTGGGCGGGCGGTTGCGGCAGAACAGCATTTCCTGCCCGCTGCATGGCGCCCGCTTTGATCTGGCCAGCGGTGGCGCGCTGGGCGGCACCGGCTACCGCCCGCTGACCTGCTTCCCGGTGAGGGTGGAGAGCGGGCGGGTGCTGGTGGGGGTGAAAGGGTAGGCGGCGGTTAGAACGCCGCCCCCATCGCATCGCGCCCCGTGGCCCAGCGGATGCCCCGGCGCAGCAGCTCATAGAAAACCGGGCTTTGCCAGGAACAGCGCTCGTTATGGGGATATTCCTCCATCAACGGGCGCAAATCATGTTTGCCCCGGCAATGGCCCAGCACCAGATACAGCACCTGTCCCGGCCCATGGTCGCGCAGATACAGCACGGGATGGTCGGCCTCCGGCCAATCCTCCTGCACGAAGGGGGCGCAATTGCCGCCCCAGCGTGTGTGCAGCAGGGTGCGGTTGCCGGGGCTGACACTGCCCAGATACAGCTCATCCTCCACCCAGAAATTCTTCAGGCCACGGGTCAGCGGATGGGCGCTGTCCGTCACCTGGATTTCATAGCGGCAGATGGGCGGATGGGCACGGAACTGGCTGCCCAGCATGTCCGACAGGTCGGCATCCAGATCGGGGCAATCGATGCGCCCATCGTCGAGAAATTTGATCACCGAGTTGGTGCCGTGCAGGGCGAACCATTTGCCGCCCTTGGCCAGAAACCGGCGCAAGCCTGCCTGCTGTTCGGCCGTGGGCACAACGTCGCAGGTATAGGTGACCAGCACATCCGCCGCTTCGATCTCATCAATGCGGCTATAATCCGGCCCGACCTCCACCCTGATATCCTCATGCTCGGCCAGCAGCTTCAACAGCTCCAACCGGGCGAAATTGATGTCGTGATATTTGCCGCCGGCCACCAGATAGACGTCGATCCTGCTGGACATGTTTTCCCTCCCGCCGTGCTCAAAGCTGAACCCGCTTGGTGTAGCCGCCATCCACCACCAGATTGACGCCGGTGACCCAGCTTGCCGCCGGGCTGGACAGGAAGGTGACGCAGTTAGCTACTTCCTCTGGCGTGCCCAGCCGGCCCGACGGTTGGGCGGCGACGGTGGCGGCATACAGGTCGGGTGCGCCTTCCCTGATGCCTTCCCAGGCGCCGCCGGGAAATTCGATAGGGCCGGGGGAGACGACATTGACCCGGATGCCGCGCGGCAACAGCGTTTGCGAAAGCTGCTTGGCATGGACGATCAAGGCACCTTTCATGGCGTTATAGGCCATGGGCGCCATGAAGGTTTCCACGGCCGCCGTCGTGCCGGTGATGGTGATCGCCCCCTGGCCGGAGGCTTCCAGCGCCGGCAGGGCGGCATCAATGGCGCGCAGCGTGCCCAGCACGTCGATCTGATAGGCGTCGTGCCAGCTTTGCTCCCCGTTCAGGCTGCCGCCGGCCGACACGTTGGGGATCAGGATATCGATGCCGCCCAGGGCATCGGCCATCTGGGCGACCCAGTTCTTGACCGAATCCGCATCGGCCGCATCCATGGCCGCCCCCACCACCTTCACGCCCAGGCCCGACAGGTCGGCGATGGCAGCATCCACCTCATCCGCCTTGCGCGCACCAATGGCGATGGCGCAGCCCTCCCGCGCCAGCGCCTCGGCAATGCGGCGGCCGATGCCGCGTGTGGAACCGGTGATCAGCGCCCGGCGACCGCTCAACCGAAGGTCCATCGGAACTCCTCCCGTTTATCGATTGTTTGTGGTGGGGCAGGGTAAGGCCCCCAGCGGAATTGACAAGCACCCGCCTTCATCGTCATTATCATGACTGATGAATCAAAAGTCAACGCATCCACACGGGTGGCAGCGGTGACCTTATCCCCAGGCGGCAGACGAACGGAGGAACCATCATGGCGATGGAAGGCAGACCGCTTGCCGACAATGTCTTCACTTGGCCCAGCGATGATCCGGCCCTGATTGGTGGGGTTGATGCGCGTGGGCGCCTCCGTTTCCCCTTCATGGGCCGTCCGGGGGAGCGGCCGGTGGAGTTGGCGCGCGCGGGCGTGTTGTGGAGCTGGACGGTCCAGCGTTTCCTGCCCAAGCAGCCGCCCTATCTGGGACGGGAAAACAAGGCGGAATTCCAGCCGTTTGCGCTGGGCTATGTGGAATTGCCGGGACTGGTGCGGGTGGAAACAAGACTGGTGGATTGTGACCCGGTGGATTTGCGCATCGGGATGCCCATGCGCCTGACCATCCGCCCGTTGTTCCGCGATGAACAGGGGCAAGACCTGTTGATGTACGCGTTCCAACCGGTGGTTTGAGAATAAACAGGGGAGGGTTTTGCCATGTCGGATGTGGCGATTGTCGGCATCGGTATCCATCCATTCGGAAGGACACCGGATCGCACTGGTCTGGAACAGGGGGCCTTTGCGGTGCGTCAGGCACTGGCTGATGCCGGCATCACCTGGGGCGACGTGCAATTCGCCTATGGCGGCAGCCAGGATGGCGGCAATGCCGACACGATGGTGGAGGAACTGGGCCTGACCGGCCTGCAATTCATCAATGTTGCCAATGGCTGTGCCACGGGGGGCAGTGCGCTGATCTCCGCCTATGGCGCCATCCGGTCAGGGCAATATGATCTGGGGCTGGTTGTCGGCTTTGATAAGCATGAACAGGGATCATTCCGCGTGCGTCCGGCCGATTGGGGCCTGCCGGAATGGTATGGGGAGGTGGGGTTTGCCCTGACCACCCAATTCTTCGCCATGAAGATCCAGCGCTATATGGCGCTGCACGGCATTACCGATGATGCCCTGATCCGGGTGGCGGAAAAGGCCTTTGCCAATGGGGCGTTGAACCCGAACGCCTGGCGCCGCCGGGCATTGTCCTATGAGGAGATTGCCCAGTCGACGATGATCAGCGATCCGCTGCGGCAATATATGTTCTGTTCCCCCGGCGAAGGGGCGGTGGCCCTGATCCTGGCCAGCCCCAAGAAGGCGGCACAATTGACCCGTCATCCCGTCTGGCTGAAGGGTGCCGCCATGCGCACCCGCGGGGCCGGATCGTTTGAGGTGTTCAGCCCCAGCCTGTCGGTGGAAGATGGCGAAGGTGCCACCCCCATCGCCGCGCGGGCGGCCTTCACCATGGCCGGCATCGGGCCGGAAGACATCGACATTGCCCAGCTTCAGGATACCGAAAGCGGGGCGGAAATCATGCATATGGCCGAAAACGGCTTCTGCCGGGATGGCGAGCAGGAAAAATGGCTACGGGAAGGATGGACCCGGCTGGACGGAAAGCTGCCCGTCAATACCGATGGCGGCTGTCTGGCCAATGGGGAACCCATCGGGGCGTCGGGCCTGCGACAGGTTTATGAGACGGTGCTGCAATTGCGCGGGGATGCCGGCGCACGGCAGGTGCCGAAGAGGGTTAGCACTGGTTACACCCATGTTTATGGGGCACCGGGGGTTTCGGCGGTGACGATCCTGGCGCGGTAGAGTAGGGGAGCGCCGGTTCCAATGCAGCCAACCGTCACCCCGGCGCAGGCCGGGGTCCAGTTCGTGGAGCAATATGCCCTGCAATCCTGGACCCCGGCCTGCGCCGGGGTGACGGAGTAAACAGATAATATGTTGATAATAAAAAACGTTTAGGCGTTCCACAGCCCATAAACCGCGTCCCCCGGCGCGTGGCCGCCCCTGTGCTGCATCAGGGCGAAGACGCCCTGATCCCAGCAGACGGTGCGCGCTGGGCTGGCGTTCCAGTCCAGCAGATACTGGCGATGGCTGAATTTCCACAGGCCCTCCCGCCGCTCATACCGGTCCAGATAGCGGCCATAGAGGATGCTGTCCGTGTCCGCCCCCGCAGCGGCGGCGAGCGTCAGGCTGTAGATTTCCCCCACCGCCTGATCGCCGCGAATGTCAAACCATTCATTGCCGGCCATGTGGAAGGACCGGGCCAGCCCGCCCGTCGCCCCCACCGCCAACCCGCAGAATTCCGCCGCCGGGCCGGTGAAATAGCCGAAATCAACGGTGGCATCGGGGTGCCAGAGGCTACGCAACAGCGCCTCATCCGCCCGATCCACCGCCCGGTTATAGGCCATGTTCAGCTCATGCAGTGCCTGCTTGGCCAGCAGCGTGTCCAGATCATTCATGGGCTGTTTCCTTATCAGCTCAACAATCCCAGCGGCTGTTCCAGATGCTGGCGCAGGGCTGCCAGGAAGCGCGCACCCACCGCCCCATCGATGGCGCGGTGATCGCAGGAGAGTGTCACCGACATCACCGACCGGAACCGCAATCCGCCATCGCTGGCTTCCTGCGCTTCCCGCCTTGTCGCCCCCACCGCCAGAATGGCAGCCTGGGGCGGGGCGATGATGGCCTGGAAATCCCGGATACCGAACATGCCCAGGTTGGAAATGGCGAAGGTACCTTCGCTTAAATCCGCCTGGGTCAGCCGCCGGTCGCGGGCGCGGGCGGCCAGCGCTGCCGCCTCCGCTGCGATGCTGCGCAGCGGCTTGGCCCCGGCATCGCGCAGCACGGGCGTGACCAGCCCGCCCTCGATCGCCACGGCGATGGCGATGTTGGCCTGGGTGAAGCGGCGCATCCCCTCTTCGGTATATTGCACATTCACATCGGGCACATCGCCCAGCGCCAGGGCAGCGGCGCGGACGATGAAATCATTGACGGAGATTTTTGGCCCCACCATGGCGTTCAACTGACCGCGTAAGCCCAGCAGATCATCCATCAGGATATCGGCGGTCAGATAGAAATGCGGCACATCCCGCTTGGCTGCCGTCAAGGCTGTGGCAATGGCGCGGCGCATGGCGCTGTGCGGCAGCAGATCGCTGGCAGCGGTCGGCGCAGGGGCTGGCGGTGGGGAGGCTGCGGCGTTGCGTACATCCTCCTTCGTTGCGTGGCCCTTTGGCCCTGTCGGCGTCACGCTGGACAGTGGGATACCTAAATCCGCCGCCAGCTTGCGCGCCGCCGGTCCGGCGGGTGGGGTGGGGGCTGCTGCCGGGGCCAAGCCGCTGGCGGCGGCGTGGCGTTCCACATCGTCCACATTCACCCGCCCGTTCCGCCCAGTGCCGGACAGGCGGGACAGGTCAATGCCCAGCCGGTTGGCCAGCCGGATGGCGTGGGAGGTGGCATGGATCGACCGGTTGTCGATGGTCGCGGGTGGGGTGTTTGCTGGCGCTGATGCGGGATGGTTGGCCAGATAGGCCTCCACATCCTCCTGATTGATGCGGCCATTGCGCCCGGTACCGGTCAGGCGCGACAGGTCCACCCCATGCCGATTGGCGATGCGCCGGGCGATCGGGGTAGCCGATACCGTCTCGTTCCGGCGTTCCAGATCGGGGGCGCTGACGGCCACCGGCTCGGCAACAGCACGTGCCGGGGTGTCAACCTGGGCCGGTTCCGCCGCTGGCGCGGGGCCTTCCCCCCGGATGAAGCGGTCGATATCGGCATCCGTCACGCCCTCATCGGCGACGATGGCGATCAAGGCACCCACGGGCAGGGTCTGGCCCACGGGGGCGACGAGCCGGCGCACCGTGCCTTCCAGATCGGATTCCAGCGTGTTGACGATCTTGGCGGTTTCGATATCGACGATTTCCATGCCGCGGGAAAGGGTCTGACCCTCTGCCACATGCCAGTTGGAAATCGTCCCTTCCGACATTTCCAGGCCCCATTTGGGCATGATGATCGGGGTGATGGCGTTCATCGCGTCGTTCCCCCTTTATCAGCGGCTGCCAAGCACTTTGCGGATGGCGGCTTCAATCTTTTCCGGCGACGGCAGATAGGCGGCCTCCAGCTCCCGCGCAAACGGCACGGGCGTGTGCGGGGCCGTCACCTGGATGATCGGGGCTTTCAGATGGTGGAAGGCCTTTTCCGCCACCATGGCGGCGATATCAGCGGCGACGGAGCAGCGCGGCGGGCTTTCATCCACCACCACCAGCCGGCCCGTGGCCCGCACGCTTTCCAGAATGGTTTCCTCATCCAGCGGGCTGGTGGTGCGCGGGTCGATCAGGTCGCAACTGATCCCCTCGGCGGCCAGCTTATCGACCACACCAATGGCCAGCGGCACCATGCGGGCCAGGGCGACCACAGTGACATGTTCCCCCTCGCGCACCATCGCGGCCTCGCCAAAGGGGATGGTGTAATCCCCGTCCGGCACATCGCATTCATCCATATAGAGCGATTTATGCTCGAAGAAGATCACCGGATCATCGTCGCGGATGGCGGTCAGCAACAGGCCCTTGGCGTCATAGGCGTTGGACGGCACCACCACCTTCAATCCTGGAATGCCGGTCAGCATGGGATAGATCGTCTGCGAATGCTGGGCCGCCGCATTCATGCCGCCGCCGCAGGTCATGCGGATAACCAGCGGTGTGCGCGCCTTGCCGCCAAACATATAGCGGAACTTCGCCGCCTGATTCAGCAACTGGTCCAGGCAGACGCCGACGAAATCGGCAAACATGATCTCCGCCACCGGGCGCAGGCCGGTCAGTGCCGCCCCATTGGCAGCCCCGACGATACAGCTTTCACTGATCGGCGTGTCGATCACCCGGTCTTCGCCGAAGCGGGGCAGCAATCCCTTGGTCAGGCCGAAGACGCCGCCGGCCGCCTCCCGCTCACCGGAGGTGCCGCCGGCCCCGCCGGACACATCCTCCCCCAGCACGATCACGCGGGGGTCGCGTTCCATTTCAAGATGCAGGGCGTCATTGATCGCCTGGCGCATGGAAATTTTGGGCATGGGTCAGGCTCCCGCTCAATAGCTGATATAAACGTCGGTCAGGACGTCGGCGGCGGTGGGGGCAGGGGCGGCCACCGCTTCACGCACGGCGCGGTCGATCAGGTCGCGGACCTCGCCTTCCACCTGATCCAGATCGCTGCCGGGCAGCAATCCTGTTTCCGTCACCCGCTGGCGGAAGATTTTAAGGCTGTCCTTCTCCGCCCGCAGCCGCGCCACCTCGTCCTTGGCGCGGTAAAGCTGGGGGTCGCCTTCGAAATGGCCGAAGAAGCGGGTGCATTCGGCATAGACGGCGCAGGGGCCGCCGCCATTGCGCGACAGTTCCGTCGCCTGACGCATCGCCTCATAGACGGAAAAGAAATCATAGCCATCGGCCTGGAACACCGGCATCCCGAAGCCTTCGGTACGGCGCACCATATCCCGGCTGCCCACGGCATAGCTGAAGCCGGTATGTTCGCTATAGCCGTTATTCTCCAGCACGAAGATTTTCGGCACTTTCAGCACCACGGCCATGTTCATGGCCTCGAACACGGTGCCCTGGTTGCTGGCACCATCGCCACTGAACGACACGGCGACGCCGCCGGTCTTCAGCACCTTGGCGGTGATGGCGGCGCCCACGGCGATGGGCGGGCCGCCGCCGACAATGCCATTGGCCCCCAACATGCCCTTATCCAGGTCGGCAATATGCATGGAGCCACCCTTGCCCTTGCACAAGCCATCCTGTCGGCCATAGATTTCCTTCATCATGCCAATGACGTCACAGCCTTTGGCGATGCAATGACCGTGGCCGCGATGAGTGCTGATGATCTTGTCCTTTTCCGTCAGGTGTTCGCACACCCCGACGGCCACCGCCTCCTGCCCCGCATAAAGGTGGGTGAAGCCGGCAATGCCACCGCGCTGGATATCGACATGGATCCGTTCCTCAAACTCCCGGATCGTCACCATCTGGCGGTAGGCCCGCAGCATCTGCTCGCGGCTGATCTGCATGGAAATCTCCCTGTTGCGTCAGGCAGAAGGGGCGGCTTTTCCCGCCATTTCCCGCTGCCCCGGACCTTGCCCGGCGCCTGAGCCGGTGGTCCGATCCTCCCGAAGAATGATTTTTGATTCACTAGTCATTGTATCTTTCCGTTATCCTTCCGTCAACGCCACTTTCCGATATTCAACAGCCGTCTGGTGGGGCAACAGCCCGGATTGCAGCGCGCCCGCAACTGTGACAAAATGATTATAGAGTCATTAGTCATGTATGCTGATGGCGCCTCCCTCCCGGACAAAAGCAAGGTTTGCCCGTGCCGCCCAGGAAAGCGAAAGCCTCCGCCCCGTCGGATGAACAGGAACCGTCCCCCGGCCGCCGCCGGCGGTCGGAAGCGCAGGTCCAGAAGAATGAGGAGACGCGGATGCGGCTGTTGAACGCCGCCGCCCGCGTTATCGGCAAATATGGCTATGCCGGCTGTTCCATCGCCCGTGTCGCCGCCCGGGCCAAGGTGGCGCACGGCACCTTCTATCTGCATTTCAAATCACAGCAGGATCTGTTCGACCAGTTGCTGCCGGCCCTGGGGGCGGAGATGCTGGAAGTGATCGGCAAGGCGGTGCGCGACAGCAAAAGCCTGATCGAGCTGGAACATCGCGGGTTGGTGGCCAATTTCGATTATCTGGTGCAGCATCCCTATCTGCACCGGGTCACGTCAGAGGCGGAGCTTTACGCCCCTGTGGCCTATCGCCAATATTTTGAGGAACTGGCCAAGCCCTACAAGAAGTCGCTGCGCCGATCGATGGCGGCGCAGAGCCAGCCGGCCTTCAGTGAAGACCAGTTGGATGCCGTCATCTCCATGTTGCTGGGTGCCCGCTATCACCTGCTGACCCGGTTCTGTGTGGAGGGCAACAGCCTGAAACCGCTGACCCCGGAACTGACGCAAACCTATCTGCGCTTCGTCGCCGAAGGTTTGGGCGTGAAGCTGGACATGCCGGCAGAAGCGCCAGCGGCACCGGCGGCAGAGGTGGTGCCGCTGGCGCCGCGTCGTAAGCGCAAGGTGGCGGGGCAGGGGGACGATTAGAGTTTGTCAGGTTTACGCTGAATCACTCTCTACCGCCACCCCGGCGCAGGCCGGGGTGGCGGTAGAGAAGGGACGATCGGTTCAATCTAAACCTGACACACACTAACCCCCCGCCGCCCGTGCGATCGATGCCGCTATCTCCTCCTTTGTCGGGTTGCGGCGCAGGGTCAGCCCGCCATTGACCTGGAGATTCTGGCCGGTCATGAAGCACTCGTCTGACGCCAGGAACACAGCCGCCGCCGCGATATCCTCCGACGTGCCGATGCGGCCCAGCGGATATTCCGGCAGGAACGCCTCTGTCAGGCCTGGAATGGCCATATGGCCTGCCGTCATCGGCGTGGCGGTCAGGCCGGGGGAGATGGAATTGGCGCGGATGCCGCGCTGCCCGAATTCATGCGCCACGACGCGGATAATATGGTCGGTCCCGGCCTTGGCCCCCATATAGGCGGCATGGTCGTTCAGCATGATGGTGGCGGTGGCGGAACTGATCTGGATGATCGATCCGCCCCGGTCCATGGCACCGATCACCGCCTGATAGAACATGAACGGCCCCTTGAACTGAAGCGCGCTCATCTGGTCGAACTCTTCCTCCGTCGTCTCCAGAAACGGCTTCAGCAGGCCCCAGCCGGTGGCGTTCAGGGCGATATCGACATGGCCCAGCTTTTCCTTGGCAAAGGCGGCCAGGGCGAAAACCTGTTCCCGGTCGGTGATGTCGCAAAGGGCGGCATGGCCGCCGATCTCCCCGGCCAGCCGTTCCAACTCCTCCCGCTTGCGGCCGGCGACCACCACGGTGGCCCCTTCAGCGGCGAAGCGGCGGGCGATGACCTGGCCCATATTGTCCCGATTGGCGGCACCGACGACGATGGCACCCTTGCCGGCAATACGTCCCATCATGCCCCCCTTAAACCCAGTAACGCACAGAGAAGGTGCGGGATTTGAAGGCCCAGTGGCCGTCGATCTTCACCAGGATATCGTCATATTGGCCATGGGTGCGGCGGGCCACGCCTTCGCTGTCGGTATAGGATTCCGCCGTATACATGCGCGCCGTGGCCTGCTCGCCCTCCACCACGATGGAGCCGGGCAGTACCAGAAACACAATGTCGGGATAATGTTTCATCGCCGCCACCCAGGCATCAACGATGGTTTGCTTGCCCGAAAGCTGTTCCATCCCCGGCACATGCGGCAGGCACCAGAAACTGTCCTCCGCCCAGGTGGAGGCCCAATCCTCGGCATTGTGCTGGTTGACGGCATCCGCATAGATTTCATTCAGCTCGCGGATGGCCAGACGGTCTTCCACCGGTCCCGTGAACGGCATTGTTTCCTCCCAATTTCCATGGATCACGGGGCCGGTTTGGCCGGTCGTGATGACATATTGTTGATTTATGATTCGTTAGTCAGAATGAAGCGCGGGTCTTGGCTTGTCAAGTCCGGGCGGCTGGTGAAATCCGGCTTCCTTTTGCCCAGTAAAGCCCGCAACCCCTCAGCAAACTCGGCACCGTCAGCACGGGCGGTGAACTGGTCCTTTTCGGCCTGCAACTGCGCCAGGAAGGCGGCGGTCAGCGGCCCGCGCAGCAGGGCCTTGGCGGCGGCATGGGCACCCCGTGGGCCCGTGGCCAACCGTTGCGACAGGGCGTCCACCGTATTGGCCAGCGCATCGGCGGCCACCAGCTGATTGACAATGCCCAGCCGGTGGGCCTCCGCGGCGCTGAACCGGTCACCCAGCATCACCAGTTCGCTGGCCTGTTTCAGGCCGCAGAGATGGGGCAGGATCAGGGTGGCCCCGCCATCCGGCGTGGCCCCCAGATGGCAATAGGCCAGGGAAAAGCCGGCCCCCTCTGCGGCGATGGAAAAATCGCAGGCGGCCGCCAGCCCGATGCCGAAGCCGGCCACCGGCCCGTTGATGGCGGCGATCACCGGTTTCGGCATCCGCCATACCCGCTCCACCGCGCCATGGGCATGGTCGATCAGGCGGCTGAAATAGGCGCTGCGGGCGGCGGCCGGGCCGTCCAGCGTCTGGGCGAATTCCCGCACATCGCCGCCGGCCATGAAGGCGCGGCCAGCCCCCGTCAGCACGATGGCGCCCACCGTTTCATCCACTGCCAGCCGTGCCAGCGTCTGATCCAGGGTGCTGGCCAGCGCCATGTCCAGGGCGTTCAACGCATCGGGGCGGTTGAAGGTGACATGCGCCACGGCCCCCCGCTGTTCAACGCCGATCACATCTGCAATCGTCATGTCCCCTGCTCCTCCCTTTTGCCTTTGTCCACATGCACCAGACGGCACTTGACCTTAATCCCTGTCGATATGATTATGATCAATGAATCATAAGTCAATAAAGGAAGCGCCATGACCCTGATCCAGGTAACCGACCGTGATGGAACCCGGCACAGCCTTGACGCCCCCGATGGCGACAGCCTGATGGTGGCCCTGCGCAATGGCGGCCTGTCGGTGGAAGGTCTGTGCGGGGGGAATATGGCCTGCGGCACCTGCCATATCCATGTGCTGAATGCCAGGGAGGGTCAGTTGCCGCCAGTCAGCGCGGATGAGGCGGCCTTGCTGGCCGACCTGCCCGATACCATGCCGCAATCGCGTTTGGCCTGCCAGATTCCGGTCGGCCCGGTGCTGGAAGGCCTGTCCATCGTGGTGGCGCCGGATGACTGAACCGCCTTATTGGGCCGCCCCCGGTTGAACCGCGGCCCCTTCCGTTGCTATCATCGCCTTGAAATCAGCCTCGGCCGGCAGTCGTCCGGTGGCGAAGCAGGGTCAAGGAGTGGGGACGGTGGCGGTCAGCGCACAGGGGCGGAAACGGAAGCCATCTGCCGAGAAGGTGGAAAAGAATGAGGCCACGCGCCTGACTTTGATTGAGGCGGCGGCCAAGATCGTCGGGCGTTATGGCTATTCCGGCTGTTCCATCGCGCGGGTGACGGCCAAGGCCAAGGTGGCGCACGGCACCTTCTATCTGCATTTCAAATCACAACAGGAACTGTTCGACCTGCTGCTGCCCACCCTGGGGGCCCGCATGTTGGACAAGATCAGCGACGCCGTGCGCAACGCCACCTCCCTGCTGGAGGTGGAGCGGCGGGGGCTGGAGGCGAATTTCGCCTATCTGGTGGCCCATCCCTATATGTACCGCCTGATGATGGAGGCCGAGCTTTTCGCCCCCACCGCCTTCCGTGCCCATGTCGACATGCTGCTGGAACGCTATGTCCGGTCGCTGCGGCGCAGCCTGAAGGACCAGGAACCGCCGCTCTATAGCGAGGCGGAACTGGAACAGGTTGCCAGTATGCTGATGGGCGCGCGCTCCTATCTGCTGATGCGGTTCTGTGCGGTCGATGGCAAGATCCGGCCCCTGTCGCCGGAGATGCTGGATACCTATCTGCGCTTTGTCGCCAATGGCCTGAAGGCCGGGCCGCTGCCCCCGATGCTGGCCGTGCCGGAAGCGGTCGCACCAGCGGCAGAGGCAGCGCCCAAACCCGTCCGCCGCCGCCGGGTCACGGCGGTGACGGACGCATAGGGCATCAGCGCCGGCCCTCAATATAATCATTGATCATCTCGTGGAACCGGCGGACCCGCGCTTCCTGCCCGGTCAGATAGGCATCCTTGAAGCCACGGGAGCGCAGGCCCCGCTGCTGTCCCACGGCGATGGAGAGATCCTGATCGGCGACAAAGCCCAGGCTCTGATCGCCATGGCTGAAGATTTCATGTTCTGCCTCGGCCAGGGGGCGGGGGCCCACGGGGGTCATCGCCTCCGTCTGGCCCGGCACCACCGGCACCATGAACCAATGGTCGAACAGGCATTTCTCCGGATCGGTCGGGTGCGGCTGCGGCCGCAGCAACTGGAACCCGTCCGCACTCATGGTCAGGGAGACATTGGGGAACAGGGTGTAATGGTGATAGTCGGTCAACTGGTCATCATCCAGCAGATCATAATGGGCAAAGCCGCGCTCCCGGCCCAGGCGTCGTTTCTGTTCCTGCAAGGCCCGGCGGGCATCGCGGGCATGGCCCTGAAAGGCGGCGGGGTCCAGATCCCAGGCGCGCAGGATATCATCCAGCGGCTGGGCCACGTCGGTGACGCTCTGCGCCCGTAATGAAGGCATCCCGCCCTTCATCCGCATCCGGTTATGGCCGGACGGGTAAAGGTCGAACAGCGTGTCCTGATAGGCATCCTCAATGAAGGTCGACAGTTCGGGATGCAGGGTCGGCAGATGGTAGCTTTCATTGAAATTGTCGTGAATGACCTTCCAATTGCAATTGACCTCTGCCGTCAGGTACAGCACGCGAACCTGCTGATCCATGCTGTATTTTTCAAATTGTGCGGCCACAGGGTCGAGATAGTGGCGCAAGGGTGGGGCTGCCGGGTCCATGTTGAACCAGACGAAACCGCCCCAGACCTCGCATTTTATGGCGGACAGCTTGACCTTGCCGCAGGGGTTTCCCTGGGGGAAATCATCGGGGTCTTGAACCCGGCAGGTGGTGCCGGCCCGGTCGAACTGCCAGGAATGATAGGAACAGGTAAAGACCTTGGCATGGCCCAGATCGCCATGCACCAGCCGGTTTCCCCGGTGGGGACAGACATTGTAGAAGGCGGCGACCGATCCATCCTCCTGCCGGACCATCAGGATGCTCTCCTGCCCGATCTCGTGGGTGATGTAATCGCCCGGTTCCGGCAGGTCCGCCGCCCAGCCCCCGATATGCCAGATGCGCGTCCACATCCGGTCCCATTCCAGGGCCATGAAGTCCCGGCTGGTATAACGGCTGCCGGTGATGGGATCGCCGCGCAAGGGCGGCGGCGTGGGGGAGGGCTCGACGGCGGGCTGGGGCGGCTGGCTGTTGATCACGGACATGGGGTTGCATCCTCCGCTGTTCGATTGCGGCCGGGTGCCGCTTATTTGTGATTAGTGAGTCATTGATCAATGTATGGCCGCGCGAACCCGTCGTCAACGACCCTTGCAGGGCCGTTAGCCCAATGCCTTCGGATTGCTGATCGACAGGCGGGCGCGGGTGATGGTCAGCAGGGCCTGCCGCAAGGTGGCATCCTGTGCGGCGGCGTCGAACGTGCCGGCGTCAATGGCGGCACACAGGGCCGGGGCATCATCCCGGCCGATCAGGCCGGTCAGCGTCGCGGTGATATGGCTCCGCGCCTCCGCTGCCCGCAGGTCGCGCAACACGATGGTCAGGGCGTTGGCCACCATCAGCCCGGTATAGCGGGCGTGATCGGGCAGGTTGGGCAGCAGCTCCGCCCGCAGGCTGGCCAGCGCGGTTTCCAGCAGGTTCTGGGTGTCTGGCAGGTCACGGATCATGCGGCCGCCTCCATCTGGTCGATTTCCCGCAGCATGTCATAGGCGATCTCCGGCAGCATCCGGCCGGTCAGCGCCAGTTCCAGTGAAGGCTCCGCACCAGAGACATGGCGCATTGCCTGCTGTACCGCGATGGCGGCCCAGCGCAGATGGGCCATCACTTCCCACCAGCGCACGGCCTGATGGTCGACAGGGCGGCCGGCGGCCGCTTCATAGCCGGCATAGAAATCGGCGCGATCGCCGATGCCGCCGGCTTCCTGGTCGCGCCGGCCGAAGCGCCAGCAGGCGGCACAGAACCAGCCAATATCCTCCATCGCGTCGGACCAGCCGGCAAATTCCCAATCGATGATGGCGGTCAGCTTTCCCCCCTCCACCAGATAATTGCCGGTGCGGTAGTCGCGGTGCGACAGCACCAGATCGCCCACTGCCGGCCGCCGCCGATCCAGCCAGCGCAGCCCATAGGCCAGCGCCGGATCAAGCCCCGCCATTTCTCCCAGCCAACCACGATAGGCGGTCAGACATTCATCAATCAGGTCAGCCGCCGGCAGGGGCAGGAAATCCAGCCCCGGCGCACCGGGGCGGAGACGGTGCAGCCGGCCCAGCTGTTGCCCCAGATCATGGGCCAGGGCGGGGGAGGGGGGCGCCTTCACCAGCCGATGGCCGGCAGCCATCCCGCCCGCCCGCCGCATGATATAAAAGGGGCTGCCCAGCAAGGCGCCTTCCCCATCCACGAAAAGCGGTTCCGGGGCGGTGACGCCGGCATCGAAGGCCGCGCGCAGCACGGCCGCCTCCTGCGCCTTGGACAGGCTGGCGGAGACACCGCTGGGCGATCCGGCGCGAAACACCACCGGCTGACACCCGGTGAGCGGCCCGCCGTCAATGATCAAATCCATGGAAAGATTGACGGAGATGGCACCACCCGACAGGCGGCGCACATTTTCCAGCCGCACCGTTGCGGCCCCGGCCTGCCGGGCCAGCCAGTCGGCCAATGCCTGCAACTGCTCTGGCGACAGGGGGGCCACGCTCATGACCACCCCCAGAACGTATCCCCTTCGGCCAGATAGGACCGGCTCAGTACCATCTTGTGCACTTCTGAGGCGCCATCGACCAGCCGCGATTGCCGCGCATAGCGGTAAATCCATTCCAGCACCGTATCGCGGGAATAGCCGCGCGCGCCGCACAGCTGGATGGCGGTATCCACGCTGCGCGACAGCGTGTCGGCCACCTGTACCTTGGCCATCGACACTTCCTTGCGGGCGAACTGCCCACGATCCAGCGCGGCGGCGGCCCGCATGGTCAGCAGGCGGGAAATCTCGATCTGCATCGCCGCTTCGCCCAGCATCCACTGCACCCCCTCATGCTCGGCCAGCGGCATTCCGAAGCTGTGGCGTTCCTTCACATAGGCACCGGCAATTTCCAGGCAGCGCTTGGCAAGGCCGGTCCAGCGCATACAATGGGTCAGCCGGGCGGGGCCCAGGCGGATCTGCGTGGCTTTCAGCCCGTCGCCGACATTCATCAGCACGTTTTCGTCGGCCACCTCCAGCCCGTCGAAGATCAGCTCGCAATGGCCGCCATGTTCCTCCGGTCCCATGATGGGGATGCGGCGTTCAATGCGCCAGCCGGGCTGGTCGCGGTCGAACAGGAAGGCGGTCAGGCCCTTGCGCGGATCGTCAGAGGTGCGGGCCAGCAGGATGAAATGCTGGGCGACACCAGCCCCGGTGATGAACCATTTATGGCCATGGATCACCCAGCGCCCGTCCCGGCGTTCCGCCCGGGTGCGCATCATTGACGGGTCGGACCCGCCGCCCGGATGCGGTTCGGTCATGGCGAAGGCGGAGCGTACCCGCCCTTCGACGATGGGGTCCAGCCAGCGGCGCTTTTGCGCCGCGGTGCCCACCTGATTCAACAGCCGCATATTGCCATCATCGGGGGCGGCAGCATTGAAGCAGACGGGGCCGAAGATGGAGCGGTTCATCTCCTCATAACAAGCGGCAAGGCCGGTGAAGGGCAGGCCCTGGCCACCGGCTTCCGGCGGCAGCTGCAGGGTCCACAGGCCGGCCGCCTTGGCCTTGGCGCGCAAGGCGGCCAAGGGCCCGTCGGCAATATTCTCATGCGCGTCCCATTGGCTGCGGTCCGCCTCCACCGGCAGGATTTCCGTTTCCACGAAATCCCGGATGCGGCGGCGATAATCCTCCAGGGCGGGGGGCAGCGTGAAATCCATGTCGGCGGGCTTTCAAAAAAGAGCGAGCGCTCGTTTTATATCGCCTTTCGGCTTCGCCGGCAATGGCCGTTCATGCTATGTCGGGCGGCGAAGGGGGCCGGTATGGACAGTTACAGCACGTTCCAGCAGGAATTCGACCTATCGATGGAGGCGCTGTGCCGCCGCATTCTGGAGCGGCATCAGGCCACCATCCGGGTGCGCAAGGCCGAGACGGCGGTGGCCAATCTGGCGCGGATCATTGAGACTACCCTGGTCCTGTCCAACCGCAACGGGTTCCATCCCATGTCGCTGCGCGACCTGTCGGAACAGTCGGGCCTGTCGATGGGCGCGCTCTACAGCTATTTCGACAGCAAGGACACGCTGCTGCTGATGATCCTGGGGCAGGTGGTGGATGCCATCGGTCTGGTGCTGACCGCGCCGGATGTTGCGACCGGTGATCCGCTGACGCGGCTGCGCGCCTTGATGGCGCGCCACGTCTATCTGACCGAGGCCATGGGCCCCTGGTTCGTCTTCGCCTTCATGGAGGCCAAGGCCTTTGGCAAGCAGGGGCGGGCGATGGCGGTGGAAAGCGAATTATGGACGGAAGCGCTGCTGCGCGATGCCATCGCCGATGGCATCAATACCGGCCGCTTCCGTCCCGTCGATCCGACCATGGCGGCCGCCCTGATCAAGCCGATGCTGCAGGATTGGTATGTGAAGCGGGCGAAATACCGCAAGCGCGGGGTAGAGCCCGAGGCATTCATCAACCTGCTGGGCGACATGGTGGGGGCGATGTTGCGCCCCTGATATCTGCACTCCGGGTTCGGTCCGTCATTGTGCCTCGCAACGGTCATCGTTCGTTACGTTGACTGCCCCGCCATGGGGCAGCCGGTCAATTGCTGCGTCAGCGAGCGCTGGCGGATGTCGGGCTGATCCGCAGCAACAGGCTGTCGCTCTCATCGGTCAGGGCATAGAGCAGCCCGTCAGGCCCCTGGCGTACGTCCTTGAAGCGCTGGCGCAGCCCATCCAGCAGAATCTCTTGCCGCATTTCCTGCAACTTCTCATTCAGGACCACCCGGATCAAGGCGCCGGTTCCATTGATCTGGCCCCGCCGGGCGCTGGCGATGAACAGGTTATTTTGCCATGCGGGCACCTTGTCCGCATTGTAAAAGGCAATGCCGCTGGGGGCGATGCCCGGCGTCCAGATGGTCAGGGGTGGCTCCGTATCCGGCCCCACAGGCTTTGTCGGCAGCGGTGAGCCGCCATATTCGGTCCCATAGGTGAAGCGCGGCCAGCCATAATTGCGGCCCGGCAGGATGTGGTTGATCTCATCACCACCCTGCGGTCCATGTTCCGAGGCGATGATCGCGCCAGAGCGGGGATCAACGGCCAAGCCCAGCACATCACGATGGCCCAGCGTATAAATTTCCCGCCGGGCACCGGCTACCTTAATGAAGGGATTGTCTTGGGGAATTTTGCCGTCAGCATCGACCCGCAGAACCTTACCATAGATGTTATCCGTGCGCTGGGACGCATCGATATCACCCCGGCTGAGCCCGCCAACGCCGACATAGACCATCCCGTCCTTGGTGACCAGGATGCGGGAGCCGCCAGCACCTTGAACCGCTTCGCCAACCCAAAGGTCTTTTGCATCGACCAGCCGCATATCCAGCAGCCGGGCGCGCGCCAGAACAGTCGTGACGAGCAGGCGGCCGGACCCGGCATCAAAGCCGGCCGGCCGGTTGTAGGTGACGTAAACAACCTGATTCTTTGAGAAATCAGGATGAAGCGCCACATCCTGAAGGCCCAGCATATCGTCGGGCACGGCATGGTCGACATTGCTGAAGTCCGGAACGCCCGCGATCGCGGCGCTGACCAGTTCCGGGTTGGGGCCGGTGGCGTTGCGCAGCAGCCGTAGCCGGACACCCCGTTCAACAATCAGGGCATCATGATTGGGCAGGAAGGCGACGGTGAACCCATGTGCCAGACCCCGGGCCAGGATATCCACACGGATGTCATGTTGTTCAGCGGTATCAAACTGGAACGGGCCGGCCCCCACAGCCGGCGGCGTGATGCCGACTTCGATCTCTTCCGCAGCCTGGACGGGCAGGGCGGAGGAAACAGAAAGAAACGCCACGGAGGACAAGAGAAAGATATTTTGAAAAAAGGACCGCCGGGCGGTCACGTTGCGACATTGCATGTCAATTCTCCAGAAACCAGAGAGAAATTCCGGTCGGTATGTGAAGAAAATTCGCCGGGATCAGAACGATTTTTCAAACGAAAGCCCCAGAGTGCGCGGCCGGATATAGTTGAGCCAGTAACGATTGAAGGTCGTCTGGTTATTATAGCCACCACCCGTCACGCCCCGTCGGTTGGTGACGTTCTGGATCGACAGGTTGACTTTCCAATCCTCCGACTTCACCCCCAGATGCAGGTCGAGCTGGGCATAGCCGGGATAGGTCTGGCGCAGGGGCGCCTCTTGCCGGGTCGGAACAAACTCGCCCTTGCGGTTGCCGACATAGCTGACAGAGCCGCCCATGAGGAGCTGCAGATCTTCGGTGAGTGCGGATTCGTGATCCACCGAGAAGCGGGCAGAGAAGCGATTGGAATAAGGCAGCCGATCCCCGGCTGCGGCGTAAACAGCACTCGGTTCCGAAAAACCGGCCCGCAAGGTGGCATCCGTCCATGCCCCCCACAGTGCCAGGGTCAACCCATCGGTCGGCCGCGCTTCCAGGGAAAGTTCGATGCCGCGGCTGCGGGCGCGGCTGGCATTGGTGTTGTAATTATAGGTCGCATCGGGGGAAACCTGGGTCAGCTGAATGTCCCGCCAGTCGATATGGTAGAAGGAGAGATCGTAAGACAGCAGGCGGCCATAGAAATCACCCTTCGCACCGATCTCGTAATTCTTGGTCTTGTCGGAACGGTATTGGCACGGTACCCGGGCATCGTTACACACGGCATTGGGGCCACCCGGCCGATAGCCGGTAGCCAGCCGCCCATAAAACATATGGTCGGCGGATAGCTTGAAGCGTGGCGTCAGCAGATAGGTAAGCGCGTGATCCTTGGAGGTCGGATCGGTGAACAGGCCGGCCGGCTGATCGAAATTCCATTGGCGATGGCGGAGATCCTGCTTGTTCGAACTCCACCGCGCGCCGACCTGCACATCAAACTGGTCGGTGAAACGCACCGTCACATCGGTGAAGCCGGCATATTCGGCGAATTCAAGCTTGTCCCGCCACAGGATCGGCACGCCATGAACAGTGCCATTGGCAGGATCAGTTGCCCGTGCCTGGATCATGTAATGGCTGTTTTCGTTCGTATAGAACGCCCCCACCAGCCAATCCACATTGTCACCGATCGGCGTCATCAGGCGCACTTCCTGCGTCAGCTTCTTGGTGCTGTATTCCTGATGCAGAAGGGCAGCCATCGGGTTGATGCCCACCGGGTAGATCAGCGGCAGGGCGGCCGTAAGGCCCGAGGCCGAGAAATCAACATTATCGACACTGGGATTATAGATATAGGAGGTCACCGACGTCAGTTGGGAATCGCCCAGATCGGCATTTACCACGGCGCTGTATATCTGGTTTTTCCACCGGCTGGCGCCGGCACCGATCTGATCGCTTTGCCGGTTGTACCGCGGCAGCGCGGTATCGACATTGGAGGAGCCGTTAATGTCGGTATCCTGGTACAGGGCGGACAATTCAACGGACAGCGCGTTCGATGGCTGCCAGAGGGCGGACAGGCGGCCACCGCTGACATCTGATTGATTCACCCCGCGTTTGCCGGTGACGACATTGTCGATATATCCCGCATCCCGGCGGGTAAAGGCGCTGGCACGGACGGCGAAGACATCGCTCAACGGAATGTTCAGGTTGCCGCGCAGGTTGTATCCGGGCCGATGACCACCGGAAACAGTTTGCAACCCGCCCCCAACGGTGCCGGCAAAATCAGTCATGGACGGTTTGACCGTCACATATTTCACCAGACCGCCGATGCTGCTGGCGCCATATAAGGTCCCCTGCGGACCGCGCAGCACCTCAATCCGCGCCAGGTCACCCGGATCCAGATCGGGGGCGGCACCGAACAGGCCGGCAATGCCGACGGAAGACCCATAGGGGACATCGTCGATCGTATAGCCGACGGTGGGATTGCCGGTGGCCGGCCCCGTCGTCACCCCGCGGATCGTCAGGTTGGAGCGGCCATTCATGAACTGAAGCCCCAGCCCCGGAACACTGGAAAAGAAATCCTGCGCCCTCAGTTGATTTTGGTCCAGAAGTGCGTCACCCGACACCGCGGTGACCGGCACAGGCACGTCCTGAAGGCGTTCGGCACGCTTCTGAGCCGTAACGATGATTTCTTCCAGAATTTCCGCCCCGGCATTGCCAGCCGATGGCCCTGCCACGGGTTGTGCCAAGGCCGAAGCCGATGCCAAGGTCAGTGCGATCAGCGCCAAGCCCCGTGCGCCGGCCCTGTTCCGGGCCGTGAACAGGGAACCCATTTTAAAGGCCATCATTTCCCGTACCCTTCCCTGAAAATATTTTTGATTAAGATTCCCGCATTTCTTGCAGTGCACGGGTTGTCTCAATGGTCGTCCGGCCGGGCGTGTCTGTTGTCGACGCCGCTTATCCTCCGCCACCGGCATACTATAAGTCTCACCCTGGCCCGGTAAAATTGCCGAACTGGAAGCGCCATTTGCAGAATCGGCCAGTCGGACGTTTGCGATAACCTGTCCCGATCAACCGCCTGACAGCTTCGTTCTGACGGTTGATGGGCAAATATTTGATATAATATATGTTTACCCGGAATTTTCTCGGAGGCCGGGCGGGGAAGCGACTGGTTGCAGTTTCACCTCCACGCCGGAGAAGGCGGGGAGCCCAGGCTGCTATAATCAAAAATAGGTGACACAGTAGTGCTATGGCACCAATGCCTGATTGGCCGCCATCACCCGTAGCAGATTGCCGGACCAGATCTTGGCCAGGTCCGCTTCCTTGTAGCCGGCGGCCAGCAGGGCGGCGGTGATGCGGGGGATGGCGGCGACATCTTCCATCCCTTGTGTGCCGCCGCCGCCATCCCAATCCAGCCCGATGCCGACATGGTCCGGCCCCACCACCTTCAAGGCGTGCAGCAGATGGGCCATGAAATCATCGAACCCGGGCGGATCGGTATCCGGATAGAGCCGATCGATCTCCCGCCTTTTTTCCAGGAACGCCGTGCGGGCGGCGGCATCCTTGGCCCCTTCGCGGTAACTGGTGTAAAGGGCGCGTTGGGCCTTTTCCCGCTCCGGGTTGGGCTTGGCGGCACGCAGATAGGCGCCATAGGCATTCATCATGATGACGCCACCCTTGGCAGCCAGGGCGCGCAGCCGGTCATCATCGATATTGCGCGGATGGTCATAAACCGCCTTGCAGCCGGAATGGGTTAACAGTACCGGCCCTTTCGACAGGGCCAGCAGATCATCCAGCACCGTATCGGAACTGTGGCTGGCATCGGGCACGATGCCCAGCCGGTTCAGTTCCGCCAGCAACTGCTTGCCCAGCGGGCTCAGGCCCCCCCATTTCGGCTGGCCGGACGGGTCGGTGGAACTGTCGGCAAACTGGTTATGGGCGAAATGGGCAAAGCCGATCACCCGCACCCCGATCTTGTGGAACAGATTGACGAGGCTGACATCTTCGCCCAGCGGATAGGCGTTCTCCATGGAGATGAACACGACACGCCGGCCGGCGGCGGCGATAGGGGCGGCATCACCGGGCTTTGTCGCCAGGGTGAAATCCGCCGGCGATGCGGCCACCATTTCCCGGATGGACAGGCCGCGCAGCACGGCGAAATCCCGTGCTGCGCGATATCCCTCCGGCGTCAATGGCCCCTGTGGGGTGTAGATGGCCCAGAGGCCGCCATCCAGCCCGCCCGCCTTCAACCGGGGCAGATCGACCTGGGTGTAATCATCATGCACATGATGTTCATCCAGGATCGACCAGTCCGGCAGATCCAGTGAGGCGGGCGTATCCATATGCCCGTCCAGGGTCAGCAGCTTTTCATGCAACTGCCGTGCGGCGGCGGACACAGGCAGCGGGTCCGCCGCCTGGACCACGGGCGGTGCCAGCAGACAGGTGAACAGCAGCGGCAGCAGCAGGGGTTTCAGCGGGCGGCGCATGGCTTAAAACTCCCCGGAGATGGTCACCTGGATGGTACGCGGGGAGAGCGGGCGGAAATTGCCGTCACCGCTGACGGCGGGGGAGATGAAGGACAGCGTATCCTTGTCGAAGATATTGTCGATATTGACGCGGGCCTTGATGTTCTTCAGCGGCCCATAATCCCAGCCTTCGCCGACATCGACATAGGCGCTGAACACCGTATAGCCGGGCAGGCTGGAACCGGGCGTGTTGGTGAAGGTGGACCAGCGTTTGCCGACATAACGCCCGCTGAAATTCGCCACCAGCCAATCGGTCGGCTCCACCGTGATGCCGCCGCCGATGATCCATTTCGCACTGTCGGGGATGAACTTATCCGCAGTCGGCGTGACCGGGCTGGTCGGGATATTATCCAGGAAGGTGGCATGGTTATAGGTGACGCTGAAATTGGCATAGGCGTAATCTTGCAGGAAATCCGGCTTGAAGGTGCCGGTAAATTCCGCGCCATAGGCCTCCACCCGGCCGACATTGGCATAGAAGGTTTCTGTTGTCGCCACCGTGCCCGGCAGCAGGGTGGTGATGGATTGGATGCGATTGGCAAAGCGCGTGTAATAGCCTGACAGGGCGGCATAGAATTGCGCCTGATTGGTGCGGATGCCGATTTCCACATTCTTGGCCCGCTCCGGCGCCGGGGCGGGCACGGCCGCACTGCTGCTGGCCAGGGCGGTGGCGAAAATATCATCCATGCCCTTGGGCAGGGCCATGTTCTCCGAGTAGGAGGCGAAAAGCTGTGTCCGCCCGTCCAGCCGATAGACCAGCCCGACCTGTGGCAGGAACCCGTCATTGTAAGAGGCGCTGTTGCGCTGCGGGCCATAGCCCGCCACCGGCCGGCCACCGACAATTCGGTAATAATCGGCAAAATCGCGGTAGCCGTTGAAATCATAATCCAGGAACAGGCCCTTGGCGCCGATATCCAGCGTCAGGTCATCATCCAGCAGGGCGATGGAATCCTTCAGGAAAATCTGGATCGTATCGCGTTCGGAGCGATAGTTGCGGCGCAGATAGACCAGTTCGTTCAGGTTGGGTGCGGCCTCCGGTGAGCCATCCACCGTATTATAGCGGGCCTGGGTGCGGTGATACTTGTCATGCTCCACCCAGAAACCGGCCTCCAGCGTGTGGTTATCCAGCTTGGCCTGCAGCTTGTTGGTCAGGCCATAGCGATCGCCCCCCACGCCTGACAGCCCATATTGCACCCCGCGCGGCGCGGTCACCGGCAGGCCGACGGCAGCTTGCGGGGTGTAGCGTGACAGGCTGTTGGCATAGCCGTCGGGGGAAACCCCGTACCCGTCCTTATCTTCCCAATAGGCGGTGCTTTCCAGCCAGGCATCCTCCCACAGGCCCAGATGCGTGGTGGCGCCATAAAGCTTGTCATTGCGGACATTGACCGCCAGTGCGTAATCATAGGTGTAGTTGGGGTTGGAATAGGGCACCCCGGCCACGGTCGGCGTGAAGCCCGGCGTGCTGTTGGGCACCAGCCGGATATAGCCGCGATCCCGCCCGCTTTTCCCGCCAACATCGCTGCCGCTGTGATATTGCGCCCGGCTGAGGGTCGGGGAATCATAATCGAAGAAATCATTGGAAACGAATTTCAGCTTGGCCCAGCTTTCTTCACCCAAGCTGACATGGGCCTGGGCCTCCCAATGTTCGCGGTCGATGGTGCCGGCCCCGCGCCACAGGTCGCTGTCCAGCTTGGTGCGGCTGACATAGGCCTTTACCGGGCCGATCTGCCCGGTCGAAGCACGGATGAAGGTGCGGCGCGTGCTATCCTCCCCAAAGGTTTGGGAGATAAAAACCCCGGCCTCCTCCTGCGGTGTGATGGAACGGTACTGCACCAGCGGCCCCAGGCTGGAATAGCTGGGCAGGCTGACATCACCCGCCCCGGCGGACGCCTCCACCACGCCCAGATTTTCATTATCGACATAGCGGAAGACGGGTGAACCGCCAAAGGCATCGCTCCGCCCGGTGGGAATGCCATCCACCACAAAACCGATCTGGTCCAGGTTGAAGGCGCGCGTCTGCACGGAATTGCCGAATTCATACAGCCCCAGCGCGCCGTCGGTCTGCACATTGAAGCCCGGCAGGTTTTCCAGCATCTTCAGGCCGGAAATACCCGATGGCGCCGATAACAGCGCTTCCCGCGTTACCGCCACCGTGCTGGTGGTCTTGTCCAGGCCGATCGCCTCATCCGATTGGGAAACGCGGCGGCCGGTGACGATGATTTCTTCCAGGGCCACGCTGTCATCGGCCAGGGCCGGGATGGTGGCAACAGTCCCCAGCAACAGCGCCGGCAGAAGCCGGCGGGTATGGAACGTCATCTCTTACCCCTTCTGTACAGAAATCGGATTATTGTTCGTTCATTCCGGCTGATGAAAATGTGGTGAAAGCAGCCGGAAATGGGCGCGGACAGTCATTCGCAGAAATTATTTTCTGCGGGATAGAAGTCAGGCGTTGGAAACGCCGATGGCTATGACTGATCCGACCCCGAGATCCCCGTTATCCTTGACAACACCTTTCAGGTGCCGCCGGTATCGGGGCTTTGGCCTTTATTTGGCCTTCGTGTCGATAGAATGACCTGAAAAATAACTGCATGGCAAGCCTTTGTTGCGATGCATCATGTGTCGGGCGAAGCATCGCCCGACACATGATTTTCCGCTTATTCCGCCGCCTGGGCCAGCCGGGCCAGGGTATGGCGGTTTTCCGGCACCGGCAGGCCCAGATGGCCGCGCAGGGTGCGGGTGGTATAGTCGGTGCGGAACAGGCCGCGCTGTTGCAGGATCGGCACCACCTTCTGGGTGAACAGGGCGAAATCGCGCGGCTTGGTGACCTGCACATTGAACCCGTCGGCGGCCCGGCCGGTGAACCAGCGCTCAATCTGATCGGCGACATGTTCCGCCGTGCCGACGAAATCCGACCGCCAGCGCCCAAAGCGCCAGGCGGCTTCGCGCAAGCTCAGCTTGTCGGCCTTGGCCTCCCGGATGATGCGCTCGGCATGGCCCTTGTAGCCGTTCAGGCTGACATGGGATAGGTCGGGGAAAGGGGCATCCAGGTCATATTGCGTGAAATCATGGTAATTGAACGGGCGGCCCAACTGCACCAGCAGCTTATCCAGGCTGAGATCGGCATCCTGGGCGGCGCGCAGTTTTTCCGCCTCTTCCTGGCTGTCGGCAATGGTGACCGACAGGCCGGGCAGCACGAAAATCTCATCCGGGTTGCGGCCCAGCGCGGCGGCGCGGGATTTCAGATCGGCGTAATAGGCCTGTGCCGCCTCGAAATTATCGGCGGTGGTAAAGGTGGCATCGGCGATCAGGGCGCCCAGCGTGCGCCCGGCATCGGAATCGCCGGCCTGGAAGATCACCGGCTGGCCCTGCGGCGACCGGGTCAGGGCCAGCGGGCCGGCGACGGAGAAGAAGCGGCCCTTGTGGTTCAGCGCGTGCTGCTTGTCCTTATCCAGGAAGATGCCGGCCTGCTTGTCCCGCGGGAAGGCATCGTCCTCGTAGCTGTCCCACAGACCCTGCACCACATCGACGAATTCGCGCGCCCGCTGATAGCGTTCGCCGTGATCAAAATGTTCCTCGCGGCTGTAATTGCGCGCCGCCCCCTCCAGCCCGGTGGTGACGACGTTCCAGCCGGCCCGCCCGCCGCTGATATTGTCCAGCGAGCCGAACTGGCGGGCCACATTATAGGGCTCCCAATAAGAGGTGGTCAGCGTGCCCACCAGCCCGATCCGGCTGGTGGAAACGGCCAGGGCCGACAGCAGCGTCAGCGGTTCCAGCCGGTTCAGGAAATGCGGGGCGCTTTCCTTGGTGATGTAGGGGCTGTCGACGATGAAGACCAGATCGAACTTGGCCGCCTCCGCCTGACGCGCGGCCTCAATATACCAGTCGATATTGATGCTGGCATCACCGGGAAGGGCCGGGTCGCGCCAATCATCATGGCTGGTGCCGACACCGGCCAGAATGGCGCCCAGATGAAGCTGGCGGGGGGAAGTCATGGGGTCTCTCCATCACGAAGGGAAATTTTGGGGGAAGCTTGGGTTGGGTGTGATGGTATGCGGGCGGATAAGCGTTAACAAATTCAGAAGTCTCAAGCTTTTATTTGGGGAAAGTTGATGGGTTGGCGGGCGAAGCTTTTTCATGTCGTCTGATCAAGTCATTCTTTAAAATAACTTTATGGTTTGGCTGAACGGCGCCCCCTATTTTCTCCCCATCTTTTGCATGTTCCCATGGGGAGAGTTGTTTTGTTGCTGGAAAAGCTGAACTGGCGCTATGCCGCCAAGAAACTGGACCCTGCCCGCCCGGTGCCGGCCGATGCGGTGGACCGGATTGTGGAGGCGATCCGCCTGGCCCCGACCTCCAGCGGTCTGCAGCCGTTTGACATCATCGTGGTCAGCAATCCGGCGCTGAAGGAACAAATCCGCGCTGTCGGCTATAACCAGCCGCAGATCACCGAAGGGTCGCACCTGCTGGTCTTTGCCGTCTGGGATGATTACACGCCGGCCCGCATCAACCAGATGTTCGATCTGGTGAACAGCGAACGCGGCTTCACCAATGAAGGGTGGGAGAAATACCGCGCCCAACTGCTGAAAACCTATGGTGCCCGCGATGCGGAGGCCAATTTCCAGCACGCGGCCCGGCAAGCCTATATCGGGCTGGGCATCGGCGTCACGGCGGCCGCCTTTGAAGGGGTGGATGCCACGCCAATGGAAGGGTTTCAGCCGGATAAGCTGGACGCCATTCTGGGCCTGCGCGAACGTGGCCTGCGGTCGGTGCTGATCATGCCACTGGGCTACCGCGATGAGGCGGGGGACTGGGCTGCCAAGCTGAAAAAGGTGCGCCGGGCCCCGGCGGACTTTGTGACGTCGGTGGTTTGACAATCATGAGAACCGGGGGGCGATGTGTGCCCCCCGGCTTTCTTGGGGTCAGCCCTTGAACAGGCCCGGCTCGATCAGGGCGGCAATATTCACAGGGGCGGGCAGCACCCCTTCGGTGGCGAAATCATCCGCCACCTTTTGCAGCTCGGCCGCGATGCCGGCATCGGCGGCCTGCAGGCGCGGGTCTTCGCGGCGGGTCACCAGTTGCGCCACTTCCAGCGGCACGCCGGTTTTCTGCGCATAGATGGCGGCATAGGCATCCAGGTTGGCCAATGTCCATCGGTTGGCGGTCGCCAGCCTTTCCAGAAAAACCGTCAATGATGCCCGCTTGGCCTGGCTGGCCAGGGTTTTCACTGACGCGGTGATCAGGCCGATGCCGGAACTGATGCCGATGCCATTGCGCAGCACGCGGGCCCCCCGCACCTCTGCCACCGCTTGATAAATGCCGAAGGTGGCCCAGGCTTCGACATTGCCGCCTTCAAACGCGGCAGCGGCATCGTTGGGCAGCATGAAGCCCATCTTCACCTCGGCCGGCGCTACGCCCACTTCGCGTAAGGCCGCCAGCAGCAAATGATGGGCGATGCTGCCCCGTGCGCTGGAAACGATGACGGTGCGGCCGCGCAATTCCTGCACAGTCTGAATGGGGGAATTGGCCGGCACCAGCAGGGCCAGATTGCCGCCGCCGGACCGGGCGGCGGCGATGATGCGGATGGGCACCTGCTGGCTGGCCGCCATGATAGTGGGCGTGTCACCGGCAGGGCCGGTATCAACCGCGCCGGCGGCAATCGCCTCGAACAAGGGCGCGGCGCCGCCGAAATTGGCCCAGCTATGCGGGAAAGGCAGATTATCCAGCAGGCCAGCTGCTTTCAGCTTGGCCTGCAACAGCCCGGCCTGATCGCCCAGCACCAGCGCGCCATCATCCCCACCTTGCCCGCAACCGGCCAGCGCCGTGGCAAGGGCCAGACCGGTGCCGCCGGCCAGGATGGCGCGGCGGCTGACCAGGGAAACGGGTTTAGAAATCATAGCTGATCCTGGCGTAATAGGTGCCGCCGCTGGGGGCGAAGGGGGGCGAACCGTAATAGAAGGAGAAACCGCCGCTGACCGGATCGCCCGGCCCGTTCTTGTCCGGCCGCACATCGAAGATGTTGTTGGCGCCGACATTGACGCGCAGCCCGTCGGTCAGTTCCACACCGACATCCAGATCGGTCAGCCATTTGGCGCCGAATTTCACGTCCTGCGCCACATTCTCCGTCCGCTGCCAGATATAGGAACCATAGCGGGTGACGCGGCCCCCCACGGTGAACCGATCCCAGGTCCAGGTGCCGCTCAGGATCAGCTTGGTTTCCGGGTTGGCGACGGTCAGGTCGCCTTGGGCGCTGCGACCGAAGAAGATCAGGTTGCCACCGGGATTGCTGCCCAGACCCAGCAATTGGGATGGCGTATTGGCAATATGGGTGATCTTGGTCTTGTTGTAATTGAAGGCGGCTTCCAGCTTCAGATCGCCGAACGCTTCCAGATCCAGTTTGGTATCGGCCACCACATCCAGGCCGCGCGTGCGCGTATCCACGGCATTGGCGAAATATTGCACCCATTCCGTGCCCGACAGGCCATTGGCCAGCAGCAAGCGGTTCAGGGCGGGGCCATAAAGATAGCCGGTGCGGACGATGCGGTCTGTCACCTTCACCTGATAGCCATCCACCGTCAGGTTCACCTGATCCAGCGGGCGCAGCACAAAGCCCAGGCCGAAATTCACCGACTTTTCAGGGTCCAGATCCTTGCCGCCCAGTGCCTCGGCCAGGGCACTGCCGGTACGGGCCAGCTTGGACAGGCTGGGCACGACATTGCCGGCGGCATCAATATTGGTGCGGTTATCGGTCTGGGCATAACCAAGCTGGGTCAGCGACGGCGCGCGGAACCCGGTGCCCACCGTGCCGCGCACGGCGATGATATCATTGAAATCATAGCGGGAATTGATCTTGCCGCCGGCTGTGGTGCCCGAACTGTCATCATAATTCTCCACCCGCACAGCGACATCGACGAACCAGTCCTTCACCGGATAAAGGCCCAGATCGGCATAACCGGCGACCGACCGGCGGACCAGCCGCGCCTCATCCGCCTTGGACAGCGTCACGCCGGCCTGCGCGCCCACGGAGGCGGGCTTGCCGACATTGGGGTTTCCTTCCTGGTCACCGGGTTTGAAAATATAGCCGCCATTGACCGATGCGCGCGGGTCACCGGCATATGTCGCAAACCGGTCGATCCGGCCTTCCGCCCCCCAGGAGAATTGCAGCGGTTCCGGCAGCCCCACCGCGAACCCGCGCGTCACATCCAGGTTCGCGACACTCTGTTCAAACTGATAGGTCGCCAGACTGTCGAAGCGGGTGGGGGTGGACGGCCCCAGCGAGGGGTTGATGGTGAAATCGCTATATTGCTGGTTGCGGTTGCGGCCATAGGAGGCAGACAGATCCCAGTCCCATCCGGCCCATTCGCCCTTGGCACCCCAGACGGATTGCAGGTCGTTTTCGTTCGTATTGTTCAGCGGGAAATAACCATCGGGGAACAGGCTGGCAATATTGGCCGCCGAATTGGGTCGGCGGAAATTATTCCCGATCACGGTTTCCCGCAGCCCGCCGGTGGTGAAGGAATAGAGCGTCACGCCGTTCTGCAACGGCAGTTCGGCATTATAGGACAGGTTATAGGCTTTGATCTCCGGGTCGCCATTATGGGCGCCGTCACGGTTCCAGGTGGCGTTCTTCGGGTTGCTGGCCGGCGAATAGGCCACAAGGTTGGTGGCCGGGAAATTCCACCAGGCCATGCCGCGCTTGCGCGCATCACCGCTGACATGGATGAAGCCTTCCTCGCCCAGGGGCAGAGCGAAATCAGCTTCCAGTTTCTTGGTCTGCAGGTCGCCTTCGCCATCATAGAGGCTGCCCCAGGTCAGGCCGATATGGCCGCCCTCGCGCCGGGATTTCAGCTTCACATTGACCACGCCGGCCACGGCGTCGGAGCCATATTGTGCGGCGGCGCTGTCCTTCAGCACCTCAAAACTATCCACCGCCGACAGGGGGATCAGATCCAGATCGACGGGGTTGACGCCGCTGGTATCGCCGCCGCCATTGGTCAGCAGCGCGCCATTATGGCGGCGCTTGCCATTGACCAGCACCAGCGTATAGGCCGGCCCCATGCCCCGGTTGGACACCGGGCGGACGATGGAATTGATGCCCGCGACGTTGGTGCCGAAATTGAAGGAGGGAAGCTGGGCCGCCAGCGCCTCCCCCAGTTCCGCCCGGCCGGCGCGCTGGAACCCTTCTGCCGACAGAACATCAATGGGGGCGGGGCTGTCCGCCACGGTCCGCGGCTTGCCGCCACGCACGCCGGTGACGATGATGGCATCCTGTATGGAGGTTTCCGCCACCTGCACCTGTTGCGCCAGCGTCGGGGCGGTGAACAGGGTGGAACTGGCCAGCAGGCCGGCGGTATAAAGGGAAATTCGGGAGCGCATGTCTTTGACCGGAAATTGAATTCGATTGCGTGCAGTTTATGGGGTGGGGCGGATAAGTATATTTCATAAGGTAAAAGGTTATGTTTGCGAGGGCTGTAGGGTTTTATCTGATTATTATATATTTCACTGTCATTACCGTCATCCCGGCGAAGGCCGGGATCCAGGGCCGCCAGCGCTTCGCTTTACGAAACTGGACCCCGGCCTTCGCCGGGGTGACGGTAGCGGCAGGTGCTACACTCCCTTTACCCCACAAAAAGCGGCCCACCGGAAATCCGGCGGGCCGTCAGTCAGCTTCAGGGAAAACCCCGGGGCGCCACCCTTGCCCCAGGGCCTGAGCCGCCTCAGTTCGCCACGGCAAGCGGCGGACTGCGGCGTTCCGCCACCAGGCGGCGGAAGGCGGGGATCAGGTCGCGGCCATAATGCAGCGCGTCCTCATAGGGATCGAAACCACGGATCAGGAAGGTGGAAACCCCCAGATCGTAATAATCCAGCAGGGCTTCGGCCACCTGCTCGGGCGTGCCGACCAGGGAGGTGGAATTGCCCTGCGCGCCGGTCACGGCGGCAACGCCGGTCCACAGGCGCTTGTCCACCCGGTCGCCTTGCGCTGCGGTCTGCAGCAGGCGCTGGGAACCGGCATTGGGTGGCGTGTGGCCACTGGTGGGTAGGCCCGCCTTCTGGCGCAGTTCGATGGTGCGCTGGCGGATGGATTCCGCCCGTGCCCAGGCCGCCTCTTCCGTGTCGGCCAGAATGGGGCGCAGCGACAGGCTGAAACGGATGGTACGGCCATGCTTGGCGGCAGAGGCGCGGACGGCGCGGATGGTTTCCCCCACCTGCTCCAGCGTTTCACCCCACAGGGCGAAAATGTCGGCATGTTTGCCGGCCACCTCGATGGCGGCGGGGGAGGAGCCGCCGAAATAGATCGGGATATGCGGCTTCTGCACCGGCTTCACATCACCGAACGCCTGTTCCACCTTGTAGAACTTGCCCTGGTAATCGAAGGGACGGTCGCTGGTCCATTCCTGGCGGACGATATCCAGATATTCCGACGTGCGGGCGTAACGTTCATCCTTGGTGGTGAAGTCACCATCCTGGCGCAGTTCCTCGTCACTGCCGCCGGTGATGATATGCACGGCGGCGCGGCCACCGCTGAAATGGTCCAGCGTGGCGAACTGGCGGGCGGCCACGGTGGGGTTGATGAAGCCCGGCCGGTGCGCCACCATCAGGCCCAGCCGGCTGGTCTGGGCTGCCACCTGATGGGCGATCACCAGACTGTCGGGGGAGCGGGAATGGAAGGCGATCAACACCCGGTCGAAGCCGCCATCCTCATGCGCCTTGGCCACCTTGCGCACATAATCCAACTGGATCAGGTCGCCCTGGGGCGGGTGGATTTCGGATGCTTCACGGGTATTCACGAAACCGATAAATTCAACGCTCATGGCTTGGTTCCTATCTATCAGGCGGCGGCTGACTGGAAAGCGGCTTCGGGAGCTTGGCCTTCCTGGGCGAGTGCGGTCAGGACGGAGGGGCGGACGTAGAGGCGGCGGACCTGGGCGGTCCAGCCGGGGAAACTCTGCTGGTCGATGGCAAGCCGGGGGGCCCAGCGATAGACGACCAGCGCATAGGCATCGAGGACGCTGAAGGTATCGCCCAAAATCCAGGGGCGGCCATCGGCGAACAGGGCCTCAATCTCAGCCAGATTGCGCTGGAAGCGGATGGTCCCGTCGGTCTTCAGCGCTTCCTTGGCGCTGGGATCATCGGTAAAACGATCGCCCCGGAAAATCTGCGCGAAGCTGGGATGCACGGTGCTGGCGATCCAGCTTGCCAGTTCCAGTCCCTTGGCGGCGGCGAACGGATTGGCCGGCAGCAGGCCCGCTTGCGGGAAGCGCTGGGCCAGATAGGCCAGGATGGCCGGCACCTCTGTCAGCGGCTTGCCATCCACCAGCAGGGTGGGGACGCGGCCACGCGGGTTGATGGCGCGGTAATCGGGCTTGTGCTGCTCCCCTTCGGACAGCACCACCCGGACCAGATCATAATCAGCCCCAGCCTCGGCCAGCGCGATATGCGGGGCGAGCGAACAGGCACCGGGGGCATAATAGAGACGCAGTGACATGGTTGATCCCCAATCACAGATCAAATGACGTAGAAACCGTGGGTGCCGTCGCGGCGGAGCTGCTCCACCAGGCCGAACTCCCAGTCCAGGTACGCCTGCATGGCGCTGACCGGGTTGTCCGTGCCCTCATAAGGACGGCGATAGACATCGTCGAAGGCGGAAAGCGGCGCGCCGGTGCCACTGGTCAGCGGCTTGCCGGCGGCGGCCCAGGCCTGGGTGCCGCCTTCCAGCACCAGCGGGGGTTTACCGGTCAGGCTTGCCACCTCTGCTGCCGCGAACCGCGCCAGCAGCCCGTCGGGGGAGGTCAGCACCAGGGCACCGCGCACATCGGCGGGGGAGAGATCCTGTTCCAGCCGGGCGCGGATGATGAAGCGGGCGCCGTCAATATGGCCCCGGCGATAGGCGGGGCTGGGCGCGAAATCCAGCAGCGTCACCGGCCCCTCGGCCAGCAGGCGGGCCAGATGATCCGCGCTGATCTGGGTGACGTGGCCGGGATCGGGGTGGTGGATACGGTTGGGGCCAACCTCGCTCAGCGCGTCTGCCGGCACATTTTCCAGCACCAGCACATCCCATCCCAACTGCGCCAGCCAGGAAGCCGACATGTCGGCCCGGCTGGACAGCGTGTCGAACAGCACGATCCGGGCACCGCGTACCGGGGCGGAATGGTCGGTTTCCTGCACCAACTGGCCGCCCGGCGCATTGCGGAAGCCCGGCAGGTGGCCATCGGCATATTCCTGCGGCGTGCGCACATCCAGCCGATAGGTGGTGCGGGTGCGGTCAGCGGACAGCACGGCCAGTTCCGCCGGGCTGATCCAGCGCACCCCGGCGCGATAGGCGACATCACGTGCCCGTGCCTTGGCCTGGGCAACCGCTTCCCCATCAGCTTCCGGGAAGCTGCGTTCCTGGCCATGCTCCAGGGTCTGCCCGGCCAGTGTCCAGCCGATGGTGCCATTGCGCAGCGCATAGACCGGGTTGGGCAGGCCGGCATTGCGCAGCGACTGCGTGCCGATCAGGCTGCGGGTACGGCCGGCGCAATTGACGATGATGGTGGTGGCCGGATCGGGAGCCAGCAGCGGGGCGCGCAGCACCAGTTCCGCCCCCGGCACGCTGATGCCGGTGGGGATGCTCATGGTGCGGTATTCCTCAAACCGGCGGGCATCCAGCACCACCACATCGGCCCCGCTATCCAGCAAAGCCTTTACCTCCGGTGCGGGCAGGGAAGGGGTGTGAACGCGGGATTCCACCAGTTCGCCGAACGCCTTGGACGGGACATTCACGTCGCGGAAAATCTCCCCACCGGCCGCACGCCAGCCATCCAGCCCGCCTTTCAGCACCCGCACATCCAGATAGCCCAGCCGTTCCAGCACATCCACGCCGCGCCCGCTCAGGCTGCCATCATCGTCATAAACGACGATGGGGGTGTCCCGGCGGGGGATGCGGTCCCAGGCTTCCAGTTCCAGCCGTGACAGCGGGAAATTGGCGGCAAATAGCGGGTGCGCCTGGGCAAAGGCATCCTCTTCCCGCAGATCGATCAGGGCGATTTCCTGCCTTGCCAGCAGGGCCAGCCTGATATCGGCGGGCAGGGCGGTGCGGGGGGCGGTCATCGGGCAAGCTCCAGCGGGCGATGGGAGGATAGGGTGAAGGGCGGTGTCAGATCATTGTTGGAATAGCCGGAGATGAAGGGCTTGCGCGGCTGCCCGTCGCCCGGATAGGTCCAGCGCCGCACCGCCCCGATATCCGCGCCATAGACATGGATGCTGATGGAGGTGCGGTCGGCCTCTGCATTGATGACGCGGTGGATATCGCCTTCCAGGGGGGAGAGTTTTTCCACATCACCGGGCTTCAGCCGGTGCGGCAGCCCCTTGGTCACCAGCGGCCCGGCCGGGCCGGGGGCGAAACCCTGGGAGATTTCCGATCCGCGCAGCACCCCGACCAGACCCCAGACCGTATGGTCATGCACTGGCGTGCCTTGGTTCGGCCCCCAGACGAAGCTGACGACGGAAAAGCGCGCCTGCGGGTCGCGGTAGAGCAGGAATTGCCGGTAACGTTCCGGGTCCGGTACGGTATAGGCCTCGGGCAGCCAGTCATCCTGGGCCACCAGATCGCCCAGCAGCGGGGCGGCGGCGTCCAGCAAGGCCGCCTCCGGACGCGGTGTCTCCAGCAGCCGGGTCAGGTCCGTGACGAAACGGGCCAGGCGCTTGGGGATGGGGGGCTGTTGGCTCATAGGGTCTCTCCCCGCTCACAGCCGATAGCGCAGCGTGACCAGCCAGGTCCGCGGATCGGCGATGTTGACATAATTGATGCCAACGGACGGGGTGTAGCCGACGCCGACCACATGATCCTCATCCGTCAGGTTCTTGACCGTCGCCCCCAGCGACCAGGGGCCGCCATTCTGTGCCCAGTTGATGCCGGCATTGAGATAGCCCTGGTTGGGGATCTTCTCCTGCTGCCGGTTCAGGGCGGAGGCATAGTTCTTTGTCTGGTACTGGCCATTCAGATTGCTGGTCAGCGTGCCACCCGACAGATCATCGCTGATGGTCCAGGTCACGCTGCTGGACAGGGAAAGGCGCGGGGCGCTGGGCAGATCATTGCCATCGGCATTCACGCCATTGCCGCCGGCCCCCTTGTAATCCTGGTATTTGGCATGCAGCCAGCCGGCCGATGCCTGCCAGGACAGGCTTTCCAGCAGCCGCGCTTCCAGCTCCAGCTCCACACCGTAGGTTTCGGCAGAGGCGGCGTTGCCCCGCCGCGACCGGAACACATCCGGATCATAGGCGGTGACCTGCAGGTCGGTATAATCATTGTAGAAGGCGGCAAGGTTGGTGCGCAGCCGCTTGTCCAGCCAGTCGGCCTTGATGCCGGCCTCGTAATTCTTCACCTTTTCCGGGTCAAAGCCGCGCTCGGCATCCACCACCAGGGTGGCGCGGTTGTCGAAGCCGCCGGCCTTGAAGCCCTGGGCGTAGGTGGCATAGACCAGCGCATGGTCGGTGGCCTGATATTCCACCGTCAGCTTCGGGGTCAGCGAATTCCACCGCCGCGTGGCATCGCCGGCGATGGATTGGCCGATGATGCGGCGGTCAGCATCGATCAGCTTGTTATCAAAGTTGAAATTCTTCTTTTCCCGCGTATAGCGCAGGCCGGCGGTCAGGTTCAGCCGGTCGGTGGCGTGCCATGTCGCCTGCCCAAACAGGGCCGCACTGTTGGTCTTGGTGATATTGTACGCCCCTTCGCGGCGGATGCTGGAGGTGGCAAGCGGCCCCTGGCGGGTGAACCCGTCCCGCTCCACATCAAACCGCTCATAAAGATAGAAGGCGCCGGTGGTGAAGCTGACCTTGTCGTAATCGCCATTCAGTTGGAATTCCTGGGTGGCGTACTGGTCATTATAGGTGATCAGGTTCTTCTGGATCAGGGCGGCGGTGCCGTCATTCTCGTAATCCACCGGCTGGTTGAAGCCGCGATAGGCGGTGATGGATTTCAGCGACAATTCATCCGACAGGGCATAGGTCGCGCGCAGCGATCCGCCGCCCTGGTCCAGCTTGTTATAGGGCTCCACCTCGGAATAGGTGCGATAGGGGTTGAAGCCGCCGGGCTGGTTCACCGGCACATATCCCCGCGTATCGCTGCGGTCGCGCAGGTAATCCAGGGTCAGATCGATATCCAGCTTTTCCGTCGGCGTGGCCCGCAGCTTCAAGCGCACGGCGTTGACATCGATATTGTTGACGTCCTTGCCCAGGGTGGCGTTGTAGGTGACGCCGTCGCGGGAATTATGCAGGTAGGACAGGCTGGCATAGAGCTTGTCCTGTACCAGCGGGCCGCTGACCGTGGCGCGGCCCTGTACCGCGCCGTAATTGCCGGCCGACAGTTCGGCGGCGACATGGGCGTCATTGTCCGGCTGGCGGGTGATAACGCGCAGGGCCCCGGCGGAACTGTTGCGGCCATACAGCGTGCCCTGCGGCCCGCGCAGCACCTCGACCCGCTCCACATCGTTGAAATCGGTCATCGATCCGATCTGGCGCGGGATATAGACATCATCGACATAGACGGAGACGGCGGGCTCCGAAATCGGATCGGGCTCCCCGATGCCGCGCAGGGAGAAGGTCTGCGTGGTGTAACCGATGGTGACGCGGGCGACGTTGAAATTGGGGATCTGGCCGGCCAGATCGCGGATGGACCGTGTGTCCCGTTCCTCCAGCCGCGTGGCGCTGAAGGCGGAAATGGCGATGGCTGTCTTCTGCAAATCCGCCGCACGCCGCTCGGCGGTGACGATGATTTCCTCCACCCCGCCTGCCGCATCCGCCGTCTGCACGGGCACGTCCTGGGCCTGGGCACAGGATAGGGCGAGCAGCGAGGCAGAAGTGCAGAGAATAAAGGCCCCGGAAATACGGGCAATGGGGCGGGTGGCGGGATAGGCGGAAGACATTGAAGCCTCAACAGGAAATGATGATGGTGAGAGTGTGGGGCAGGGGGTTGACGATTAAAATCGAATAAGATTTTAGGGTTTGTTTGGGGGGATTAATGGGTTTTGTTTGTTGATGTTTTTACGGATACTGTTTTCTATGGTTCACTACTCTCAGCCGTCACCCCGGCCGCAGCATGGGTGACGGCTGAGGTGGCAGGAAACTATCGGCTACCCCTGGGACTGCTCATCACCCCGCCAGCAACCCGTTCAACCGGTCGTCCCACAGCTTGGCCACGTCGATTTTGGCCGGGATCAAGCCGGCATCGGCGAAGGCGTCGGCCACCTGCTGTTGCGACTGGATGGCTTCCGGTTCAACCTTGGCCAATTCATAGGGCCGATCCCGTTCCCGGTGCTGCAGCAGGAAAATTTCTGCTGCCACGCCGGTTTCCTTGGACAGGCGGGCGGCCCAGGCATCCGGGTTCTGGTCGGCCCACTGATAGGCGCGGGTGACGCGGCGCAGGAAATCGGCAATGGCCTTGCGCTTGCCTTCATCCGCGAGCGCGGTGGTGGAGGCGGCAAAGACGTAATTGCCCGACAGGCGGCCCCGCCCGTCGGTCAGCACCCGCGCCTTGTAGGTCAGGCGGGCCTGGCTGCCCTGCACGCCATAGACAATCCAGGCATCCAGATCGCCTCGCCCGAAGGCGGCCAGCCCATCCTGCGGTGACAGGGCCACGGGCGTGATATCGCCCCAGCCGATGCCGGCTTCCTGCAACAGCCGCAGCAGGATGTAATGGGAGGTGGTGGCGCGGACATAACCGATGCGCTTGCCCTTCAGCTCTGCCACCGTGCGGATGGCGGAATTCTCCGGCACCAGCACCACCTGCGACGTCACTTCCCCCTTGATGGTGGCAACCAGCCGCATCGGCGCGTTGGCCGATGCGATGAAAATCGGCGGGATCTCACTCATGCTGCCAATATCGATGGAGCCACCATTGATTGCCTCCGCAATCAGGTTGCCGCCTGCGAAGTAGGAATAGCTGACGCCATAGGGGAATTGATCAACCCCGGCTTCCTTGAAGAATTCCTGATACTGGCCGCGATAGGTGCCGATGCGCAGGGTCGAAGCAGCCGCGTCGGCACCACCGCCGGCTGTCTTCTCATTCTGCGGTGACTCCTTGCCGCAGCCGGCCAGCGCCAGCAGCGACAGGCCACCCAGCAGCACCGACCGGCGGGGGAGAATGAAGGATGCCGTCATTCGAACAGGTCCGGTTCTTCGCGGGCAACCAGATCGAACAGCGGCTGGAAGGAGAACCAGGAGCCGGTTTCCTTGCCCACCTGTCCGTTGGTGTGGCTGGCCACCTCATGCGACAGCACCTGCGGCTTGCCGGCGGCTTCGGCCAGCAACTGGGCATGGGCGGCATTTTCAAAGGCGATATAGCGCCAGACGGCGCCATCTACGCTGTTCCCCACGGTCAGGAAGCCATGGTTCTGCAAGATGGCGGCAGACTTGTCGCCCAAGGCTTCGGCAATGCGTTCGCCTTCGCTGCTATCCAGCACCACGCCGCTGAAATCGCGGAAGATCACATGGTCCTGATAGAAGGCGCAGCTATCCTGCGTCAGCGGGTCCAGCAACCGGCCCAGGCTGGACCAGGCCTTGCCATAGATGCCGTGGCTGTGCGCGGCGGCAATGACGTCGGGCCGGGCCTTGTGCAGTTCGGAATGGATGGCAAACGCGGCGCGGTTCAACAGACCCTTGCCCTGCACGATCTCGCCATGATGGTTGACCAGCAGCAGGTCGCGCACCCGGACATGGCCGAAGAACACGCCCGCCGGATTGACCCAGAAATGGTCGGGATGTTCCGGGTCACGCGCGGTGATATGCCCGGCCCCGCCCATGTCGAAGCCATAGCGGGCGAACAGGCGGAAGGAGGCGGCCAGCCGCTGCTTGCGGTAAAGCCGTTCCTGTTCGATATCCGGGTAGCGCGGTACGGCGCTGCGCCAGTCCAGATTGGTCAGCTCCACCGGGCGCGGCAGGATGAAGGGGGCCTCTGGGCTGGTGTCAGCCGGACTGTTGCGCCGGGCGGCGAGGCGAAGGCTCATGGCGGGGGGCTCCATCAATAGCCGCGCTGGCGGTCGACAAGATCGGCCAGCGGCTGGTTGTTCGTGAAACGGATCAGATTGTCGGCCACCTTGGCGGCCAGATTGTCGCGCTGGTCCGGCGTCAGCACGGAGGTGTGCGGCGACAGGCGGATGCGCGGATGGTGATAGAAGGGATGGCCAGCCGGCAGCGGTTCGGGATGGGTGACATCCAGCGTGGCGCGCGACAGGCGGCCATCTTCCAGGGCGGCCAGCAGGGCATCGTCATCCACCAGGGCACCACGGGCGATGTTGATCAGGTGCAGGCCCGGCTTGGCATGGCGCAGCAGCGCATCATTGACCAGATGGTGGGTTTCCGGCGTCAGCGGGGCGGCCAGCACCAGATGGTCGGCCTGGGCGAACAGGCTGGGCAGGTCGGCGGCCAGTTCCACCCCGGCCACCGGCGACGGCCGGTCGGAGCGGCGCACGGCCAGCACCCGCATTCCCAAGGCCAGGGCGAGACGGGCCAGCGCTGATCCCGCCGCCCCCAGCCCGACAATCCCCAGCACCGACCCGCGCACCGTGGCCAGCGGCTGATGCGCCCAGCGGTCGGGATGGTCGATCCAGATATCCGGCAGCCGCTTGGCCGCGGCGAAGATGCCGGCCAGGGCGAATTCCGCCAGCGCATTGGCAGAGGTGCCGCGCGCAGAGGCCACGGCCGTCCCTTCGAACAACCAGTCGGGATAGAAATCAATCCCGCTGGAGGCCAGTTGCACCAGTTTCAGATTAAAGGGCCAGCCGGCGGGGCGGGGCGGAAAGGGCTGGCCTGCCTTGCGGAAGGGCAGGGCCACCAGCACGCGCGCCGTTTCCGGCACATCATCCGGTACGCCGGGGGCCAGCGACTGAATGGTGGCATCAGGGAGGCGCTGGGCCAGCAGGGCGTTGAACTGGTCGTTCAACTGGCTGGCAACAACCAGACCGGACATGGGCATCAACCTTGGGAAAAGGGCGGGGGGAGGGGGCAGCCCCCTCACGCAAAAGCCTTGCGGCCGGCGGCGGTCAGCACCACATCGGCCTGGGGCATGTGGATGCGGCCACACAGCACGTCGCGGTAATGGCGTTCCAGCGGATTGGCGCGGGTCAGCGCCGGGTTGCCGCCGATGGCAATGGCCTTTTCCACCGCCGCGATGGCGTTTTCCGTCACCAGATGCTTGATCAGGTTGGCTTCCACCGTGCCCAGATCCTGGGCGGCGGCCGATTGCAGCAGCAGGCGGTTGGTCAGCAGCAGCCCGTCAATGGTGCCCAGCGTTTCCTGATAACGCGGCAGGCTGGACAGGGGCGCGCCCAGATTGGCCGGCACGCGGGACTTGGCCCAGCCGATGAACCAGTCCCGCGCCGCCTGGGCCACGGCATCATAGATGCCGGCCGTCAGCACATTGGCCCAGCGCAGGAAGCCCGGATCGAAGGCGGGCGGGCCGCCCACCGGCTGGGGCGACAGCGCATGGTCGGCCGGCACCCAGACATCTTCCAGCACCACATCATGGCTGACGCTGGCGCGCAGGCCGTGATGGTCCCAGGTTTCCTCAATCCGGATGCCGGGGGCCTTGGCCGGCACCAACCAGCCACCGACCAGCGGCGTTTCATCATCGCTGCGGGCCCAGACGACAAACCAATCCAGCACCGTGCTGCCGGTGGAATAGAGCTTGCGCCCGCTGATGCGCCAGCCATCGGAAACCCGGCGGGCGACGGTGGCGGGCAAACCACCCCGCGCCGGCGTGCCCAGGTCCGGCTCCACCCGCAGGGAATTGATCAGCGCCCCGCGCTGCACGGCGTCGCCGACAACATGGCGGGCCAGATGTTCCGGAAAGCCGGCATCCTTGATGCGGGCATGGTGCAGATACTGCATCACCAGCACCAGGGCTGTGGCCGGCTCGCCCTTGGCCACGGCCTGCACCACTTTCAGGGCGGTGGCCAGATCGGCCTCCCGCCCGCCCCATTCCCGCGGGGCGGTCAGGGCCAGCAGCCGGTGTTGATGCAGCAGGGCGATATTCTGGCTGGGGAAGGTGGCGTCGCGGTCATGCTGGCCGGCGGTGGCGGCGAAGCGCTGGGTCAGCTCGGCCAGGATGGCGTCATCCACCGGGCTGGTGGCGCTTTCGCGCGGGAAACGGGTGATGGTGGCGCCGGTCATGGCCGGTCCTCTCCCTTGGGGGTGACGCCCAGCCGCGCCAGCAGGCGGGTACGCTGGGCCTGAATCTGCGGGTCGGCCAGGGTGCGGGGGCGGGCGGCGGCCACCGGTTCATCCAGGGTGATGCGCCCCTGGTCCAGCATCAGCACGCGGTCGGCCAGCAACAGCGCCTCGTCCACATCATGGGTGACGATCAGCACGGCGGGCCGGTGCGCCCGCCACAGCGCATCCACCAGCCCATGCATCCGGATGCGGGTCAGCGCGTCCAGGGAGGCAAACGGCTCGTCCAGCAGCAGCAGTTCCGGTTCGCGCACCAGGGCGCGGGCCAGGGCCGCCCGCTGCGCCTCTCCCCCCGACAAGGTGCCGGGCCAGGCATCCACCCGATGGGCCAGCCCCACCTCTTCCAGTGCCTGCAGGGCGCGGGTGCGGCCTTCGTTGCCCGGCAGCCCCAGGGCGACATTCTCCCACACCTTCTTCCAGGGCAGCAGGCGCGGTTCCTGGAACACGACGGTGCGGTTGGCCGGGGCGGTGAATTCCCCCCCATCGGCCTGATCGATCCCGGCCAGCAGCTTCAGCAGCGTCGTCTTGCCGGAACCGGAGCGACCCAGCAGGGCGATGAATTCGCTCTTGCCGATATCGAGGTCCAGATCGCGGAGAATGTGGTTCTTGCCGAAATGGCGGTTTAACTGGCGCAGGCGGACAACGGGTTCCACAGCGGTTTCGCTGTCATTCACCAGACGCAGGCGGGGATTGGCGACCGACATGGTTCAATTCTCCAGGAAAGAGGGACGCCAAGCCAGTGCGCGCCGCTCCAGCGCCCGCACCAGGGAATCGGCGGCCAGCCCGATGCCGGCATAGACCAGCAGGCAGAGCACGATCACATCGGTGCGCAGGAAATCACGGGCGCTGTTCACCAGGGCCCCCAGGCCGGAGGCGGCGTTGATCTGTTCGGCCACCACCAGGCAGAGCCAAGCCACCCCCAGCGCATAGCGCAGGCCCAGCAGGAAACCCGGTGCCGCACCCGGCAGCACGACATGGCGGATCAGTTCCTGCCGCGACAGGCCAAAGACCCGCGCCGCCTCAACCAATTTGGCATCAACGGAGCGGATGCCATTAAAAAGGTTCAGATAAACCGGAAACAGTGCGCCGAGCGCGATCAGCCCGATCTTGGGCGTTTCGCCAATGCCGAACCAGACGATGAATAACGGCACCAGGGCCAGCAGCGGCAAGGTGCGCAGCATCTGCAAGGGCGGGTCGACCAGCACTTCGCCCCGGCGGGTCAGACCTGCAGCCAGCGCCAGGGCGGCACCCGCCGCCACCCCGATGGCCAGCCCGGCCAGCACCCGCAGCAGGGAGACGCCCAGATGCCAGGGCAGTTCCCCTGACAGGGTCATGTCCATGAAGGTGCCGACCACCGCCGACGGGGCGGCCAGCACGCGCGGCGGGATCACCCCGGTGCGGGCGCCGATTTCCCACAACAGCAAGAGCAGCAAGGGGGAGGTGGCGCGGGGATTCCAGAGCTTGGAGGCGATACGCTTCAGGCTGCGCACCGGGTCACCCATGCTGCCACGCGCGACGCTGTCGGAGGAGACGATGCTGGTCATTGGCTTCACCACACAGGATTTTGTGTATAAAAAAGATACTCACACATTCGATGATGTATGATATCCATACAAAATCCATAGGGTAAATGGAAATCCGCTCAAGCCGCCCTTAAATGTCGCTCATGCATGATGGAGCCAGGATGATGCCCCCCAATCTGCCCACCGATCTGTTGCGCAGTTTTGCCGTGATCGTGGATGCCGGCACCCTGCAAAAAGCGACGGAACGCATCTATCTCACCCAATCCGCACTCAGCCTGCAGATGAAGCGGCTGGAGGATCTGGTGCAGACGCCCCTGTTCGTGCGCGACGGGCGGCGGCTGGCGCTGACACCGGCCGGCATCACCCTGCTGGGCTATGCAAGGCGGATGTTGAGCCTGAATGACGAGGCGGTGGCGGCGCTGGCCGGGGATGATTTCGCCGGGCCGGTGCGGGTGGGCATGGTGCAGGATGTCTCTGAAACCCTGCTGACCGGTGTGCTGGCGCAGTTCGCCAAACTGCACCCAAGGGCACAGTTACAGGCCCGCGTGGCGGGCACCCTGGAATTGCTGGAGATGCTGGAGGGCGACCGGCTGGATATTGTGGCCGGTTTCGGCCCCGCCGGCGATCCCACCACGGTTCGGACGGAACCGATGCGCTGGCTGGGGGATGCCGAGTTGCTGGCCGAACCGGTCTTGCCGCTGGCCGTGCTGGAAAAACCCTGCCGTTTCCGGGAAGCGGCCATCGCCGCCCTGGATGCGGCGGGCCGCCCCTATCGCGTGGTACTGGAAACGCCCAACCTCTCCACCTTGCGGGCGGCAGTGCGGGCCGGGTTGGGCATCACTTGCCGCACCGTTTTGTTCGGCACCATGTCCCCGGTGCTGGAGGAGGGTCTGCCGGCGCTGCCCGATGTCTCCATGACCCTGGCCAGCCGGGCCGGCGGCACCGCGCCGATCAACAGCCTGATCGGCCTGATCCGCAGCGCGGTGCTGGACCTTGCCCCCGTGGAGGAAAAGGCGGAAGCGGCATAGGATAAGGATGCTGATTTTTGGTCCGGTGGCTGGTCCGTTATTGATTCCACGGGACAGCCACCGGCCAGCCTTGCGGCCATTACCGGCGCTTCGAACCGCGCTCATCACGCATTGCTGTCAAGCACGACGGCTTTCAGTACCGCAGCTTTCCGCTGCATATAGGAGCGCACAATCGCGGCATGATCATAACGGGACCAGTCAATGCTGAATGCTTTCTCAAAATGGTTCATCGCATCCACGGCATGAAAGAAATGCCGTTTCTCAGTCCCGCCACAATGCACCTTGATCCATCGCACCGCCCGGTCCAGCTCACGTTCACCAAAACCATAGGTGTCCCGCAGCCAGTGTGTGAAAAGTGGCAGGATAAACTCCACCTCGCCATGTGTGTAAATCTCATGAACCAAGGTCGTAATCAAAGCCAGGGCAAGATCGCTCTCGCGCAAGGACATGTGATCCTTCCATTTCTTGAACTCAACGGCACTTTTGTCGATATAATGGGTTTGCAGCCAGGCATCATCCCCGACAATGCCAGTGGCCATTTCGTGGAACAATTGAGCGTGCAGAATACGGTGCGTCACCGCCAGATCTTCGTCCGTGATCCGGTGCAGACAGGTCAGTGTCTGTAACAGCTCCAGCTTGTCGCCCGCAAATTCCCCACGATGCAGCGTCAATGTCAGGCGATTGCTGATGCCAGAAACCGTCATGGCACTGTTATTGGTCTGGCTCCAGCTTGCAAAAAAACGTCGAAGATATTCCCGATCCTGTTCACGCGACGTGAGGGTACGAAATCCCTCCTCAATGATATTAAAATCATGATGGGAACTGTCGAAGGTCTCTATAAGAGATTTTTTTGCTAATATGTCCGGCATTGTTTGCAGAACAGGCAAAATGAGCGAAGCAAGGCTCGTCATTTTTCTCACTCCACTGTTATTTGTTTATCACCAGGGGCATAGTTCTATGCTGATAACCCCTTCCACGGATGCAATTCTGATAATTGTCTGCCCAAGGGAGAAAGTCAACCAAATGACGCACGTTTAAATAAAATTTCATAGTTATTATATTCTATTATGCTGAACTGAGATTATAATAATATGGAGTATTATTTTGTATTTGATTTGGAGTTATGTAAATTAATAATATGAATTTTAATTAACAATTGGAGAATTCTACACCTAAGAAATTATATATTAATCATATTTTTCTTTATTATTTGAATTAATATTTGGCAGCTTTAATTTAATAATTAATACAATCTATTATCAAGATATAAAAGAGATAAATACTATATTATCATCAGATAATTCTCTTGTAATTGTATTTTGGCTGCATTTTTTGCACTCAACTTGCTTTAAAGCGTCAAGCTTGCTGCTGAATGCCGATTGCTGATCTGAGGATTTGTTGATCTCACGGTGGATCGTCCCGCGATGCCGTCCAAGCCACGCCGCGATCTCCCGAACTGGGATCGAAGCCTGGAACATCTCGTCAATCCGGCGCCGTTCCGCCAAACTCAGGTGTGAATAGTGCTCTCCCATGGCAGCCTCCGTTACTAACTATCTGATTATAAAAGAGAGTCGCACTTCAAAAAAATAGAATCCACCCCGCCTACAACAAAATTATCAATAAGTTATATTATGGAAATTAATCATGACAAATTGCCGGATATCACGGAACTGTCATCCAAATATTGTCTTATGCCGGCCTTTGGTTTCCTTGGTCTCTGGAGTGGTGTCCCATGCGTACGATTGTCTGTTCCCTGCTGCTGGCGGGTCTGCTGGCTCCCCCTGTGATGGCGGCTGATCTGCCGGCGGGGCGGGCTTTGCAGGACAATCACCTGCATATGAATGACATCGTCGCCATCGGCACGCATAACAGCTACAAAAAGCCCCTTTCACCGGCTGAATGGGGGCTGCTGGCCAGCCGGAACCAGAAGGCGGCGGATTCCATCGATTACGGGCATCGCAGCCTGACGGAACAGCTGGATGCCGGTGTCCGCCAGCTGGAGCTGGACGTTTATCATGATCCGGCCGGCGGGCGTTTCACCGATCCCAAGGGGCCGGCCCTGGCGGGGCAGAGCCTGCCGGACGGTTTCAAGGAGGCGCGGTCGCAGCCGGGCCTGAAGGTGTTTCATATCCCCGACATTGATCCCTATAGCCAGTGCCAGCCCTTCACCGCCTGTTTGGCGGAAATCCGCCGCTGGTCGGATGCGCATCCGAACCATCTGCCCTTGATGATCATGGTTAACACCAAACAGGATCGCTCCCCCGTGCCGGGCGGTACCGACGCCCTGCCCTTTGACGAAGCAGCCTTCGATAATTTCGACCGGGAGGTGCGCAGCGTGCTGCCGCCGGAAAAGCTGGTCACCCCGGATGTTGTTCAGGGCCGCTATCCCACCCTGCGCGCGGCGGTGCTGGCCGGCAACTGGCCGACGCTGGCACAGGCGCGCGGCAAGATCTGGTTTGCCCTGGACGAAGGCCCGGCGGTGGTGGCCGTCTATCGCGGCAAGCGGCGGTCGCTGGAAGGCCGGGTGATGTTCATCAATACGGATGAGAAATCGCCGGCCGCCGCCTATCTGACCCTGAATGAACCGCTGAAGGATGCCGCCCGCATCCGTGCGGCTGTCACCGCCGGCTTCATGGTGCGGACCCGTGCCGATGCCAATACGGTGGAGGCGCGCCGCAATGATACCGCCCCCCGCGACGCTGCCCTCAGCGGGGGTGCCCAGTATATTTCCACCGATTATATCTGGCCGGACACCCGCTTCAGCAATTATCAAGTCCAGCTGCCGGGTGGTGCCGTCGCCCTGTGCAACCCCGTCCGTGCGCCCGGTGCCTGCGGTGGCATGGCTGTTGAGTAAAGGTTTCCGCGTGATGCGCCCCTCCCTGTTTCTGGCCCCGCTGCTGGCCTTGATCCTGACCCCGGTGGCGGGGGCGACGGATTTCAAGCTGGCCTTCATGCCCGACGTGCATTTCCACGATATTTACGGGCAGTTCGGGGACAATACCTTTACCGGCGTTCCTGATCCGGCGGGCGGGCCGCCGGCCACGATCCGCACCATGGCGGCCCAACTCACCTCCACCCGGCTGTTCAACGAGAATTACTTCGCCTTCCGCGCCGCCCTGGACGATGCCGCCCGGCGCGGGGTCAAGCTGGTGGTGATGAACGGGGATTTCAGCGATGATGGTCAGCCCGTGCATCTGCGCGGGCTGAAACGGATTCTCGATGAATATGAAGCGCGGCACGGGATGCGCTTCTTCCTGACCAATGGCAATCATGATCCGGTAAGGCCGGGTGACACGCCCTTGGGCAAGGCGGATTTCCTGGGCCGCGACGGGCGGCCGCAGCCGATCTTCAGCCCTGGCACGGCTGAATGTCCCCGCGACGGGGCGCCCAAGTCCGGCACCATCTGCACCCCCGATATCGCTGCCATGGGGTATCAGGGCATTCTGGACCTGTTCGCGCGGGACGGGTTCGCCCCGCGCGCCGATGATCTTTACTGGGAAACCCCCTTCTATCGCCCACAGGGTCGCTTCGATGCCGCCGCCGCGGCCCCCCACGCGGCCCCGGCCGAGCGGCAATATCAGGTCTGTGTGCCGGAGAAGACGGATTGCCGCCCGGTGATCGACAGTTCCTATCTGGTGGAACCGGTGGCGGGTCTCTGGCTGCTGGCCATTGATGCCAATGTCTACCGCCCCACCCCGGAGGGCGGTTTCAAAGGTTCCGGCGATGCCGGTTGGAATGAGATGGCATCCTGGAAGCCGCACCTGCTGGCCTGGATCGCCGACGTGGCCAAACGGGCGCAGCAGCAGGGCAAGGTGCTGGTGACCTTCAGCCATTATCCGGCGGTGGATACCAATAACGGCACTACGCCGGAGATCGCCACCCTGTTCGGCGCCAAGAAGCTGGACCTGCACCGGATGCCGACGGCGGACACGTCCCGCCGGCTGGCGGAGGCCGGCATCCGCTTCACCGTGGGCGGTCACCTGCATTTCAACGATACGGCGGAATGGCGCGGGGCCGATGGCCGCTATCTGGTGAATATCCAGTCACCGCCCCCCGCCGCCTATATCCCCGCCTATAAGCTGATGACGGTGAATGGCCAGCAGGTGGAGGTGGAAACCCCGCGCCTTTATGATGTGCCCAACTTCAACCGGCTGTTCGGCCTTTACCGGATGGAATGGCAGCGGTTGAAGGATGATGGTGCGGCGGATATCTGGAATCCCGCCATTCTGGAAAGCCGCGATTATCGCCAGTTCACCGACTGGCATCTGCGGGAACTGGTGCGGCTGCGCTTCCTGCCCCATGACTGGCCAGCAGACCTGCGTGACCTGCTGCTGGCGCAGGATGCGGCGGGGCTGGGCACGCTGGCCGGGGTGAAACTGACCGGCGGTTGGCAAGGGCTGGATCTGGCGGTGGATTTCCACCGCCTGCTGAATGACAGTGATCTGGCCCTGGCGGATATCCCGCCGGCCCGGCGGGCGGATTACCAGACGCTGCAACAGGCCCTGGCGCGCAAAGGCGGGCCGGAAACGCTGGAGGGGCGGCTGGCCCGCCTGCTGGCCGTAATGCAAAGGCTGGCCGACGGCCCGCCCAGCGACCATTTCCGCTTCGACCTGAAAAGCGGCACGCTGACCAATCTGGTGGGCACGCCATAAGTCAACGGCCGACACCCTGACAGGTGCCGGCCGTATCGCCTTTGCGCTTAACGTTCCAGGCTGACCAGCTCGTACCAGGTCATCATATAGCCGCCGACGCCGCCCTGGACGAACAGGCTGTCTTCATCCTTGGTGACCCAGACATCATAGACCGGGTGGGCACCATCCTTGGAGACCATGCCGCCATCTTCATCAGAGAAGCGGAAATGCCGGCAATCGAAGGTGCCAGCGGCCACCGTCACCGTCTCTTCCCCGACATATTCCATATAGAGCCGGCTTTCCGCCGCCAGCGGCGGGGTGGCGCCGCGATGGTCGACAGAGGGCAGGAAAGCGCGGATTTCGCGCTTGTGCGGCCCGCGTGACAGGTCCATGCAGCGGGTCATATAGGCATCGCCGATGATCGGATGGGTGCCGAACCCGTCATAATGGCCTTCCACCGGCATCACCTGCGAGACGCGGCCAATGGACGGGCCATAGCTTTCGCATTCGATGCTGTTGGGCGTCATGCGGAACCAGCCGGACCCCATGAACTTGTCGCCCACGGTCAGGCGGACATGGCAATCCATCGGCCGGTCATGTTCGTCCAGCGAATAGATCACGTCGCGCAACACGGTCGGCGCCGGCTCTTCAATCTCGCACTGAGCGCGGATGGTCAGCTTGCCGTCGCTATGGCGGGTCATGGTGAAGAATTCACGCCCCCGCTCCTGCCCATGACGTTCCGGCTTGCGGGAGGTATAGCGGATGGTGCCGCGAATGGTACGGTGTTGCATCGTCTCAAGCACTCCTGTTCCAATGATTTTTATCAGGTGGGGGTGGCGAGCCCCAGGAAAGCCGCCCCCAGCAGCAGCAGCCAGAGCAGCATCACCACCGGGCGGGAGCGGGCGAGCACGCCCTTGATGGCTGCATCGGTTTCGGGCGTGGCACCGCTGGCCATCATCTGCGCGAACGGGGCCATCAGCGGGCGCAACAGCACCCGGATCAGCAATCCTAAGGAAATGGCCCCAGCCAGGATCAACAGCTTGCCGGCGATGAACAGCGGCAAGGTCAGCAGGCCGGCCAGCCCCGCCAGCCCCATGCCGGCACAGATCAGCAGGGCGGACCAGCGGATCACCATGTCCGCCTGCTTGTAGAGGGCGACCTTGCCATGGGTGGCGTGGACACCCCAGGCCAGCGCCAGCCAGACCAGGCCGATGGCCCAGGTGGCAGCCACCGCCACCCCCGGCATTGCCCCCAGCCAGCCCTTGACGAAGGCCAGGGTCAGACCGGTGGGCAGCGCCAGGATCAGCGCCGTGCGCGGTGCCATATCCACCGCCATCAGGATGCGCAGCGCCGTGGCGCGCTGTGGCGCGCTGCATTTGCTGTCGGTCAGAATGGTGGAGGAATGAAAGGCCCCCAGATCGCCGCCCAGCCAATAGACGAAGATCAACAGATGCAGCAGGGTGACGAGCGGCTCGATCAGCATCGGGTTTCCCTGATTTGGTATAATGATCCATTCATAGAGCATTTAATGGATCGGGGAAACCCTTTACGCGTGGAGCAGATGCGCCCAATCCGCTGCAGGCCCCTGCCCCTCTGCCAACAGCCGGTGCCGGCCGCCCAGCCCTTCGAACAGGCCCGCCACATCCATGGCCGCATGGGCCTGTAGGGCGGCCGGCCAGTGCGCCCCGGCACGCAGCAGGGAAAGGGCACGGGCCTGAATGCCGGGCAGGTCCAGGCTGGGCTGGGGAAGAATCGCCTGTGATTGTTTGCCATCGTACCAGGGGGCGAACAGCCGTTCCCGGCGGGCGATGCGGAAGGCCCTCAGCAGATGCGCCCCATCCCATTCCGGTGCCAGGGATGGGGCTCCCCGCAACGGGTCCATCGCCGGGGCGGGCATTCCCAGGGCGATGCTGTCCGCCGCCACACCACTGGCGGCCAATTGCGCGGCCAGCACGGCACCGAAGCCATGCCCGGCCACCCGTGGGCGTTCCAGGCCCAACCCGCACAGGGCCGCCGTCAGTTCTGCGGCGATGTCCATCACCGCGGTCAGCGGCTGGGCGCGGCTGGAAAGCCCGTGGCCGGGCAGATCCAGCGCCAGCACCAGCCCATCGATCAGGCGCAGGGCCGGCCGCATGTCCAGCGCATTGCCGCCGGCATCATGCAACAGCACCAGCGGCCGGCCGGTGCCGCTGCGGCGACCCAGCCAGCCGATGGGGCCCGCGACACCTTGCACCTGTCCCCGGCCGAGGCCGAACGCGTCGGTATTCTCCACCGGGCTGGGTGCGATGCTGCCGGGCCGGGCGGCCAGCCAGCCCATGGCGGCCTGCTGCAGGGCCGGGCTGTCGGGCAGGATGTTGCTGTTCGCCCGCATCAGGCCCGGCCGGCCCAGATGCGGGCAAAGCGGGTCTTTCGCCGTCACCAGAATCAAATGCTCACAGCGCAGCCGGGGCAGCCAGCGGGCGGGATCAAAGACGAAGGCGGCGCGATAGGGCTTGCGATAGGCATCGCCTGCTTCCAGCATCTCCAGCGCATTTTCATGCAGATGCGGCGGTTGGGGCAGATCGTAATCCATGCGTGCCGCCGGGCTGGGCAGGTGCCAGGGGAAGAAGATCAACTGTTCTTCCATCCGGGCCCAGACCCAGGCCATGTGTGATCCGTCCCAGTGGGGGCGCAGCGGCGGCAGGTAATCGGCCAGGAAATGCGCGCGTTCATCGGCAGTCCAGCACGGCAGCCCATCGAACAGCACCCCCGTCACCCGTTCTGGATACAGGGCGGCGAAGGCGCAGGCCGTGGTGGCACCGGTATGGAAACCATAGAGCCCGAACCGTTCCAGCCCCAGCGCGTCGACAAACTGTTTTAGGGCCAGCGCATAGGCATCTGTTTCCGGGCAATCATCCGCCAGGGGACTGGAAAGCCCGTTGCCAGGCGTGTCAGGGGCGATGACGCAGAAACCCCGCGCGGCCATCCCCTCCCCCAGCGCCGTCATGGTGCGGGAGGATTGCGGGGAACCGTGCAGCGCCAGCACCACCGGCCCCTGCCCCCAGCGCCGGTAATGCACCGTGCGGCCGTCAATATGGATGAAGTGGCGGGTGGCGACAGGGCGCTGGTTAAGGGGGCTTTGGGTCACGGGCGGGATGCTCCTGCAGGCGTGAAGATCATCGGTTGGTAAGCATTCCCCTGTAACCAGATACGGCTTGCCAAGGGGGAAGACCCATGAAATGGTATAAACACATATCAATAAGAGTGGTAGCGATTCCGCGACGGTGTCGCCCCCTCACCGGTTCCGCGAAAGGAACATGATCATGGCCCACGCGATTTCCGCCTTGATCCGCGCTGCTGTCTTCGTGCGCGATCTCGACCGGTCCACCGCCTTTTATCAGGCGCTGGGGTTCGATGGCGTCTATTTCGATGGCATGTTGGACGGCCCGTCTGCCGCCGGCGTGCTGTTCATTCCCGACAGCAGCAAGGTGCGCTGTCGGATATTGAAGAAACAGGGTGGCCCCAATTTCGGCATGGTCGGCCTGTTCGAGGTGACCGACCCGGTGCCGCCTGCCCTGCCCCCCAGCGAGGGCCCGCCCCGGATTGGGGAAGTGGCGCTGGTCATCTATGCCAAGCCGGTGGCGGACGCCATTGCCGCCGCCCGCGCTGCGGGTGCCGTTTGGGCGCCGGATGCCATTTCCTTCAACATGCCGCATCGCCAGCAGATGGAAGTCTGCCTGCGTGATCCGGACGGGGTGCTGATCAATCTGGTGGAACGCGACCCGGCGGAACAGCACAACACGGAACCCGTGGTGCTGTGAGCGAAACGGCTGACTAGAGGTAAGCCACTGAAAAATATCGAAGAATACTTGTATCGCCAAAAAACAGTGGTGTCGGCAAAAATAAGTCTTTCACATGATATAATGTTATACCAATATCACACAAAACGCGGCCCTGGCATGAACCGGGTCGTATTGAAGGAAAACAGGAGGCTGGAGACCATGAACAGTTCACATCTGAAATCCGTCCGTATGCCGTTGGCCCTGAAGCTGGGCGCTTCGCTGGCCCTGTTGGCGGCCGCGCTGCCGGCCCTGGCGCAGGATAATAGCGGCCTGCAACTGGAAGAGATTGTGGTGACGGCGACCCGCCGTACCGCCAGCCTGCAGGATGTGCCGGTGGCGGTTTCCGCCTTCACGGCGGCCGATCTGGAAAACCGCCAGATCACCTCCACGCTGGATCTGGTGCGCTCGGTGCCGAACCTGTTCGGTTCCAACAATACCGGCGTGCCCAGCGCCAATACCTATTATATTCGCGGCCTTGGCTCGACGGAGCAGATCGCCACCATCGACCCCGCCGTCTCCACCTATGTGGATGATGTGGTGGTGCCGCGTCAGAATGCCAATAATTACGGCTATTTCGATGTGGAACAGATGGAAGTGCTGCGTGGTCCGCAGGGCACGACCTTCGGCCGCAACTCCACCGGTGGTGCCATTTCAGTCAAGTTGAAGAAGCCGAGCGATGAGCTGGGCGGCTTCCTGCAGACCAGCTATGGCAACTATAACCAGGTGGTGGTGCGCGGGGACGTGAATGTTCCGGTAAGCGAAAAAGTACTGACCAAGTTCACCGGCTTTTATGCCGATGACAGTGGCTGGACGCGCAATGTCGCCAATGGCGAAAAGCTGAATGACCTGACCAACTGGGGCGGCCGTGGCGCTGTCCGCCTGCTGCCCAATGATGATGTGACCATCGATCTGTCGGTGGAACATATGGATGGTGCCGGCCTGTACCTGCGTACCTTCGCCAATGAAACGGGCGAAACGCGTGCGGCGGCGACCAAGCATGGCGGCACCAGCGATCTGGTGGCCGATGCCCTGAATAATCGTGGCTTGCGCACCGAATATAACACCACCGCCGCCACTGCCGATATTGAATGGCGTCTGGATGGCGTGTCGCTGGAAAGCATCACCGGCTATCGCACCATCGATCAGCAATTCGTTGTCGATTTCTCCAACCCCGCCTCGCGCACCAGCAACCCGGTGCCGTTCTATCTGACGAATGATGGCGGCTATGACATGGTCAGCCAGGAATTCAAGGCGGTCGGCAATCTGTTTGATGACCGGCTGAGCTATGTGGCGGGTCTTTATTACTTCTATGAAGATAACAAGACCCTGGCCGGGCAGGTGCTGGGCGGCACCGTTTCCTGTTCCAACGGTCTGTTCGGTGATGGCAACATGAGCTGCAATGGCCGTCGCGGCTATTCCAGCGTGCGTGACATCCGCAACACGACCAGCTCCTACGCCGCCTATGCACAGTTTGACTATAAGCTGACGGATGAGCTGACGGCCGTGGTCGGTGCCCGCTTCACCAACGAGGTGAAGAAGCTGGACCTGAAGCCGACCGCCTATGGTGGCATCACCACCAAGGATATTGTGGCTGCCGGCATCAAGACGCGGCTGGAAACCAACAAGGTGACCCCGAAATTCGGTCTGAACTACAAGATCGATCAGGACATCATGCTGTTTGCCAGCGCCACCAACGGCTACAAGTCCGGCGGCTGGAACAGCCGTACGGCCTATCTGCCGCAGAGCTTCCAGGACATGCGGCCGGAAATCGCCTGGTCTTATGAGGCGGGCGTGAAGAGTGACCTGTTCGACCGTCGGGTCCGCTTCAATGTCACCGGTTTTGTTACCAATACCGATAACCTGCAGCTCTCCTACACCACCCCCGGCCCGCTGCCCGGGACCACGCTGTCCACCCAGAACAATGCCGGCGACATCCAGGTGAAGGGGCTGGAGTTCGAATTCACCGTGCGTCCGGCCGCTGGTCTGGATGTCTTCGCCACCCTGGGCCTGCAGGAAGGCAAATATACGGCTGTCAACCCGTCGGCCCAGTCCTTCACCAACGCCGCCGGCGTCTTCGTCAATGCCATCGACCCGTCGGACGAGCTGTCACGCTTCCCCAAGCGGTCTTTGGCCATTGGTGCCACCTATACCGTGCCGGTGGAAACGCTGAACGGCTCCTTCATCTTCACGGGTGAGGCCAATTATACCGGCGGGTTCTGGACCACCGCGTCCAACACCACCCCGTCCAACCCGCGCACACCGACGGCACTGGAAACCTTCGCCCGCTCCTACACGCTCTATAATGTCGGGGCCAGCTACCTGTCTGATGACGGGAACTGGCGGATGGGCTTTGAGTGCAAGAACTGCTCCAACAAGCTGTATCTGACCTCGGTGTTCAATGGTTATTATTATGGCGAACCGCGCCGTTACCGCGTGTCGCTGACCCGCAAGTTCTGATGCGGCGGCGGGACTGAACCCCCGCTGAAAAAAAAGCCCGGCCGCGCGTTTACCCGCGCGTGGCCGGGCTTTTCCATTTTGATGGTCACCCTTGCCAAAGCGTCGCAATAACATCCCGTTGACCGCGCGCGAGGGAACCGCCAAAAGGAAAGGTATGAACAGGGGTGGATCAGCATTCAGCGGAATGGTGACACGTCGCTTTGCGGCGTGGCTGCTGCTGGCTGCCCTGGTGCTGCGCGGGTTGATCCCGGCTGGCTTCATGCCCAACCTGGAAACCGGTAACGGTCAGGGCTGGCTGGTCATCTGTACCGGCGCGGGTGAACGCAGCGTCAAGCTGGATGATGGCAGTGGCCAGCATGGCCCGGTGGACCAGCACCAGCAGGGGCTTTGCCCCTTTGCGGCCTTGGTGGGCTTCACCCCCATCCTGTTCCTGGCGGCCCTGTTGCTTCCTTTGCTGCCATGTCGGCTGATCCGGCCGCTGGCGGTTTGCGTCCCCCTCTCCCGTCTTCTGGCCTGCGCCCCACCGGGCGCCAGGGCGCCGCCACTGGCCATCTGATCCCCCGTTTCAGATGTCCCGCCGGCCGTTGGTGCCGGTGGTTACGGTTTGCCCTGACATAGAGGCAGCGGGGATGGCCCCGCCTGCCGGAGGACGTGAAATTGTCCCCTCTCTCCCTGCGCGCCCGGAGCCTGGCTTCCGTGGCGTTGTTCGCCCTTGCGCCCCCCACCCTTGCCGAAACAATGGAGGTGGCGGATGCCACCGGCCAGATGGCGGAAGTGATCGTGGTCGGCCAGCGTGACGCGCCGATTAGCATCGAACCGCGTGGCCTGTCGGTCTCCCTGGGCGAAGAACAGTTTGCCGCCATCAATGCGGTCAATGTCGAAGATTTGATGAAATACGCGCCGAATTTCTTCGTGCGCAAACGCTATATCGGCGACGCCAACGGGGTGCCCGGCTTCCGGGGCACCCATTCCACCCAATCGGCCCGCACGCTGGTGCTGGTAGATGGGTTTGTCATCTCCAATTTCCTGGGCAACAGCTTTGGTTTCCCGCCCAAATGGGGCGTGGTGGGGCCCGGGGAGGTGAAACAGTTCGATATCGTCTATGGCCCCTATTCGTCGCGCTATGCCGGCAATTCCATGGGCGGCATCATCTCCATCGCCACCAAACCGCCCGCCGACGGTGTGGAGAGTTTTGCCACCGCGCAATATTTCGTGCAGCCCTATAAGCAATACGGCACCGACAAGAAATTCCAGGGCTATACCGGGGAGGCCGGTTTCAGTTGGAAGCAGCAGGATGGGCCGTGGAGCGCCCGGCTCTCCTATCGCCGGCTGGAGAATGAGGGCCATCCCCAGCAATTCTATCAGTTGAACGAGGTCAAGGGCGGGGCCGCCGGCACGCCCGTCACCGGCGCTGTCACCGACCCGGAGCTGATCACCAAGACGCCGGTATCGGGGGCCTATGCCACCGATGACACCGCACAGGATCAGCTGCGCGCCCGCATCGGCTATGATTTCGCCAATGGCTGGAACGCCACGGCCATGCTGGTGGCCTGGCTGTCGGATGGCGACGGCACCAATCCGCAAACCTATCTGCGCGACGCCAATGGCAACCCCGTCTTCACCACGGCCAATAACCGGGTGCAGGTGGCTGGCAAGACCTACACACTGCCCGCCCTGAACCTGTCCTTGTCGGAGAAGCGGGAATTTCTGGGCGGGTTGCGGCTGGCCGGCCCGCTGGCTGACTGGAATGTGACGCTGAACCTGTCGCATTATCTGGTCGACAAGCAGCGCAGCCGCGCCTCCACCGGCTATGACAATGGCATCAGGAACGGGGCCGGCACCGATACAAACCAGGGCGATACCGGCTGGTGGACGGGTGATTTGCTGCTGGAACGCCAGTGGGGCCGCCATGATCTGGCGGTCGGCATCAACAGCAACCTCTATTACACCGATCAGATCACCAACAATGTGCAGAACTGGCGCGCAGCCAGTGCGCCCAGCTTCTCCAGCCGCACCCAGGGCAAGACGCGCCAGCTTGGCCTCTTCATTGATGATGAATGGCAGGTGGCCGATGCGGTCTGGCTGACCGGCGGTGCCCGGCTGGACCAGTGGCGTGCCTTTGACGGTTCCATCGGCACGCAGAGCAAGACCGGGCCGCGTTTCCAGGATTATGCCAGCCGCCAGAAAACGGCCGTGAACCCCACGCTGGGCATCCGCGCCGAACTGGCGGAAGACTGGATGGCCCAGCTCTCCCTGGCCACCGCCACCCGCTTCCCAACCGTGGGGGAACTGTTCCAGGGCAAGTTTGACAGCAACAATAATTTCGATTTCGGCAGCTTCGATCCCAACCTGAAGGCAGAGACATCGCGCGATGCCAACCTGATGCTGCATCACAAGATGGGGGATGTCCGCCTGACCGGCAGCCTGTTCTATCAGCGGGTGGAAGACGCCATCTTCAGTATGCAGGGTTTCAACCAGTTCAACGCCATCACCACCTCCTTCAAGAATATCGATCTGGTGCGCCAGTGGGGGATGGAAGGGATCATCGAGGCGGTGGATGTCGGCCTGGACGGGCTGGATCTGGATTTCAACGCTGCCTGGATCGATGCCCAGACCGTGCGCAACCGCTCCGTTCCCGCCTCCGAAGGGGTGCAGTTCCCGCGCATCCCGAAATGGCGGCTGAACGGCAATCTGCGCTATCGGCTGGCGGAGGATTGGAAATTCTCCACCGGCTGGCGCTATGCCTCGCGCCCCAACACCAATCTGGAAGGCACCCAGCGCGGTGACACCTATGGCTATACGTCGGAACTGATGATTTTCGACGCCAAGCTCTCCTGGCAGGTCACCGACCAGACGGAGTTCAGCTTTGGCGTCGATAATATCGGCAATGACAAGGCCTGGGTCTTCCATCCCTATCCGCAGCGTACCTTCACCGTCGAACTGAAATGGAAGGGCTGATCCGATGAGCGTGGCGAGCCTAGAAAGGCCGGCCCGGCAGGGCTGGCTGGATTACCGCACCATCTGGCGCTGGCATTTCTATGCCGGGCTGTTCTGTGTGCCCTTCATCATCATCCTGGCCATCACCGGGATGCTCTACCTGTTCAAACCGCAGGTGGAGGCCTGGATCGATCGGCCCTATGACAGGCTGGCCCTTGCCGGCCCCGCCGCTGATGCCGATGCCCAGGCCGTGGCGGCGGTGGCCGCCGTGCCGGGGGGACGGCTGCAAAGCTATATCCTGCCGGAACCGGGCCAGGCGGTGCGGGTGCTGGTGCGGGACAAGGGCGGCACGCTCTGGCGCGTCTATGTCCACCCGGAAAGCCTGGCCATCCTGCACAAGGTGGCGGAAGAAGACCGGCTGATGCAGCAGATCAAGCGCATCCATGGCGAGCTGCTGATGGGGGATCGCGGCTCGCTGCTGGTGGAACTGGCGGCCTGCTGGGGCATTGTCATGCTGGTCAGCGGGCTTTACCTCTGGTGGCCGCGCAATGGCCAGGGTTGGGCCGGTACTGCCTATCCGCGCCTGCGGGCGGGCGGGCGGACCTTCTGGCGGGATATCCATGCCGTGGTCGGTTTCTGGATTTCGCTGCTGGCCCTGTTTCTGCTGCTGACCGGGCTGCCCTGGGCCACCGTCTGGGGGGCGGGGTTCAAGATGGCGCGGGAAGCGACCGGCACCACCGCCGGCCGGCAGGACTGGACCACCAGCCGGGCGGCGGAAAAGGCGGCCGATGCGGCGGAAGATGCCGCCGCGTCCCATGCCCATCACCATGACCCGGCCATGATGCTGGCGGGCGCCGTCGGCCTGACGGAAATCGCGGCACGGGCGGCCGACCTGCATATTGCCGGCCCGGTGCTGATCAACCCGCCCAAGACCGCCGATGGCCCCTGGGCGGTGCGGGGGATGAGCCAGAACCGGCCGGAACGCGTCTCCGTGGACCTGGACGGCATGACGGGTGCGGTGCTTTACCGCCAGGATTTCGCCGACCGGCACATCATCGATCGTGCTGTCGGCATCGGTGTGGCCGCCCATGAGGGCCAGTTGTTCGGACCCTTTAACCAGGCGCTTGGCGTGCTGGCGGCACTGGGTTTGGTGCTGCTGTCGGTCAGCGGGGCGGTGATGTGGTGGAAGCGCCGGCCGGCGGGGGCCCTGGGTGCCCCGCCGGCCCTGCGGTTCCGGGGCAGTGCCGCCCTGATGACAGGCCTGTTGCTGGTCTTCGCCCTGTTGCTGCCGGTGCTGGGGGCATCCCTGATCATCATCGGCTTGCTGGACCTGTTGCTGTTGCGGCGTCTGACGGGCGCGCGCCGCTGGCTGGGGCTGCGGCCGGCTTCTTGACGGGCTGCTGGCGGATGCCGTGCTGCCGCCTGCCGGCGGCAGATGATGCCACGGCCCCGCCCGTGAACAGTGCCGGCGGGTGGCAGGGGCCCGTTATCCTGCCGCTTTCATATTGTCAGGGTGACAAAGATGCAGGACGGCAGGGTTTTCAGCTTCTTCGATTTGCGCAGCTTCGCCACAGAGGCCATGGCGAGCTTGGCCCCCGGCGGCTATCTGCAAGCCCGCGTGGCGCTGGATCTTGCCCCCGGCCCTGTCTCCGTTGCCGCCCTGTCACTGGCAGCGGGGGCCGGGGTGGTGACCGCGCAGGCGGGGGATGAGTTCATCATCCTTTTGCAAGGCGATCTGACGATCAACGCCGCAAATGCCAGCATCGCGCTAGGCCCCGATGCCAGTGCCGTCATTCCGCGCGGGCGGGCGTTCCACTATTCCTCCACCGCCGGGGCGCAGGCGATCATCATGCGCTGCGCCGAACCGGGGGAACCGGGTGCCGATCAGCCCCTGGCCATCGACCATGACGCGGCGCTGGAACCATCCGGCGCGCCGCTGGCTGAACTGCTGATCTCCCCCACCCCATCCTGCCGCAACCATACCAGCTATAAATCCGCCAGCGGCACCTTCATGTGCGGCGTCTGGGACAGCACGCCTTATCACCGCCGGTCGATGTCCTATCGCCATTATGAGCTGATGCACCTGCTGGCCGGCAGCGTCACTTTTGTCGACGGGGCTGGGCGGGAAGGCACCTTCCATCAGGGCGCTGTCTTCCTGGTGGAGCAGGGGGCCGACTGTTCTTGGGAAAGCCGGGAGCCTGTGGCCAAGGTCTATGCGATCTATCGCCCGGCCTGATCTTTGGCCCCCACCTCTATAAGGGGTTGAGCGCCCCCGGGTTGATGGATTAGCATGGTATAAAGATATACCATCTATCTGCCCAACAGGGGGCGCTGAAAGGGTCTGGCGATGCGTTTTGAATCGACCATGGTGCGTGAGGAAAAGACGGCCCGCGAAATCTATCAACGGGTGAAGGCGAACCCGACGCGGGCCAAGTTCGGCTTTGGCCAGCGGCTGGCCATTGTGAATGTGGATTTCCAGCAGGCCTATACCAGGCCCGACCTGTTCCCGGTATCGGCCTATGTCACCGACCCGGACCAGATTGCCCATGTCAACCGCCTCAGCGCGGCTGCCCGCGCGCTGGGGATGCCGGTGGTCTGGACGCGTGTGTGTTATAAGGCAGATGGCGGCGATGCCGGCATCTGGGGAACGCGCACCAACACGCCCGACAGCCTGCAGAACATCCGCAAGGATAGTGAGCGCCACGCCTTTGATCCGCGGGTGGAGATCGATGCAGCGGTGGACCTTGTTTATGACAAGCGGATGCCGTCCGCCTTCCATGAAACGCCGCTGCAATCCTATCTGGTCTGGCACAAGATCGACACGGTGGTGGTGACCGGCGGCAGCACGTCCGGCTGTGTGCGCGCCACGGCGGTGGACAGCCTGTCGCGCGGCTATCGCACCATCGTGCCGGAAGAATGTGTGGCCGATAAGCATGAAAGCTATCATTTCGCCAACCTGACCGACCTGCTGCTGAAATATGCCGATGTGGTGGGCGTGGCGGAGGTGGAGGCGCATCTGGCCGCCCTTGCGGTGACGTAACCGCGTCTGCAGCGCCAACCGCCCTATCGATATCGCATCCTTCCGGGAAACCAAGCCCATGCACCGCGATCCCAATCTGTATGATTTCTGGCCCTATCAGGACCGGCCCAAGATTGTCTGGCCGGGGGAAAAGAAGCTGGCCTTCTGGGTCGCCCCCAATATTGAGTTTTACGAGCTGGACCCGCCCATCAACCCGTCGCGCAAGCCCTGGGGCCGGCCGCACCCGGATGTGGTGCCCTATTCCGCGCGCGACTGGGGCAACCGGGTCGGCCATTGGCGCTTGATGGAGGCGATGGATGAATGCGGCGTGCGCGGCTCCATCAGCCTGTCTTGCGCCATGCTGGACCACCACCCGGAAATCATTCAGGCGTGTGTGGACCGGAATTGGGAATTCTTCAGCCACGGCATCTATAACACCCGCTATTCCTATAATATGACCGAAGCGCAGGAACGCGCGGTTATCGAGGACAGCATCAAATCGGTGCTGGATGCCACGGGCCAGCGTATCCGGGGCTATCTTGCCCCGGCGCTGACCCATACCGAACGCACCATGGACCTGCTGGCGGAATATGAATTCTGGTACAGTTGCGACCTGTTCCAGGATGACCAGCCGCAGCCGATGAAGGTGAAGGGCAATAACCGCCTGATCTCCATGCCCTATAGTCTGGAGGTCAATGACGTCATCACCTATGGCGTCTATCATCAAAGCCCGCGCGCCTATGCCGACGCGCTGATGCGCCATTTCGACCAGTTGCTGGAAGAAGGCGCGGAGACGGGCACGGTGATGTGCATCCCGCTTCACGCCTATCTGGTCGGCCATCCGCACCGGATGGGGCCGTTCCGCGAGGCGCTGCGCTACATCACCAGCCACCGCGATGATATCTGGGTGACGACGGCGAAGGAAATCGCCGAGTTCTATCTGGCCAACCATTACGACCAGTCCCTGGCTGACATTCAGGCGCGCGGCTGCGCCCGGCCCGGCACCGGTTTTAATCCCGCAGGAGATGCGGCATGAGCACCCTTCCCGACAGCTATCTGGTTTATCCGCAGCGCAAGGCCGGGCCGGACCATGCCCATTATCCGGCGGCCCCCCTGCCCGACCGCCAGCCCATCGCCCTGCCGGGCGGGTTGAAGCTGGGCCTGTGGGTGGTGGTGCCGCTGGAATTCTTCCCGCTGAACCCGTCCGGCCAGCCCTTCAAGGCGCCGGGGGCGATGCAGACGCCCTATCCTGACCTGCGCCATTACACCACGCGCGATTATGGCAACCGGGTTGGCGCCTATCGCCTGCTGAAACTGTTCGCCAAGCTGGGCGTGAAGGCCACCTTCGCCGTTCAGGGTGCTGTGGCGGAGCGTTACCCGCAGCTGGTGCGCGATGTGGCGGCGGCCGGGCATGATATTTGCGCCCATGGCTGGGATACCGATGCCCTGCACCATTCCGGCCTGTCAGCGGAGGTGGAAAACCGCTACATCGCCGACACGCTGTCCGCCATTGAAACAGCCAGCGGCCAGCGCCCGACCGGCTGGATCAGCCCGGCCCGTGCGGAGGGTTTCCAGACCCCGGCCCGGCTGGCCGCTGCCGGCCTGCGCTGGTTTGCCGATTGGGCGCATGATGATCTGCCCACCCGTTTTGCCACGGAGTCGGGCGATCTGACGGCGCTGCCGCTGTCCAACGAGCTGGATGACTGGCAAATCCTGATCGGCTATTCCCGGCCCGAGCATGAATGGGTGGCGCAGGTGGGCGATGCCGCCGACTGGCTGCTGGACGAGGCGGCGCGGATGCAGAGCCCGCGCCTGCTGACGCTGACCATCCGGCCCTATGTCAGCGGTCTGCCCTATCGCATCAAGCCGCTGGGCGACAGTCTGGCCGGCGTGCTTGCCAGGGCAGGTTGCGGCTGTGTGCAGCCGTCTGAATTGACAATCATTTGATTGTCAATGACCTATCAGGCAGGCTTGCGCGACGGCGCGATCCGATATAGCTGAAATATCTACCCTAGAACAGGCGAGCCGGCGGAGATCGATGGACCAGCCCAACACCCATACAGGACTGAGCCCGGACCAGTTGGATCATTCCGCCCCGACCCCGCTTTACCACCAGATCTTTCTCGTGCTGCGGGAAAAGATCAGGACCGGGGAATTTCCGGCCAATTCGGTCATTCCCGGTGAGCAGGAACTGGCGAAGCTGTTCGATGTCTCCCGCATCACCGTGAAGCGCGCGCTAAATGAGCTGGCGGCCCATGATCTGGTCAGCCGGCATCGCGGGCGCGGCACGGTGGTGACGGCATCGGCCGCCCTGCCCCAGGTCCATGGCAGTTTCGACAATCTGATCGAAAGCCTGAAGACCCTGGGTCTGGAAACGGAAGTGGAGATACTGGAGACCAGCGACGGCCCGGCCTCCAGCATCGTGGCCGATCTGCTGGATATTGAACCGGGCAGCCCGGTGCAGCGCGCTGTGCGCCTGCGCAAATTATCGGGCGAGCCCTTCTCCTATCTGGTGCAGTATATGCCGGCCGATATCGCGGCCCGGATCAGCCGGCAGGATATGGAAACCACCCCCACCCTGGTGCTGCTGGAACGGATCGGTGCCGCGGCGCATGAGGCGGAACAATGGATCACCGCTGTGGCGGCCGAGCCGCCGCTGGCCGCACATCTCGGCCTGGACCCCGGCGCGCCGCTGCTGCGCATTGAACGGGTGATGCGGGACAAGTCAGGCCGGGCGGTGCAGTTGCTCTATGCCCATTACCGGCCCGACCGGTTCAAATACCATATGCGCTCCAACCGCAAGGGCGGCAGCAGCGCCTGGAAATCGGAAGGGTAAGCGGGGGGGGCGTTCCCCCCGCTGGCACCCCATCCTGATCAGTGCGGTTCCTCACCGCCGGAGACATTCATGCTTTCGGCGGTGATATAGACCGCCTCGTCGGAGCAGAGGAAGGCCACCGCATTGGCCGTATCCGCTGGCACACCGGGGCGGCCCATGGGGATACGGCCCTTCATGGCATCCAGATATTGCTCCATCGTCATGCCAAGCTGCTTGGAGAAATATTCATTCTGCCAGGCGCCCAGCCCGGTGGTGACATGGTTGGGGCAGACATTATTGACGGTGATCTTGTGGCGCCCCAGCTCAATCGCGGTGGAGCGCACCAGCCCGACCAGACCATGCTTGGAGGAGCAATAGCCGGCGGCGAACGGGAAGCCTGACTTGGCGGCCTGGCTGGCGATATTGATGATGCGCCCGCCCTTGCCGGCCGGCACCATGATTTCAGCCGCCGCCTTGATGCCGTTGAAACAGCCGGTCAGGTTCACATCGATGACCGCCTGCCATTCCTCGACCTCCAGCTCCAACAGCGGCTTCATGATGTAGCCGATGCCGGCATTGTTGATCCAGAAATCCAGACCGCCCAGCTTCTCCACCGCAAAGGCGGCCATGGCGCGCATAGACTCGATCTTACGCACATCGCAGACGAAGGTTTCCACCCGCGATCCGGTGCTGGCGGCAATGTCGGCGGCTAGGGCCTGCATCTCCGACATGCCGCCGATCATGCTGTCGGGCGTGGCGGCATCGGCGGAACGACCGATATCGGACAGCACGATGCTGGCCCCATCAGCGGCCAGCCGGCGGGCAATCGCCTCCCCCAACCCGGCCCGGCGGCCGGACCCGGTGACAACCGCAACCTTGCCGGCAAAGCGGCCTGTGTTCTGCGACATGATGTGAAGTCTCCCTGTTTTTGTGGGGATGGATGGTGGTTTTTTTAGTCGGGTGGGGTGGGGGCTAAGGTTTTCACACGAAGCCGCTTTCTCCCACTTGTACAATGCACCCTTCATTATGAGCCCTCTCCCCCGTCACCCCGGCGAAGGCCGGGGTCCAGTTTCGTAGAGCAATGCGCTTGTGGCCCCTGGACCCCGGCCTTCGCCGGGGTGACGGTGGAGCAGGGTGGAATGGTTGAGCGATACGTCCGCAAAAGCCCGGCCAACCCTTTGTCGGGTGGCTCACCCCTTCACCGCCCGCCCCGCTGCCCGCCCGGCCAGCCGGCCCAGCGTTACGGCCATGCACAGCCCGGCGCCCGGCAGATAGCCGGACGGGCCGGGGCCGCCGATGGAACGGGCGGCCCCGCCGCCGGCATACAGGTTGGGCAGCAAGCCGCCATCCGCCCGGCGGACCTGGGCATTTTCATCCACCAGCAACCCGCCCTGGGTGTGGAATAGCGCCCCGGTGACACGGGCGGCGTAGAAGGGGGAGGCCAGCGCCGGGCTGGGGAAGGCGCGGCCAAAGCCATCCTGCTCCCCGCTGGCGACGAACCCGGCCACCTCCGCCATGGTACGCGCCAGCCCCGCCGGATCGATGCCTGCCTGTGCCGCCAGCCCTTCGATATCGGGGGCAGACCGGATACCACCCAGGCCCGATAGCACCTTATATTGCGGCAGTTCCTTGCAGTTCTGGTGGATGCGGTCGTCATAGATCACCCAGGCCACACCACCCGGCTGGGCGATGACGCGGGCACCGGCACCGGAGACATCCTCCAGCTCATGCCCGAAACGCTCGCCCCGCTGGTTCACCTGCACCCCGCCTTCGATCAGCAGGCGGGGATTGACGTCGATCCCCTGCGGATCGGCCAGCAGGCCCAGGCCCTGATAGGCATCCATGTCGCCCAGCCCGGCCCCCAGCGCCTTGCCCCACAGGATGGCGTCGCCCTGGTTGCCTTCCCAGCCGAAATAGCGGGCATGGGCCATGGAGGGGATGTTTTCCGCCACCATCTGATGATTGCCGCCAAAGCCGCAACTGGCCAGCACCAGCGCGTCACAGCCGATATCCTCTGTGCTGCCATCGGGGCGCTGCAGGCGCACGCCCGTCACCCGCTCCCCATCGGCATAAAGCGCGGTGACATGCGCATCGGTCAGGATATCGGCCCCTGCCCGCTCACACGCCGCCACCAGCCGTTCCATCAGGTCGGCGCCGGTGCGGCCGGGGGTGACATGCATCCGCATCACGCTATGGCCGAAGGCGGGCTTCCAGCCGGTTTCCAGCACCAGTTCCACCCCATGGCGTTCGGCCAGCCAATCCAGCGCCGGGCCGGATTCCGCCCCCACCACGCGGGCCAGCAGCGGGTCGGCCGTGCCATGGGTCTTTGCCATGACATCCTGGAAGAAGCGTTCTTCGCCATCATCCACGCCATGGCGTTTCTGTTCAGTGGAGCCGGAGGCGCAGAGCGCGCCCAGTGACATGGAGGTGCTGCCCTGCGGCAGGGGATCACGTTCCAGCACCACGACCTCGACCCCCTCGTCACGGGCGGCCAGCGCCGCCGTCAGGCCACAGGCGCCGCCGCCCACGACCAACAGGGGGACGGTCGCCTCAAAAGGCGTGTCACGGGTCAAAATCACCGACATGCTGCTTCCCTATCATTACCCGGATCTGGATTTTGAATGGTATAATGACATACCATTATGTAGGTTTGAACCGGAATCAGCATCCGTCTCAGGAGTTTCCGCCTTGCCCAACGCCGCTGAAATCCTTGTCGATCATGTCCTGTCGCTGCGCTGGGCCGATCTGCACCCGCACACGCGCAGCATGGCCGCCACCTTCCTGCATGACAGCCTGTGTGTGGGCATTGCCGGGGCTAAGGCGGCCCATGCCGATGATGTGCTGACAGCCGCCCGCCTGTGGGGGGAGCCGGGGGCCGATGGCGGCGGGCGGGTGCTGGGCCGGCCGGGCCTGCGCCTGCCGGCCCCCCATGCGGCCTTCATCAATGCTTTTCAAATCCATTCCCAGGAATTTGACTGTGTGCATGAACCGGCGGTGGCCCATCCGTTGGCCACGGTCGCATCCGCCCTGCTGGCCGAAGCCGACCGCAGCGGTCCCTATGATGGGCAACGGTTCCTGACCGCCCTGGTGGCGGGGGTTGATGTCGTGGCCGGGCTGGGTATGGCGGTGACAACACCGCTGAAATTCTTCCGCCCGGCCACGGCCGGCATTTTCGGCTGTGTCGCCGCCATCGCCAATCTGCGCGGCCTGTCGAAAGAGGTGACGCTGAATGCGTTCGGCTATGCGCTCGCCTATGCGTCCGGCACCATGCAGGCGCATGTGGAAGGCAAACCCACCCTGCCCTTGCAGATCGCTGGTGCCGCCCGCTCTGCCCTGCAGGCGGTCGATCTGGCGATGGCCGGACTGCCGGGACCGCTGGGTTCCATCGACGGGCCGTTTGGCTATCTGGCGCTGTTTGAGACAGGCCATGATATCAACCGGCTGCTGGATGGTTTGAAAGGCCCCCACCGGATTGAGGAGGTGAGCTGGAAGCCCTTCCCCACCGGCCGCGCCGCCCATGGTGCCATCGTCGCCACCCAGATGCTGATGCGCGAACAGGGGGTGACGGCGATCAACCTGAAAAAGCTCACCTACCGCGCCCCGCCCTTGATCGCCCGCTTGGTGGGCCGACCGCCCAAGGCGGAGATGGCGCCGGCCTATGCACGGCTGTGCTTTGCCTATCTGGGCGGGGTGGTGCTGACGCGGGGCACGGTGGGTTTGGCCGATTTCGGGCCGGAACGGCTGAACGATCCCGATATTGCCGATATCGCCCGGCGGATCGTGGTGGAAGATGATGGCAACCCCGATCCCGCCGCCTTTGTGCCGGCCCGCGCTATTGCCACGCTGGTGGACGGGCGCGAAGTGTCGGTGGACGTGACCGCCCAGTTTGGCGCCCCCACCTGGCCACTGTCCCGCCAGGAACATCTGGAAAAGGCCCGGCGTTGCCTGGAATTTGGCGGCGCCATCGGTCGGCATGAGGAGGTGGCGGCCCTGTTTGACCGGTTGGCAGAAGAGACGGACGCCGCTACCGCCATCTGGGCCGCACTGGAGGGCTGACATAAAAAGGGGCGGCGCCCTGCGGCACCGCCCTTTTTTATGTCTTATACCAATCCGCCTTGAGCTTGACTCATGGTGGATTGGTATCGGCGGCGACTGCCGCCGCGCGGCTCGTGCCGCGTTAGCCAAGCCAACGGATGTTGGCGCCGGCGCCTGAGGCCGCCGAAGGGTTGACCATAGGTCAATCATTCGGCGGATTGGTATTACGTTGATCAGCCCAGCTTGTCCGTGGTCAGGAACACCACGTCGGCCAGGGTTTGGAACTCGGCCGCGATGGCCTGCATCTTTGCCGTGGCAATATCCTGACCGAAAGCTTCCATGTCGGCGATATCGATGATTTCCACATATTGATAGGGTGCCGCCCCGCCCGTCAGGGAACCGGTGACGCGAAACACCTCAAAGCTGTCAATGGACTTCAAGCCATTGACCACCGGCAAATCCTTTTCCTTCGCCCAGGCTTCATATTGTTCAACGCTCACACCCGGCTTCAGGTTGAACAGGGCGACGATGCGGCTGGACATGGAATATCCTTTCTTTCTCTCAGGCTGACTTAACGGTGGGGAAACTGGTGGGGTAGCGACCCAGCAGCATCAACAGAATCGCACCGACGACAAACATCACCGCCGATGCGATCAGGATCGGCGTGTAATTGCCATGGGTGGCGACCACATAACCATAGAGCGGCGGGGAAATGGCCGACCCGCCAGCAAAGGCGGCATAGAGCATTCCATAGATGCGGCCATAATAGGCCATGCCGAAATAGCGCCCGGCCAGATAGGCGATCAGGTCGGTTTCCGCCCCGGCCGCAAAGCCCAGCATCACGGCGGCCAGCACGATCAGCGCCAAAGGCGGCGCATCGGTGATGAAGATGCCACAGGCCAAGGCCGGCATGGACAAAAGCGGCAGCGCCACCAGCGGGGCCCAGAACCGGTCCACCAGCAGGCCGGTACCAACCCGGCCGACAATGATGGACAGGCCGACGCAGCCAGCGATCAGGGCGCCGGTGCCGTCACTGATCCCCTTCAGGCGGATCATGTTCTGCAGGTTGGTATGGAACCCACCATAGGCGATGGAGACCAGTATGAAGGAGACGGCCATGATCCAGAAACGCCTGTCCCGCAGCGCCGCCGCCAGGGTGAAGCCCGTCTTGGTGCTGGCGCCGACATCGGCGGTCGGCACCTCCCCCGGCTTGGGCTCGCGCATGAAGGCGATGACGATGGGCAGGGCCACCAGCAGCGGCAGCAGGGCGATCAGGCCATAGGCCCACCGCCAGCCGGCATGATTGATCAGATAGACGGTCAGGCTGGGCAGGATAAAACCGGCCACACCGGTGCCCAGCAGCATGATGCCCAGGGCCAGCCCGCGGTTCTGCACGAACCAGAGATTGACGGCGCGCGACCAGGTGATCGGCGTGGAACCGATCCCCAGTAGCCCGACCAGCAGATACAAAGCATAAAACATTGGCAGGCTGCTCACCAGCCCGACACTGGCAAAGGCCAGGCCGAAGCCGAGCAGCGACAACATGCCGACACGCCGGGCACCATATTTATCGGCCAGTGCGCCGATGACGGGCGCCATGACACAGCCGGACAGGCCATAGCACATGATGCCGATCATGATCTGGCCAGGGTTCCAGCCAAACTCCGCCGAGAGCGGCTTCAGAAACGAACCGATCGTGTTGAAGGGAACGGGCGAGGCGCCGCACATGGTGGCCACCAGGGCCGCCAGCAGTACCGTCCAGGCGCGGGAAAATTCCCCTTTACCGGCATCACGCATCACACGCCCTTCCCTGTTTCGATCAGTTCAAAAATCTCGCCATCCGGCCCCAGCACCGTTGCCACCCGGCGACCCGCATAAAGCGGCCCGTCACGCCGGGCCGGTGGCGACAGAAGGGGGGCCGTCACCTTGTCCAGATCATCGATATTGAAGCTCAACACCGCATTGCCGGGGGGCAAGCCACCGTCCGGCCGGGGGCGGGTGATGGTGCCGGCGGGGTAAAGGTCGATCTCCGCCACCGGCAGCCGGTCCACCTTGGTCATGGTGATGGTGGTGCGGTTGTCGGCCGGCAGGCCAAAGGCATTGTTGATGACGCTATAGGGGATGTTGTAGGTGCCGCCCTCGGCAAAGCCCAGCTTTTCCACCTGAAAGGCCAGCGACGCCCTGATATCAGAGGCCGCCAGGATGGCGATGAAAATCGTGTCCACCCCGGACCCGGCCATGGGCAGGTCCAGGTCGCTCATCGATTTCAGCACCTGATTGAGATAGACGATCTCCCCACCCCGGCCGATGGCTTGCATGGGGATGAAATTGCTGAAACCCTCCACCAACTTGGGCGGGCCGATGATGGTGAAGCCGCTGTCCTTCAGCCGTTCATGCAGGGCGAAGACATCTTCCACGGTGATTTCATAGGCAACCCAGCCATAGGAGCGGGCCGGCCGGTAATCCGGCGTCGGCGCAACCTCCACCAGCCGGTAATAACAGCCATTGCCGCTGGTCGGGCGCAGCAGGGCGGTGCGGGCACCGGCCACGGCGGGGGCGCCCCAGCTGGCGGCCAGATCGGCGGAAACCTGCCCCTGTTCCAGCAGTTCCAGCCCCAGCACATCGCGGTAATCGGCGAGCGAGGCATCGAAGACCGGCGTGGCAATGGTGCCGCACTTGATCCGTCCGTGACGGTCGAAGGATTCTGTCATCAGGTTTCACCCGGCCAGGAAGGAAAGGAAAAGGGCGGCGCGCGCGGTTATATCCGCCGGACGCGGCTGGATATTGGCCTGGGCCAGCATCCGCGCCGCCGCCGGCACCTGTGCATAAAGCGGGTCGCCCGCCACGTCCGGCAACAGGATCGGCATCGGTACATCCGCCAGACGGACAGCGGCATCATGATCAAAGGCGGCCCGCAGGGCATCGCCCTGGTGCGTGGGCTGCTTCAGCATGTCCAGCAGACGTGAGAACAGCGATTGCCCGTCCAGCGCCGCACTGTCACAGCGCACGGCATGGATGTCGCCATCCTGCGCCGGGAAGCTGGCCGCCGCATCGCGCAGCGCGTGCCAGCCGCGCAGCACATGCGCCCCCGCCCGATCCGGTGTCAGCGGGGCCGCCAGATAATCCAGCATCCCGGCACGGGCTTCCGTTGCCAGCAGCGGCATCCCATCCAGCACAGCCCGCTGGATCGGCAGGCCCCCGCGCAGCAGCGCCAGGGCCAGGGGTACGGAAAGCCCATTTGCCACCAGATCGAACGGCCCCAGTTCCAGCACCTTTACCGCCTGGGCCAGGGCCATGGCATAGGCGTCTGCGGTGGCCACCGGCAGCGGGTCGGACTGGCCGCAGCCCGGCAGGTCGGGGGCATGAACCGGCCGGCCAGCGGCTGCCAGGGCTGCCTGCAGCCCAGTCTCCGCCGCGGCACCGCCGGGCAGATCATGTAGCAGCAGAAGCGGCCGGCCGATGCCGGTGATGGAGCGCACCCGCATCTGGCCATGGGGGAGGTCGATATACTGGCTGAACGGGCCACCAATGGCCACCACCGGGGCCGGACCCGCCCGCATGTCGGCGCTATAGGTTTCGAACTGGTCCTTGATATGGGCCATCCATTGCCGGCGGTCGGCCGACAGGCGCGTCACCGACAGGGCAGCCGGGCCGGGGCTGGGCAGCAGGTCCAGGCAACCGACCAGCACATCATCCGCACGGGCAAAAATCTGCGTCGGGGCGGTGATGCGGCGGACATTATCCAGTGGCTGATATTCCATGGCCGCCCGGTAGGCCCCGGTATAGTTCGGGCCAGCCATGGCATAATCCAGGAAATAATCATGGATTTCCGTCAGCGGCGGCTGGGCGATGGGCATCCGGCTGGCGGGGCGGGTGGCAAACCAGGGAAACCAGCGCCAGGTGTCGCGCACCCGCGTCCATTCCCGCGCCAGGAAAGCGCCATCCGCATCCACCGTGAAGGGGCGCATATAGGCATCAATGAAGGCGGGATCGGGCGCGCCGCCGGGGGCGATGGACAGGCCATCCAGCAGCGCCACCGCCACCTTCTCCGGGTGGCGGACGGCGAAATCCAGCAGAATCTTGGAACTGGTATGGAAGCCGTAGAAACCCGCCTTCTGCAGCCCCAAGGCGGCGACGGTATCGGCCAGCGCATCGGCGAAATCCGCCACCGCCAGCGCCCGCCCCGGGGGGCTGAGCGGGGATGATTCCCCGTAACCCGGCGTATCCAGCGCATAAACCGTAAAGCGGTCCGCCAGATGGCGGATCAGGTCCAGATGCAGCAGGGATGAACGCGGGCTGTCATGCAACAGCACCAGCGGCGGGCCGGAACCGGCGCGGCGATAATGCACCTGCCCGCCGGCAACTGCGACATAGGCTTTACAGATTTGTGGTTCCGCCACACCCTGCACTCCTGTTCCGTCCGATTTTTGCTGCCGTTGTTTTTGTCGCACGGCTTTCTGTTGGAAATATGGTATATAGGTATATAAATAGATCAATACAAAAAGCAGCGAAACAGAAGGTCCGGGTCAATGAACATGGTTTCCGCTACTATCCCCACCCCGCCGACGGGCAGTGAAGCGCTGGCAACGCGGCTGGCTGCCATCGTCGGTGCCGACAATGTGCGTCGGGCTGATCCAGTGCGCGAGCTTTTTTCCCAGGATATCTATAGCCGTGGCAACGAAGCCGCCGCCCTGATCGCCGCACCCGCTGACACGGCCCAGCTGGCCGCCACCATCGTGGCGGCGCGGGAAGCCGGGTTCGATTGCGTGCCGCGCGGCGGCGGGATGAGCTACACCAAGGGCTATCTGCCGCAATCACCCAACAGCGTTTCGCTGGACCTTTCCCGCACGGACAAGGTGCTGGCCGTGCGGGCCGACGATATGGTGGTGACGGTGCAGGCCGGCTGCACCTGGAAGACGCTGTATGAAACGCTGGCCCCGCTGGAGCTGCGCACGCCCTTCTGGGGGCCGCTGTCGGGCCTGATCTCCACCATCGGTGGTGGCCTGTCCCAGGGCAATGCCTTCTTCGGCGCCGGGCACCATGGCACGGGTGGGGAAAGCGTAGTGGCCTATACGGCGGTGCTGGCTGACGGGCAGATTCTGCGCACCGGTGCCCGCGGGGCCGATGGGGACAGCCCCTTCTATCGCTTCTATGGCCCGGATATAGCCGGCCTGTTTAATGGCGATTGCGGGGCCTTCGCCATCAAGGCGGAAATCACCCTGCGGCTGATGCCGCTGCCCAAGCATGAGGCCTATGCCTCCTTCTCCTTCAAGACCGATACCGACATGTTCGCGGCCCTGACCGGCATGACCAAGGCCGGTATTGCCAGCGAACTCTGCGGTTTCGATCCGCGCTTGACCCGCATCCGGCTGAAGCGCGCCTCGCTTTCCGCCGATCTGGGGGCGCTGAAGAATGTCGTCGGCAAGCAGGGATCGCTGCTGAAAGGCATGAAGGAGGCGGCGAAGATCGCGCTGGCCGGCCGCAGCTTCATTGATGACGGCGATTTCGCCTTGCATGTGGTGTGCGAAGGCCGCTCGGCGGCCGGGGTGGCCGACGATCTGGCCGAGGCACGGCGCATTGCCGCCGCCTGCAACGGGGTGGAGGTGGAAAACACCATCCCGAAAGTCATGCGCGCCCAGCCCTTCATGGCGCTGAATTCCATGGTCGGCCCCAATGGCGAACGCTGGGTGCCGATCCATTGTCTGGTGCCGCTGTCCCGCGCCCACGCGATTTTCCAGGCCATTGAAGCGGAATTCGACTCCATGCGCGCGGAGCTGGATGCGCATGGGGTGGAAAATGCTTTCCTGTTCAGTGGCATGTCCACCAATGCCATCCTGATCGAGCCCACCTTCTATTGGCCCGATGCCATGCTGCCGGTCCATCATGCCTATGTTGAACAGGGGCATATGGCCAAGCTGCCGGTGAATCCGCCCAATGCGGAAGCCGCCGCTGTGGTGGAGAAGTCCCGCCAGCGCCTGCTGGCCCTGTTCGCCCGCAACGGGCTGGGCCATTTCCAAATCGGCCGCACCTATCCCTATTATGACAGCCGCGATGCCGCCAGCCGCACCCTGCTGGCACAGGTCAAGCACACACTGGACCCCGATCGGCGGTTGAACCCCGGCGTGCTGGGCCTGTGACAAGCCGCCCGGCCTGAGAGAAGCCACCACCAGATCGACAATTCCAGTATCAGCCCCTATAGCTGGCGGGATTGTCGATCTGGTGGTGGTTCCCGTGCAGAAACGTCCTTCGTACCCCGCCCGTCAGCGCCCGGCCCTTCCCCTGATCGCGGGGGCCGGACGATGAGCGCGCCGTTGCCGCCACTGACCAGCATTCCGCCCGATGTGGCGGCCGTCAGCGATTATGAGCCCCTGGCCCAGGCACGGATGAGTGCCGCCACCTGGGCCTATTTCGCTGGCGGGGCGGGGGATGAATGGACCCTGCGGGAGAATGTGGCGGCCTTTGCCCGCCATCGCCTCTGCCCCCGTGCGCTGCGCGACCTGCGCGGCGGCAGCACCCGGACCCGGCTGCTGGGGCTGGATCTGGCGGCGCCGATCCTGCTGGCCCCGATTGCCTTTCACCGTCTGCTGCATCCAGAGGGGGAATTGGCCACCGTGCTGGCGGCTGGGGCCATGGAAACCGCCATGGTGGTCAGCACCCAGGCCAGTGTGCGGCTGGAAGATATCGCCGCCCGCGCCCAGGCGCCGCTCTGGTTTCAACTCTATATCCAGCCCGACCGGGCATTCACGGCCGATCTGGTGCGCCGGGCGGAACAGGCCGGTTATCGCGCACTGGTGGTGACGGTGGATGCCCCGGTGAACGGGGTGCGCAACCGGGAACAGCGGGCCGGCTTCGCCCTGCCGCCGGGTATCGGTCCCGTTAACCTGCAGGGGATGCGCCTGCCGCCCGCCGGGCCGCCGGGCGCGCTGCTGTTCGGCAGCCCACTGTTGGAAATGGCCCCCCGCTGGGATGATCTGGCCTGGCTGCGCGGGCTGACCCGCCTGCCGATCATCCTGAAAGGCATCACCCACCCGGATGATGCCAGACAGGCTGTGGCGGCAGGGATGGATGGGCTGATCGTCTCCAACCATGGCGGGCGGACGCTGGACGGGGTGCCAGCCAGCATCGACCTGCTGCCACCCATCGCGGCGGCGGTGGGCGGACAGATCCCCATCCTGATGGATGGTGGCATCCGCCGGGGCACCGATGTGCTGCGCGCCCTTGCACTGGGCGCGCAGGCGGTGTTGATCGGCCGGCCCTATATCTTCGCCCTGGCGGCGGCCGGGGCGCCGGGCGTGGCCCATGTCATCCGCATCCTGCGGGCGGAACTGGAACTGGCGATGGCCCTGACCGGCTGCCGGGATGTCAACGCCATCGACGGTTCCGTGCTTGTTGCATAAGTAAATCTGAGCTGTTTCCCGCTGCCCGTCTGAAAAACTCTATATCGCCTCACTGGCATCCTCCTGATGCCGGTTCACCAACGATGGCAGCAAAAATTTAACCATGTAGATGGTGGCTGAAAAAATAAGCAGACGTGGGAGAACCCTAACGTAAATATTGCATTTTTCTACGATTGGCCCTTGTTCGGCCGGCGTCGATTAGTGTCAAGACCCAAAAATGGGCGTAGAATATTTTTTTTCTTTATTTGTTTTTTAATCGGAATAAATCGGAAAAAACTCCTAAAAATTCTTCACCTTCTTGCCATTTATCAGATAAAAATTTGCATACTTATGAATTTGGTTGAAGTTTATATTTCAGATTCCCCTTATTTCTTTATTGGAAATCGCCGATCTGTGCGAAAGGGTCAACAATACGACCTTCCGCATAGCATCATTTAGTTGCCCTGTTGACGTCGTGCACGTATGATGCCTTAAGGGTTACTACTACTATTATTAATGTATTAACGTTGATCCGGAAGTGCCGGGCCTGGGTGGGGAAAGATGAAGAAAATTGCTGAACGCACGCTCCTGGGGCGGCGGTATCGTAAAGGAGCGTCCGTCATCGCCCTGGAAACGGCAGCACTTTTCTTAACATTGTCGGCGGTGACCCTGCCGGCGCAGGCCCAGCAGGTTCAGCCGACCCTTCCAACGGGGGCAGAACCGGGCCGTGGGCTGCCACAGCCAGTCCTGCCTACGCCATCGGCCCCTGGTCAGGCCATCGCGGTGCCCCGCGCCTCCGCCGCCGAAGCCCCTGCCGGAGCGGAAAATTTCAAACTGGTCCTGAACAGCGTGCTGGTGGAGGGCAATACGGCCTTCGACACCGAATCGCTGCGACCGCTTTATGCCGGGCTGATCGGCAAGGAAGTGACGGTGCGCGACCTGTTCACCGTCGCCAATGAAATCGAACTTCGCTATCGCAATGCCGGCTATGTGACCAGCCGGGTGATCGTGCCGGAACAGACGATCGAGGATGGCAGTTTCCGCATCAGCGTGGTGGAAGGCTCCATCTCGGATATCGTTTATGCCGATGATATCGGCCCGGCGCGGGACACCGTAGAACGGCTGCTGGAGCCCTTGCGTGGCATCAAGCCCATCAACATCGCCGCCATTGAACGCCGTCTGCTGCTGGCCAACGACCTGCCGGGCATGACGGTTCGCGGCAGTCTGGAACCGTCCCCCACGGTGCTGGGCGGCTCTGTCATTGTGGTGAAGGCGGAACGCAAGCTGATCGATGCGTCGCTGATCTATGATAACCGCAACTCCCCCTATCTTGGCAGTTCGGAGCTGATTGCATCCGTCAGCGCCAATTCCATCGCCAGCCATGCCGACCGGGTGGGGCTGACCGCCAAGATGTCCACCCCGGCCCGCCGATCCTGGACGGTGGCGGGCAATTATCAGGCTACCCTGGGCAGCAACGGGCTGACGGTTGGCCTTGTCTCCTCCTATGCCAGTTCCTCGCCGGGGCGGGAGTTGAAGCCGCTGGAAATTGACAGCGAAGTGGTGGCCGAGGTGGCCACCATCGCCTATCCGCTGATCCGTTCCCGGTTGGAAAATCTGCGGCTGGTGGGGGAGTTCGAATATCGCAACGTCAAGACCGACCTGTCTGACAAGGCCTTCAACGAAGACCGGCTGCGCATTCTGCGCGCCGGTCTTTCCTATGACAGGTCGGACAGCTGGGATGGCATCACCGCCGCCCGCATCACGCTGCACCAGGGGCTGGATGTGCTGGGGGCGACCGACCATAAGGCGCCGCTGGCCTCGCGCGCGGCAGGCCATACCGAATATCTGAAGGTCACGGCCGATCTGACCCGTGTGCAGCAATTGCCCAATAATTTCAGCGTCCTGGCAACGCTGACCAGCCAGTTCACCAAGACGCCGCTGCTGGCGTCGGAGGAAATCGCCCTCGGCGGCCCCAATTTCGGTCGCGCCTATAATGAGGGGGAGATTTCCGGTGATAATGGCTGGGCCGGCTCGCTGGAGCTGCGCTACTCCCCTGCCCTGGCGATCCTGCCGCAGGGTGTGCAGTTCTACGCCTTCTATGATGGCGGGCAGGTCTGGAGCCTGTCGAACACCAGGCCGTCCGGCCATGTCACCCTGGCCTCTACCGGTGGTGGCGTGCGGGCCAATCTGCACGAAAATCTGTTTGCCACGCTGGAAGTCAACAAACCGCTGAACCTGGATGTGGCGACCGAGAAGGGCAAGCCCACCCGCGTCTTTTTCAGCCTGACCGCGCATTATTAAGGGATTGGGAAACATCATGAAGAACCATCGCTTTTCCCGTCCGCTCTCCGCAACCGACCTGCCGGGCTTCCAGCGCCAGCGGCATAATCTGCGCGAAAATCTGCTGGCATCGGCTGCCTCCCTGCTGGCGGCCGCCCGCAAGGCACCGCGCGGCAACCGGCGCCAGCGCCGTGCCGGTCTGGTGGCGACCATGGGCGGCTTCGCCTATGCGCTGTCTTCCATTTTCGCGCAGGCCGCCTGGGCAAACCCCACCGGCGGCACCGTGGTGGCCGGTCAGGCCAGCATCGTCGCGGCCACACCGCAGACCCTGAACATCATCCAGGGCAGCGACAAGGCCATCATCAATTGGCAGGGTTTCTCCATCGCCGCGGGCGAGACGGTGAATTTCCTGCAGCCCAATGCCCAGTCGGTGACACTGAACCGGGTGGTCGGTTCCGATCCCTCGGCCATTTTCGGTTCCATCACCGCCAATGGCACGGTGATGCTGGTCAACCCCAACGGGGTGTTCTTCGGCAAGGGGTCGCGTGTTGATGTCGGCGGGCTGGTGGCTACTACGGCCAATATCAGCGATGCTGATTTCCTGGCCGGCAAATATGCTTTCAATCAGGCTTCCACCAACCTGAATGCCGGCATCGTCAATGAAGGGCTGATCTCCATCAAGGATAGCGGCCTTGCCGCCCTGGTGGCCCCGTCTGTGCAGAATTCCGGCGTCATCCAGGCCCGGCTGGGCAAGGTGGCCCTGGGGGGCGCACAGCGCTTTACGCTGGATTTCCAGGGTGACGGGCTGTTGAGCTTCAATGCTGGCTCCACCGTCACCGATCTGGCGCCGGGGGCCGATGGGGCCGCCAAGGCACTGGTGGTCAATTCCGGCCAGATCGCCGCCGAGGGCGGCACCGTGGTGCTGTCGGCGCGGGCGGTGAAGGGCGTTATTGACAATGTCATCAATACCGATGGCGTGATCAGCGCCACCAGCATCAGTGGCAGCAGCGGCAAGATCGTGCTGTCCGGCGGTACCGGCAAGGTGCAGGTCGCTGGCACGGTTGATGCCAGCGGCGCTAAGGCGGGCCAGACCGGTGGCACGGTGATCGTGGATGCCGCCGATATTCAGGTGGCCACCGGTACGCATATTGATGCGTCGGGCGACCAGGGCGGCGGCACCATCGCCATCGGCAGCAATGGCGACCGCAAGGGCGCCTGGGCGGCCGGTCGCGTCGGCATCGCCGAAGGGGCAACCATGGCGGCCGACGCGCTGAGCCATGGCAATGGCGGCACGGTCACCGTTCTGTCGGAACAGCGCACCGATTTTGCCGGCAGCATCAGCGCCAAGGGCGGCGCCAAGGGCGGTAATGGCGGCTTCGCCGAAGTATCCAGCCATGACACCATCACCCTGACCGGCCGTGTCGACCTGTCGGCCCCGCAGGGCGATACCGGCACCTTCCTGCTGGACCCGGCGACCTTAAAGATTGTCTCCAGCGGGTCGGGCACGCTGGATGGCAAGATCAGCAGCGGTACGTTGTCCAGCTCCACCGCCGATAATGGCGCCAACACCGTCAGCGCCAGCACGCTGCAGGCCATCAACGCTACCACCAACATCGTGCTGGAAGCGACCGGCCTGATTACGGTCGACACCAGCCTGAACCTGAAGACGGGGAGCAGCAACAGCTTCACCCTGCGTTCCACCAAGGCTGGCGGCGGCATCACCTTCACCAGTGCGACGCATGAGATTGCCACCGCCGGCGGCGCCATCACCCTGGACGCCTCGCTGACCGGGTCCAGCCTGACCAATATCGGCAAGCTGACCAGCAATGGCGGCAATATCACCCTGCTGTCTGGCAATGGTGTCAGCCTGGCCGGCAATATCAATGCCGGTGCGGGTACCATCAAAATTGATAGCATTACCGGCAATATCAGCAACGTTTCCGGTGCCACCCCGACATTGAGCGGCGCCAGCATCGCCCTGTCGGCGCTGGGGGGCCAGATCGGCGCCAGCGGTGCAGCCATCGCCACCAGTGTGTCCGGGCTGACCCTGAAGAGCGGCGGCGACATCTTTGTTGCCAATGACAAAGCTTTGAGCAGCCTGTCGCTGACCACCGCCCATGTGTCCGCCACGGCGACCAACAGCTACAGCATCGCTGCCACCGGGCTGACCTTCACGGCGACGGATGGGGCCAGCGACCTGACGCTGACCAATATTTCCAGCACCGGTAATCTGACGCTGGACATTGCCGCTGATCGCGGCCTGGCGGTCGGCATCATCAATGCGGGCACCGGCGATATCAGCCTGACGGCCAATGCCGGCAACATCACCAGCACCGGCGCCAGCCCCCGTATCACCGGCAACAGCCTGACCATGGTGGCCAAGGGCAGCACGGGCAGCAACGGCACCATCGGGGCCACCGGTACCGCCCTGCTGACCACGGTCAGCAGCCTGTCGGCAGAGGCCGGCACACTGGTTCTGGTTGATAATACGGGGGCCCTGGCCCTCAACCGCCTGCAGGCGGCCAGCGGCAGCGCCACCATTACCGCCAGCGGTACGCTGACCGTGGGGGATGTGGCTTTTACCAGCGGCGGCAGCCTGACCCTGACCAGCGCCGGCGGGGCCATTCTGGATGATGGCGTTGCCAGCACCAAAATCCGCGTCGGCACGCTAACCTTGTCGGCGGCCAGCAATATCGGCACGTCCACTGACCCGCTGCTGGCCAGCACAGCCAGCACCGTCACAGCGACCGCATCCAAGGGCGGCGCCTTCATCTCCACGGAAACGTCGACCAGTTTCACCGTTGCGGCGAATGGGGGCGACATCTCCCTGAAGACGACCGATAGTGCAGCCCTGGCCGATGTGACGATTGCCAGTGGCACCGGTAATATCGACGTCTCTGCCGGGACCGGCATCGCGTACACCAAGGTCAATGCCGGCTCCGGCAATGTCACCCTGACGACAACGACCGGCACGATTGCCAAGGCAGGCGGCAACAACCAGCAGATCACTGGCGATAATGTGACCGCCACGGCCACCGGCGCTGGCGGCACGGTGGAACTGCTGACGACAGCCAACAAGATCAGCGCCAGCACAGTCGGCGCCCTGACGGTTACCCAGAACGGTGCTGTCACCCTGAAGGACATGAGCAGCAGCACAGGGTCCATCACCATCAATGTCCAAGGTGGAACCACCACCCTGGATGGGTCGGTTAAGGCTGCCAGCAGCGGTGCTGCAACCCTGGACCTTTCCGGCGCCCTGGTGACCAAGGCGGGCAACCTGCTGTCCGCCGCTGTTATCACGCTGAAGGTTGGCGGCGCCATTGGTGACAGCACCACGGCACTGAAAACGGCTGGCCAGACGATGAGTGTCACCAATACAGGTGACATCTATATCAACAATACCGGTTCGCTGCTGGCCTCCCTGACCATCAACAACAAGCATAATGGCACCACGCCGAATGCCTTGTCTCTGACCTCCAGCGGTCAGATCTTTACCGTGTCCGATAATGGTACCACGGTGACCATCAGCGAGCTTTCCAGCACCTTCATCACCAGTTTCAGCTTCACCAGCGACAAGAATCTGGTGCTGGGCCGGTTGGATATTGAAAACGCCACCAAGGCCACAATCACCACCACGGCCGGCGCCATTCTGGATGATGGCCGCAGCGACAGTTTCCTGAATGCCAAGTCGATTGCCTTGACCGCAACGGAGGGGGTCGGCGCATCCGGCCAAGCCCTTGGTATCAAGACAACAGAGCTGGCTGTCGTTACGGCGGGCGATCTGGTCATTGCCAACGAAGCGCACTTCAACAGCCTGACCATTACCAGCACGCATAAGGACAGCAGCGCCAATTACACCTACGCCATCACGGGTCAGCACCTGGATTTCCGGGTGACGGACAGTGCCAGCGGCTATCTGTTTGAACGCCTGATCGATACCGGCTATGCCCAGGATGTCGGCGGGCTGAACATGTTCGCCTTCACCGGTGACCGCGACATCACCCTGGGCGCCGTCAATACCGGCGCCTTCGACTATAGTTATATGCCCGTCGGCACTCAAATCAGCACCACGACCGGTAATGTCGTCGGCTTCAAGACAACGAATGGCGCTATTCTGGATGATGGCAATGACAGCACCGGCGTGCTGGCAAGCTATCTGCGTCTGGACGCCACGCGCAATGTCGGTGCGGTTACGGCCAATGCGGATATTGATGTCACCGCCAAGGGTCTCTCCGTTCTTGCCGGTACTGCGAGTGATCTGACCGCCGGGACCGGGGGCATTTATGTCACGGTTCAACGCCCAATCGGTGTCGATAATGTCGGTCTGTTGAGCATCGGCAATGGCGACCGGATTGGTACTGGTTTCGGCACAGTTTCCGGCGATGTGGTGCTGAAGCTGCTGTCCGGCAATATGCTGGCCTCCAGCAGCACTATCGGTACCCAGGCGGGCGCGGTGACGCTGGAAGCGGTCTCCGGATCAATTCTGGGCACCAACCAGATTGCTGCCACCGGCAAGGTCACCTTGAAGGCCAGTGACAGTATCGGCTCTGTCACGAACAACAGTTTCCTTGCCGTCCGTGCCGGTGAACTGGATGCCATCGCCACCACGGGCGAGGTGGCTGTTCAGTTTGCCGCCAGCAGCGGTAACAGCTCGGTCAAGTTCAACGAGGTGACGGCCGGCGGCGATATCGCGCTGTACGTCACCAATTCCAATGCTGTTCTGGGCAAGGTCATCGCCAATGGCGGCAATGGCACCATCAGCATCAGCAATACCTCCAGCGGCAGTGCGATCAATGATGACGGCGATACGAATACCGTCATCAAAGGATCAAAGATCACCATCAGCGGCCAGGGTGCAGTCGGTAATAATAACCAATTGATGCTGGACACCGCCAAGCTGGATGTTACCGCCAGCGGCACGACCAGCATTGCCGGCGCCCAGGCCTTCACCGATCTGAAAATCACCCGCCCCAGCAACAGCACGTCGCTTACCATCACTGGCACCGGTCAGACGGTGAAGCTCAGCGACAGTTCCTCCAGCAGCACCATCTCCACTCTGACCAGCGCGACGGACCTGAACTTTACCCTGGTCGCCGGCGGCGACCGCAGTGCGGTGGTGGGGGCGGCTGATGTTGGCAAGGGCACCTTCACCGTCAAAGCGGATCGCAACATCACCTACAGTGGCAGCGGCGCCATTACGGCGAGCACGGTCAGTCTGACGGCGGGCACGCTTTATTCCATCGGCACCAGCGGCAACAAAATTCAGGTCAATACCAACAAGATCAATGTGACCGCTGGGCGTAACATTTATGTGAACAGCACAACATCGCTGACGCATGTTGATGTAACCAGTACCAACAGCACGACCGGCGCCGACACGTCCAGCCTTTTCGGCATCACCGGCGCTTCCGGTCCGGTATATAGTTTGACTGACAGTGGTACAACTGTTTCGGTTGACGTTACCGGATCGGCGACCGATTTCAGCTTCACCGGCAAGAAGAACATTTACGTCAGTGAAATCGTTGCAACGGGTGCGGTGACGCTGAAGACGGAAGGCGGTGGCGCCAATTCCAACATGACGATGAGCGCTGGTGGCGCCATCCTTGGCGGTTCCGTGACCCTGTTTGCCACGGGTACCGGCACCGGCAATGGCTCAATCGGGACTGACAGCCAGGCTGTTAAAACCAACACCGCGACGCTGAACATTACCAGCAACGGCAATGTTTACATTAATAACAGCTCCACGAATCTGACGACGCTGGGTCTGGTGCTGACCCATAAGACACAGGCAACCACCGATAAAAACAGCTATAGTTTCAGCAACCTGGGTACAGGGCGGGCCGTTACCCTCACCGACAATGGATCCTCTGCCAGCATTGCCAAGACCGGTTCCGGCGTGATGGATTTCAGTCTCTTCATGGACCGTGCCCTGGTCACGGGGGGAATTACGGCCGGAACCAACTCTACCGGCAAGATCAACCTGACCTCCACCGGTGGTGCAACTGGCAATACCGGCACCATTATCCAGGGCAACGGTACCTTGACGGCAGGCGAGATCATTCTGTCGACCAAGGCGAATTCCGGGGCGGCGGTTGGTAACAGCGGAACGGCGATCAGCACCAGCACCAAGAAGCTGACAATCGCTACGGGCGGCGATTTCAATGTCAGCAATGATACCAGCCTGACCGATCTGACGCTGGATCTCACCTTCACGAAAAACATCACCAGCTACACCCACTCGCTGAGTTCCACCGGCCTGACCTTTACGGTTGATGAGGTGGTTTCGAATAAGTCTATCACCGCCCTTGAGTTGAGTAGCATCAGCCAGAGCGGCCTGAACCTGACCGTCAGTTCCACCAAGGCCTTGCGGGTGACCAATGTCAATGTCGGCTCCGCGACGGTGAAACTGACAGCCGGCACCTCCTCTGGAAGCAATTTCAGCGGGTCGGGTGTTGATGCCACCAAGAGCAGCAGCGTTATCACGGCTGGTCGTTTGGAGATTGCGAGTGCTGGCGTTGGCAATTCGTTGGACGGCCAGGACACATTCTTCGGCACCGTCGGTACGCTGAAAATCGATGCCAGCGGCAATGTCAACTATCAGAATACCGGCAATCTTGCCCTGGACGGTATCAAACTCAGCAACCCCAACTCGTCAAACGGTGGGACAGGTTTAACGCTGCTGGTCAATAATGGTACTCTCACGCAGGCCAGCGGGTCGATGGCGGCCATCGTTGCCGATACGCTTGTTCTTTCCGTCGCTGGTGGTTCCATCGGTACCAGCAGCGACGCTTTGCAGATTGACGCCAAGACCCTGGATTTGACCAGTGGCGGTAGTGTCTATTTCAACAATGCCGCTGATCTTTCAAAATTCGATTGGGTGCTGAAGCATAGCTCCACTAATAGTTATGGCATCACCGGCAAGAACCTGACTGTCGACATGCCGTCCAGTAAGGCTGCCGGCAGCACCACCATCACAAAATTCATTGACACCACCGGCCTTGATCTGACGATCAAGACCGATAACAATCTGGTCCTGGGTGATATCAACGTCCAGAAAGGGCGTTTGCTCAACCTGACCACCACCGGTACCACCAAGAACATCACCACCACCGGCAGCAGCGCCAGGGTGACCGCGGGCCAGATCACCCTGACGGCCACGGGTGGTATTCTGCAAAATGGCAGCGACAGTCTGCAGACCGATGCCAATGCATTGATCATCGACAGCCGGGACAGCGTCTATATCGACAACCACGCCGACCTGCAGACGCTGTCCATCAAAAACAGCAGAACTTCAAGCGATGGCGCGGCCAGCTATAGCCTGACCTCCACAAATGCCACCATCGCCATCACTGGCAGCTCCAGCTATGCCGTTGCACTGACAGATACGACGGGCCTGAACTTTACCTTTGATACCCAGATCAGCCAGGTGCTTGGCATCATTGATGTGACCAAGACGGGCAATTTGACCCTGAAATCCGCCGCCTCCATCTTTGGTGGCGCCAATAGCTCGCTTTCCCATATCAAGGCGGGCGTCCTGTCGATGGACGCCATCAATCTGGGGACAAGCGGAAACCGGTTTTATATCGATACGCCGACGGTGACCCTGAAGACACAGGGCGATATTTACGTCACCTCCGGAACTCATATCGATAGCCTCGCGCTGACCAATGCCAGCGATAAAAGCACGGCGAACCGGACCTTTGATATTGTCAGCGCCGCTCTGGATGGCACAGCCAGTGCTGTGCAGATCCAGGCGACGCACACCAACGCTGCCGGCACGCAATTCAGCCAGATCCGTGACCTGTCCGGCATGGATTTCAGCTTCAAAAGTGACCGCGCCATCATCGTGGATGAGGTGGAGATCGGCGGGGCAAGCCAGTTTGCGCTTAAAACGTCCGCCAATATCCAGGAGCTTGACGGCTCATCCTTCATTAAGGCTGGACGCGTCACCCTGACTTCCAGTTCCGGTATGGTTGGCCAGGCCAGCGGCACTGGCGGCGGATTGCTGGACATCACGACGACCCAGCTTAAGGTGGCGGCCAACAGTGGCGCCTATGTTGACCTGAAGCAATCGGCCAAGATTTCTGGCTTCGAGGTTGGTAACACCAGTGAAATCAAGTTCAGCAGCGGTGACCTTCAGATCGGTGCAGCCACCGATCCTGATGGTGGCTTGAGCCTGAACGGTGCTGCCCTGACAATCAATGTCACCAACGGTTCCATCCTGGGGGGTGGCCAGATCTCCGGCTCGGGTACCCTCAGCCTGACGGCGTCGGGTTCCATTGGCAGTGCCGGCAGGGCACTCTCGACCAGTGCCAACAACAGCGGCACCACCCTGACCGCTAATGCAAAGGGCGGCGGCATTTATATTCAAGAAACCAATGGGTTGACTATTTCCAGCCTGAGCGCCAAAGGGGACGTGGTGCTGAGTGGCAGTAACGGTCAGACGGTAACGGATGTCATCCTGGCCGGCGCACTGACCGCCACCGGCAATAAGGTCACCATCAGCGCCAGCAAGGGCTCCATCAAGTCCACCACCGCCAGCATGATTGATGCCGCGGAGGTCGTCTTGTCAGCCACGGCTGGGTCGATTGGTGAAAGCACCAGCAGCGATACCCGGGTGAAGACAAAAGCCACCAAGCTGACCCTGAACACGGCCGGCAATATTTATGTCGGCAGTGATCAGGATCTGACCGACCTGATTATCGACCGCGGCGCCGCCAGTTCGAGCACGGCATCGAATGGCAGCCTGTCCATCACGGCGACAAACCTGACCTTTACCGCTTCGGATACGTCCGGCAGCGTGTTGACCAATGTGACCGACAAGACGGGGCTCAATTTCTCTTATTCCACCTATGGCAACAGCCTGTCGGTGGGGACCATTTCTGTCGGTGATGGGGCCGTGACGCTGGCCGTCAAACCCATGCTTGGCCAGTCGACGCCCGATAGCATCACCATGGCGAAAGGCGGTGAGGGCATCACGGCCAAAAACCTGACCCTGAGCAACAGCAACAGTAAATCCGGCAGCAGCATTGGCGCCAGCGATGCCGCCCTGCTGACCAATGTTGATACGCTGACGTTGTCCACCACCACCAATGCCTATATCGCCAACAGCAAGGCGCTGACGACCGGCAGCCTGAGCACCGGCAGCGCGCTGTCCGTGGTGACCACCAAGGGCGATCTGACCCTGAATGGGTTTGTCACCTGGGGCAACAACACGTTGACGCTGGAAGCCGCCGGCGCGCTGAACAGCAACCGGATCGCGCTGTCCGCCAACGGCACCAGCGCCGCGATCAATCTGAAGGCTGGTACGGGGATCGGCAGTGCCAGTAGCCCGCTGAGCATCGCACCAGCGGTCAGCGGTTCCAACGGGTCCACGGTGGCGGCTACCGTAACCGGTGATGGCTCCGCCCATCTTGCCCTCACCAGAGCCCTGGTGGGCGGTTTGACGGTTGGGGTGAAGAATGGCTCCATCAATGTGACCAGCAGTGCGGCACTGACGCTGACCAATCTGTCGATCACCGATGATACGGCCGGCAATGCCATCAACGTCACTGCCAATGGCAACATCACCATCGGCAGCAGCGGTACGGCCGGCACGGTCAGTGCCGGCATGGCCAATGGCGGGGTGGTGCTGACCAACCGCAGCGGCGCGATCATCCAGGGCAACAGCAACAGCGGCATCAGCGGTGGTACCGTGCTGCTGAATACCAGCAGCAATATCGGCTCCAGCGTTGCCGCCCTCGGCGTAAACAGCCGCGGCCTTCAGGCCAGTTCCACCACCAGCGGTGCCGGGGTCTATCTCAAGACCTCTGGCACGGAACTGGCCATCACCAGCCTGTCCAGCAATAACGGCATCATCAATATTGCCGGCGGGTCCGGTGTTTCCCTTGATCTGGGGCTGGTGACCTCGGGCGGTGGCGCCATTACTGTTTCGTCCAGCGGCACCAGCCTGATCCGTGTGGGGATGGTGGATGCCGGCAGTGGCGACGTCACCCTGAATGCCGGGACTGGTAACATTGTCGATGACGGGATTGCCACGACCAGTATCACCGGCACCAGCCTGTCGCTGACCGCCGGCACCGGGATCGGCACCTCCAGCAGCGGCATGAATACCAAGGTTGCCACCATCACTGGCGGTACCAGCGGTGCGGGGTCCGTCTATATCACTGACAGCAACAGCAGCGGCATTGCCCTGGGCACCAGCAGCACGGCGCTGACCGCCGCCAATGGCGCGCTCAGCGTTTCGGCGGCCGGTCCTGTAGCGGTGGTGAATGTCACCCAGGGAACCGATGGGCTGGACAAGGATGTCACCATCAGCACCAGCAGCGGTGCTGTCACCGTCACCAAGCTTTATGCCGGCACCACCAGTTCCTCCGGCAGCCCCAGCAACAGCAAGGCCAGCATCACCGCCGCAACCAATATCCTGATCAGCGGCACCGATACGCATATCATTGCCGGCAAGCTGTCGCTGACCGCCACCAATGGCGATATCGGTGCTGTGACCGACCTTGCCACCGGTGCCGGCTCGCCCGTGCTGGTCAAGGTTTCCAGCATTGCAGGCCTGTCGGCTGCCAAGGCGGGGGCCGTCGTCTCCATCTCCAACAGTGGCACCGGCAGTTCCACCCTGTCCAACGGTGCCCTGACCCTGGGCACCGGCGCATCGGCCTTCATCAAGACCGCGGGTGACCTGTCCATTGACAGCCTGTCGCTTTCCAGCGGCAGCCTGCTGCTGGAAAGCGGCGGGACGCTCACCCTGCCCTCTTCCGGCAATTTCAGCACCACCGGCACCATCACGCTGAAAGGCACCACCGACATTGTTACCGGCGGCGGCGGGCGCGCGCTCTCCATCACCGCGGCGGAACTGGTTCTGGTCAGCGGTTCGGCCGGGGGCAATACCAGCCTGACCACCAATGCCGGCAAGCTGAATATCAGCCTGACCGGTACCGACAAGAACCTGACCGTCAGCAATACGGGCACCGTCAGTGCCCTGACGCTGGGGGCCAAGGGCGATATCAGCTTCACCAATAATCTGGCCTTCACCGCTGACAGCGTGGTGGCCACCGGCAAGAACCGCACCATCACCCTGACGGCGACGACCGGTGATCTGACGCTGGATACCATCAATGCCGACAGCACCGGCACGCTGACCCTGAATGCCGCTTCGGGCAAGATCCTGTCGGCCAGCGGTGGCTCCACCCTCACGGGGCTGGCGCTGAACATGACCACGTCCAGCGGGGTCGGTACCGCAGACAAGGCCTTTGCCACCACCTTCACCAAGGTATCGGCGACCGTCACCGGAACCGGCGGCATCTATCTGTCGGGCAGCAAGTTCGAACTGGGCGACCTGAAGACCAAGAATGGTGATATTGAGGTCACCACCACCGGCACGATCACCGATGAAAACATGGTCGATGGCTTTGTCGCCGGTAACAGCGGCAATGTGAAATTGTCGGCAGGTGGCGATGTCACGCTGACCAAGGCCTATACGACCAGCGGCAGTGACAGCAGCCGTTCCGGCTTCTCCGTGCAAGGCGCCACCATCACGTTGGGCGGCTCCATCACCACCACCGGGGCGCAGAGCTATAAGGGCAATGTCACCACCGACGGCAGCTTCACGGCCAAATCGCTGACCGTCAGCGGCGACCTGAACCTGGGCAATGCCACGGTGCTGGCCCGCAGCATCAATACGACATCCGGCAATGGCGATGTGTCCATCACCGGCAAGCTGGATGCCGGCACCGGGCTGAAGGAGGTGACGATCACCGCCGGCACGGGCGCGGTGGCCCTTGGCGGGGCCGCCAGCGGGCTGGGCAGCCTGTCGGTCACGGCGGCCAGCATCAATCTGGCGGGTGTCGCCACCACGGCGGGCCAATCCTACACCGGCGCGGTCACCACCAGCGGCACCTACTCGGTTGGCACCAACAATAATCTGACGATCACCGGGGCCACTACCCTGGCCGGCGATACCATCTTCTCGCTGGGTACCGGCACCGCCACCCTGTCCGGTACGGTAAATGGTGCCCATGCGCTGACCTTCAACAGCACCGGTTCTGTCGTGGTCACCGGCACGATGGGCGGTACCACCGCCCTGACCAGCCTGACGACCGACAAGGGGGGCACTGCCTCCTTCAAGTCGGTCACCACCACGGGGGCGCAGACCTATGGCGATGCCGTCACCCTGAATGGCAACTATGCCAGCAGCAATGCGGCGATAACCGTAACCGGTGATGCCACGCTGGCCGGGACCACCAGCATCAATGCCGGCAGCGGCAATGTCGGCTTTGGCGGCACGGTGAACGGCGGCTATGCGCTGACCGTCAACAGCAGCGGGACCACCAGCTTTACCGGTGTGGTGGGCGGCACCACCGCCCTGACCAGCCTGACCACCGATAAGGGCGGCAGCCTGACGCTGGCGGCCGTCACCACCACGGGCGCGCAGACCTATGGCGATGCGACCGTCACGCTCAATGGCGACCTGACCAGCAGCACGGGCAACGGGGCCATTGGCTTTAACGGTGACGTGACGCTGGGTAGTGATGTCACCATGGCTGCCGGCAGCGGCGCCATCAGCGTGACCGGCGCCATCAATGGCGCCCATGCCCTGGCTCTGAACAGCACGGGTGCCACCACCCTGTCCGGCATTGTCGGCGGCACCACGGCCCTGGCCAGCCTGACCACGGATAAGGGCGGCACTGCCAGCCTGAAGTCGGTCACCACCAGCGGCCTGCAGACCTATGCCGGCAGCAGCGTGACGCTGGATGGCACCTATACTGCCGGGGCTGCCTTCAGCCTGTCGGCCCCGGTGATCCTTGGCGGCGATACGGTGATCGATGCCGGCGCCAATGGCATCAGCATCAGCGGCACGGTCAATGGCGCCCAGGCGTTGACGCTGAACAGCAGCGGCGCCACGGCCATCACCGGTGCCATTGGCGGCACCACCGCCTTGAAGAGCGTGACCACCAACAAGGGCGGCACGCTGACGCTTTCCGCTGACGTCACCACCAGCGGCGCCCAGTCCTATGGTGAGGATGTGACGCTGGGTGGCGGCACCCTGACGACCAACGGGGGCAGCTTCAGCATCGCCGGGGCCACCACATTGACCGGTGATACCACCATCGCTGCCGGGGCCGGCGATATCACCCTGTCCGGCACGGTGAACGGGGCGCAGACGCTGACGCTGAACAGCAGCGGCGCCACGCAGATCGCCGGCACGATCGGCGGCACCACCGCGCTGAAAAGCCTGACCACCGATGCCGGCGGCACCAGCACGCTAGGGACTGTCACCACCAGCGGGGCGCAGACCTATAACGATACGGTCACGCTGAACGGTGCCGCCTACAGCACCGGCAATGGTTCCTTCACCATCGCCGGTGCGGCCACGCTGGGGGCGGATAGCACCATCAATGCCGGCACCGGGAACATCACCGTGTCCGGCACCGTGGACGGGGCCAAGGCGCTGGTGCTGAACAGCAGCGGGGTCACCAAGCTGACCGGTGCCGTCGGCGGCACCACGGCCCTGACCAGCCTGACCACCGACGCCGATGGCAGCAGCATTCTGGCGAATGTCACCACCAGCGGAACCCAGACCTATAATGACACGGTGACCCTGGCCGGTACCTATACGACCACGAACAGCGCGTTCACCACCAAGGGGGCGGTGACGCTGGCCGCCGACACTGTCGTGTCGGTCGGCACCAGCACCATTGATTTCGCCACGATTGATGGCACCTTTGCCCTGACGGTAAACAGCAGCGGCACCACCCGTTTCAATGGCGTCATCGGCGGTACCAAGGCCCTGGCCAGCCTGACCAGCGATTTCGGCGGCAAGACGGAGATCAGCAAGGCTGTCACCACCACCGGCAACCAGACCTATAATGACGATATCACCCTGACTGGCGGCAGCCTGACGGCGGCGGGCGGCAATATCACCATTATAGGGGCGCTGAAACTGCTCACCGACAGCACCATCAGCAGCGGTGCCGGCGATATCACCCTGTCCAGCACCGTCGATGGGGCCCAGGCCCTGGTGCTGAACAGCAGCGGCACCACCAAGGTTGATGGGGTGGTCGGTGGGGCAACAGCCCTGACCAGCTTCACCACCGATGCCAATGGGGCCGTCAACCTGAAATCCGTCACCACCACCGGCGCGCAAAGCATCGGCGGCAGCAGCGGCTCCCTGGTTGGCAGCTACAAGGCGGGCGGTGCCTTCACCCTCTCCGCACCGGTGACCCTGGCCGGCGCCACCACCGTCGATGCTGCCAGCATCGCCATCAGCGAGACCATCAACGGGGCACAGACCCTGGCCCTGAACAGCAACGGTGCCACAACGGTCAGTGCCGATCTGGGCGGCACGACGGCGCTGACCAGCCTGGTCACCGATGCCGGCGGCACCAGCAGCTTCCGGTCCGTCAATACCAGCGGCGTGCAGACCTTCAACGATGCTGTCACCCTGAATGGTGCCTACAACACCGGCAGCGGCAATTTCAGCGCTGAAAAGACGGTGACGCTGACCGGCGACACCAGTGTCACGACCGGAACCGGTGCGGCCGACTTCAAGGACACGGTGAATGGGGCCTACAGCCTGACCGTCAACAGCAGCGGGGCCACCCGCTTTGCGGCGGATGTCGGCGGCACAACCGCCCTGAAGGGGCTGACAACCGACGCCGGTGGCACCGTCACCCTGTTCAATGTGACCACCAATGGCACCCAGACCTATAATGATGCGGCCACGATCGGCGGTACCTATGCTTCCGGCAATGGTGCGGTGACCTTCAATGGCCCCGTCACGCTGCGGAGCAATACCATTGTCAGCAGCGGCACCGGTGCCATCCGCTTTGCCGGCACCATCAACGGGGCGCAGTCGCTGACCCTGAACAGCAGCGGTGTCACCAGCATTACCGGCATCATCGGCGGCAGCCAGGCCCTGACCAGCCTGACCAGCGATGCCGGTGGCAGCATCAGCGTGCTGTCCGTCAGCACCACGGGCAGCCAGACCTATGGCGACGCGGCCACCATCAATGGTGCGCTGACCACCAGCAACAGCGCCATCAGCTTTGGCGATGCGGTGACGCTGACGGGCGACAGTACCGCCACCAGCGGCACCGCCGATATCAGCGTTGCCGGCACCATCAACGGGGCCTATGCCCTGGCGCTGAACAGCACCGGGACCACCAAGCTGTCGGGCGATGTCGGCAACAACCAGGCGCTGACCCGCTTCACCACCGATGCCGGTGGCAGCAGCAGCGTCCGCTCGATCAGCACCAAGGGTGATCAGACCTTCAATGATGCCGTGACGCTGAACGGTGTCTACAGCACCGGCAATGGTGCCTTCACCGCAGCGACCACCGCAACATTGGGTGGCAACAGCACCATCAATGCCGGGACCGGGGCGATCAATTTCCAGGGCAGCGTGAATGGCGGCTTTGCCCTGGTCGCCAACAGCCAGGGTGCCACCAGCTTTGCCACCGCCGTTGGCGGCACCGCGGCGCTGGCCAGCCTGGTCACCGATGCCGGCGGCACCAGCACTCTGCGCGACGTCACCACCACCGGCATTATTAATATCCAGGACAATGCCACCATCGGCGGCAATTACATCAGCACCGGCAATGGTGCGGCCAGCTTTGCCGGTGCGGTCACGCTGGTGGCGGATACGCTGGTCTCCACCGGGACGGGTGCCATCAGCTTCACCGGGGCGGTGGACGGCGCCAGGGCACTGGTGCTGAACAGCGGCGGTGCGACCAGCCTGTCCGGGCCGGTCGGCAGCAACAGCGCCCTGACCAGCCTGACCACCGATGCGCCGGGCAGCAGCACGCTGGCCAATGTCACCACCAGCGGCACGCAGACCTATAATGATGCCGTCACCTTGAACGGCACCTATCGCACCAGCAACGCCGCCTTCAACGCCAATGCCGCGGCCACACTGGCCGGCAATATCCTGGTCAGCACCGGCAGCGGGGCGATCCGCTTTGCCGGTACGGTCGATGGCGCGCAGGATCTGCGGCTGGAAAGCAGCGGGGCGACCAGCCTTGCCGGCATCGTCGGCGGCACCAGCGCGCTGAAGAGCCTGACCACCGATGCCGGTGGCACCACCACGGCCCTGTCTGTCAGCACCAGCGGCAACCAGTCCTATGGTGATGATGCCACCCTGAACGGCACCTACAGCACTGGTGGCGGCGCGTTCACCACCAAGGGCACGCTGACCCTGGCGGGCGATACCAGCGTTACCAGCGGCAGCGGGAATATCGGGTTTGAGGCAGCCGTCAACGGGGCGCGGACCCTGGCGCTGAACAGCAGCGGCACCATCACGGCCAAGGCTGCCATCGGTGCCGGCACGGCCCTGACCAGCCTGTCCACCGATGGCGGCGGGAGCATCAATTTCCTGTCCGTCACCACCAGCGGGGCGCAATCCCTGGCCGGCAGCGCTGGCAGCCTGAATGGCAACTACAATGCCAGCATTTTCACCCTGTCCGCCCCGGTCACGTTGACCGGTGCCACGACCATCAATGCTGGCAGCATCAGCATCAATGCGGCGATCAATGGCGCCCAGGCGCTGGCGTTGAACAGCAGCGGTGCCGTCACGGTCAGCGCTGCCCTGGGCGGCAGCACCGCCCTGGCCAGCCTGACCACCGATGCCGGTGGCAGCAGCAGCTTTGTTGACGTCAGCACCAGCGGGGCGCAGACCTATAACGATGCCACCACCCTGTCGGGCAGCTTCACGGCCGGCGGTGGCTTCACCAGCAATGGGGCCGCGACACTGGCAGCGGCCACCCTTATCAGTAGCAATGGCGGGGCCATCACCTTTAATGGCAGCCTGGATGGTACCCAGGCGCTGACCATCAATGCCGGGGCCGGCAATGTCAGCTTCAATGGTGCCGTGGGTGCCCGCCAGGCCCTTGGCGTGCTGGTGATCAACAGCGGCGGGCTGACCAAGCTTTCCGCCATCGGGGTGAATGCCTTCTCCATCCAGACCGACAGCGCCGGGACGCTGGATCTGGGCGGGCCGACCATGACCACGGTCGGCACGCAAAATTACGGGGAGGTGCTGGTCCTCAGCGGGGATACCTCTCTCACCGGCAGCACCATCACCCTGGTCCAGGGGGCCCAGGGGGGCCATGCCCTGGCCATCAAGGGCGATCTGGTGATGCAGTCCACCGTCGGCAACAGCTCTGCCCTGGCCAGCCTGACCGTCAGCGGCACCACGGTGCTGAGCGGTTCCGTCACCACCAAGGGCGATCAGAAATATCAGGGCGGCGGCACCATCGGTGCTTCCACCATAATGACCGCCGGCGGCGGGGTTGAGTTCGGCGGGACGCTGAATGGCCCCGGCACCTTGCGGGTGAACAGCAGCGGCGTCACCCGCTTCGGCGGGGCGGTGCAGATTGGCGGTCTGGAAACGGATGCCGGCGGCACCGTGGATATTGCCAGCCGCGTCACCACCACCGGCAGCCAATCCTATGGGGAATTGCTGCGGCTGGATGGCACCAGCATCACCCTGACCGGCACCAGCGTCACACTGGGCGCAGGCGCCGATGGTAAGGGCAGCCTGATCATCAACGGCAATGCCGTGATCAACGGCAATGTCGGCGCCAGCAATGCGCTGATCGATCTGGCCATCAGCGGCACCACCAATCTGCTGGGCGGCACGGTGAAGACCAGCGGCAGCCAGAGTTTCGGCGGGCTGCTGACCCTTTCCGGTGACACGGGTCTGACCGGCAGCACGGTCAGCCTGCGCAACGGGGCCACAGGCAACCAGGCCCTGACCATCACCGGCGATGCCGTGCTGGAAGGTGGGGCCGGTGCGACCCTGGCCAGCCTGACGGTGACCGGCGGCACCACGCTGAATGGCGGTGCCGTCACCACCACCGGCGGCCAGTCCTATGGCCGGGCCGTCACCTTGAACGGCAATCAGGTGCTGACCACCACGGGCGGGCGGATCAATTTTGCCGGCACCATCGATGGCACTTCCGATCTCACCATCAATGCCGGTGCTTCGGATGTGGTCTTTATCGGTGCCGTGGGCGGCACCAGCCGCCTGGGTACCCTGACCATCAACAGCAGCGGGCTGACCAGCTTCGCCGCCGCCGGCATGAACATGGCGGCCGTCATCACCGATGCGGCCGGCACGCTGAACCTTAATGGCGGCACCATCACCACCAGCGGGGTCCAGACCTATGGCGAAGCCATCAGCTTGGCCGTGGCTACGAACCTGACGGGCAGCACGGTGACCCTGGGCCAGGGCGCCACCGGCGCCCATGCCTTGACCGTCACCGGCAATGCCCAGTTGGGTGGAACCAGCAGCCTGTCCGGGCTCTCCGTCAGCGGCAGCACGCTGCTGTCCGGCAAGTCTGTCACCACCAGCGGCACGCAGACCTATGTCGGTGCTGTCACCCTGGCCAGCGATACGCAACTCACCGGGACGCTTGTTTCCCTGGGCAGCACCGTGGATGGGGCCTTTGCCCTGTCCATCCGCGGCGATGCCAGCGTCACCGGCGCGGTTGGCGCCGGTAAGGCCCTCACCGGGCTGGATGTCAGCGGGGCAACGGCGCTGAATGGTGGCAGCATCACCACCAGCGGGGCCCAGCGCTTCGGCGGGGCGGTGACGCTGGGGGCCAACAGCCTGCTGAGCGCAGGTTCCGTTGACCTCCAGGGTGCCTTGTCCGGTCCGTTCGGCCTGACGGTGAACAGCGCCGGCTTGACCCGCCTCGGCGGTACCATCAGCGTCGCGTCGCTGACCACCGATGCGGCGGGCAGCCTGTCGCTGGCCAGCAGCAGCATCACCACTACAGGTGCGCAGAACTATGGTGAACGCCTGACCCTGGCGGCCGATACTACCCTGACCGGCAGCACCGTCACCCTGAACCAGGGCGCCGACGGTGCCTTCGGCTTGACCATTGCCGGCGATGCCGCCTTTGGCGGTGCGATGGGGGCCAACAGTGCCCTTAGCTTCGTCGATGTCAGCGGCAACACGGCGCTGAATGGCGGTAGTGTCATCACTAGCGGGGCGCAGACCTATGGTCGGACGGTGACACTGAATGGCGGCACGCTGGTGTCGGCCGGCTCGGTGAATTTCAAGGATGCCGTGACCGGCTCGGCCGGGTTGACGGTGAACAGCGCCGGCGTCACCCGCTTCGGCGGGACGGTCACGCTGGGTTCCTTGACCACCGATGCGGCGGGCAGCCTGTCGCTGGCCAGCAGCAGCATCACCACCACCGGCGCGCAGAACTATGGTGAACGCCTGACCCTGGCGGCCGATACCACCCTGACCGGCAGCACCGTCACCCTGAACCAGGGCGCCGACGGTGCCTTCGGCCTGACCATCAAGGGTGATGCCGTCATCGCCGGGGCGGTGGGCAAGGCGGCCGCCTTGACTGGCCTGGAGGTCAGTGGGGCGGCCACCATCAGTGGCGGCACGATTAACACCAGCGGGGCGCAGACCTATGGCGGGGCCATCACCCTGGCCAGCAATACGGAACTGACCGGCGGCAGCATCAGTCTTGCCCAGGGGGCCGATGGCGCCTTCAGCCTGGGCCTGAACGGCAATGCCTTGATCGGTGGCACCGTGGGGGACAAGGCCGCGCTCACGTCCCTCACTGTCACCGGCACCACCAGCCTGAATGGCGGTCGTATCACCACCAGCGGGGCACAGACCTATGGCGGGGGCGTTGCCCTGGCGGGTGCCACCCTGCTGTCCGGTGGATCGGTCGACCTTCAGGGGGCGGTGACCGGCTCGGCCGGGTTGACGGTGAACAGCGCCGGCGTCACCCGCTTCGGCGGGACGGTCACGCTGGGTTCCTTGACCACCGATGCGGCGGGCAGCCTGTCGCTGGCCAGCAGCAGCATCACCACCACCGGCGCGCAGAACTATGGTGAACGCCTGACCCTGGCGGCCGATACCACCCTGACCGGCAGCACCGTCACCCTGAACCAGGGCGCCGACGGTGCCCGCACCCTGACCATCAAGGGTGATGCCGTCATCGCCGGGGCGGTGGGCAAGGCGGCGGCCCTGACTGGCCTGGAGGTCAGTGGGGCGGCCACCATCAGTGGCGGCACGATTAACACCAGCGGGGCGCAGACCTATGGCGGGGCCATCACCCTGGCCAGCAATACGGAACTGACCGGCGGCAGCATCAGTCTTGCCCAGGGGGCCGATGGCGCCTTCAGCCTGGGCCTGAACGGCAATGCCTTGATCGGTGGCACCGTGGGGGACAAGGCCGCGCTCACGTCCCTCACTGTCACCGGCACCACCAGCCTGAATGGCGGTCGTATCACCACCAGCGGGGCACAGACCTATGGCGGGGGCGTTGCCCTGGCGGGTGCCACCCTGCTGTCCGGTGGATCGGTCGACCTTCAGGGGGCGGTGACCGGCCCGGCCGGGTTGACGGTGAACAGCGCCGGCGTCACCCGCTTCGGCGGGACGGTCACGCTGGGTTCCTTGACCACCGATGCGGCGGGCAGCCTGTCGCTGGCCAGCAGCAGCATCACCACCACAGGCGCGCAGAGCTATGGTGAACGCCTGACCCTGGTGGCCGATACTACCCTGACCGGCAGCACCGTCACCCTGAACCAGGGCGCCGATGGTGCCTTCGGCTTGACCATTGCCGGCGATGCCGCCTTTGGCGGTGCGATGGGGGCCAACAGTGCCCTTAGCTTCGTCGATGTCAGCGGCAACACGGCGCTGAATGGCGGTAGTGTCATCACTAGCGGGGCGCAGACCTATGGTCGGACGGTGACACTGAATGGCGGCACGCTGGTGTCGGCCGGCTCGGTGAATTTCAAGGATGCCGTGACCGGCTCGGCCGGGTTGACGGTGAACAGCGCCGGTGTCACCCGCTTCGGCGGGGCGGTCACGCTGGGTTCCTTGACCACCGATGCGGCGGGCAGCCTGTCGCTGGTCAGCAGCAGCATCACCACCACCGGCGCGCAGAACTATGGTGAGCGCCTGACCCTGGCGGCCGATACCACCCTGACCGGCAGCACCGTCACCCTGAACCAGGGCGCCGACGGTGCCTTCGGCCTGACCATCAAGGGTGATGCCGTCATCGCCGGGGCGGTGGGCAAGGCGGCCGCCTTGACCAGCATCATCGTCAGTGGAGCCACCCGTCTGGCAGGCGACACCGTCATCACCTCCGGCGCGCAGAACTATGGTGGTGCCGTCACCCTGGGAACGGATAATCTGCTGGCAGCCGGCGGCGATGTCCGCTTCAACGGCACGGTGAACGGCACCGCCGCGCTGACGGTCAATGCCGGCGGGCAAACCCGCTTCCAAAATGCTGTCACGCTGGCCAGCCTGACCACCGATGCGGCAGGCAGCCTGTTCATTGGCGGTTCCGCCATCACCACCAGCGGTGCGCAGAGCTATGGCGAGCGGGCTGTGCTGGCGGGGGATACCGTTCTGACCGGCAGCACCGTCACCCTGAACCAGGGCGCCGACGGTGTTGCCGTCGCAACAGCCTCCAATGGGGCCTTGGCGGCACCGGGGGAAAGCGCCCTGACCATCATGGGCGATCTGGTCAGTGGCGGGGCCCTGGGCGGTGTCACGGCGCTGAAATCCCTGTCCGTTTCCGGTACCAGCCAGCTGGGCGGTGCAGTCATCAGCAATGGCAGCCAGCGCTTCGACGGCAAGGTGACCCTGACGGGGGCTACGAACCTGACGGGCAGCACGGTGACCCTGGGCCAGGGCGCCACCGGCGCCCATGCCTTGACCGTCACCGGCAATGCCCAGTTGGGTGGAACCAGCAGCCTGTCTGGGCTCTCCGTCAGCGGCAGCACGCTACTGTCCGGCAAGTCTGTCACCACCAGCGGCACGCAGACCTATGTCGGTGCTGTCACCCTGGCCAGCGATACGCAACTCACCGGGACGCTTGTTTCCCTGGGCAGCACCGTGGATGGGGCCTTTGCCCTGTCCATCCGCGGCGATGCCAGCGTCACCGGCGCGATTGGCGCCGGTAAGGCCCTCACCGGGCTGGATGTCAGCGGGGCAACGGCGCTGAATGGTGGCAGCATCACCACCAGCGGGGCCCAGCGCTTCGGCGGGGCGGTGACGCTGGGGGCCAACAGCCTGCTGAGCGCAGGTTCCGTTGACCTCCAGGGTGCCTTGTCCGGTCCGTTCGGGCTGACGGTGAACAGTGCCGGCTTGACCCGCCTTGGCGGTACCATCAGCGTCGCGTCGCTGACCACCGATGCGGCGGGCAGCCTGTCGCTGGCCAGCAGCAGCATCACCACTACAGGTGCGCAGAACTATGGTGAACGCCTGACCCTGGTGGCCGATACTACCCTGACCGGCAGCACCGTCACCCTGAACCAGGGCGCCGACGGTGCCTTCGGCTTGACCATTGCCGGCGATGCCGCCTTTGGCGGTGCGATGGGGGCCAACAGTGCCCTTAGCTTCGTCGATGTCAGCGGCAACACGGCGCTGAATGGCGGTAGTGTCATCACTAGCGGGGCGCAGACCTATGGTCGGACGGTGACACTGAATGGCGGCACGCTGGTGTCGGCCGGCTCGGTGAATTTCAAGGATGCCGTGACCGGCTCGGCCGGGTTGACGGTGAACAGCGCCGGCGTCACCCGCTTCGGCGGGACGGTCACGCTGGGTTCCTTGACCACCGATGCGGCGGGCAGCCTGTCGCTGGCCAGCAGCAGCATCACCACCACCGGTGCGCAGAACTATGGTGAACGCCTGACCCTGGCGGCCGATACCACCCTGACCGGCAGCACCGTCACCCTGAACCAGGGCGCCGACGGTGCCCGCACCCTGACCATCAAGGGTGATGCCGTCATCGCCGGGGCGGTGGGCAAGGCGGCAGCCCTGACTGGCCTGGAGGTCAGTGGGGCGGCCACCATCAGGGGCGGCACGATTAACACCAGCGGGGCGCAGACCTATGGCGGGGCCATCACCCTGGCCAGCAATACGGAACTGACCGGCGGCAGCATCAGTCTTGCCCAGGGGGCCGATGGCGCCTTCAGCCTGGGCCTGAACGGCAATGCCTTGATCGGTGGCACCGTGGGGGACAAGGCCGCGCTCACGTCCCTCACTGTCACCGGCACCACCAGCCTGAATGGCGGTCGTATCACCACCAGCGGGGCACAGACCTATGGCGGGGGCGTTGCCCTGGCGGGTGCCACCCTGCTGTCCGGTGGATCGGTCGACCTTCAGGGGGCGGTGACCGGCTCGGCCGGGTTGACGGTGAACAGCGCCGGTGTCACCCGCTTCGGCGGGGCGGTCACGCTGGGTTCCTTGACCACCGATGCGGCGGGCAGCCTGTCGCTGGTCAGCAGCAGCATCACCACCACCGGCGCGCAGAACTATGGTGAGCGCCTGACCCTGGCGGCCGATACCACCCTGACCGGCAGCACCGTCACCCTGAACCAGGGCGCCGACGGTGCCTTCGGCCTGACCATCAAGGGTGATGCCGTCATCGCCGGGGCGGTGGGTGCAGGTACGGCGCTCTCCGGTCTTTCCGTCAGCGGCGGCACCGCCCTGAACGCCAATGTGACCAGCAGCGGAGCACAGACCTATGGCGGGCTTGTGACCCTGGGCAGTGATATCGCCCTCTCGGGCGGGACCATCAGCTTCAACAATAGTGTTGAAGGGGCACACCGACTGTCCGTAACCGGTCCGGTCAGCTTCGCCGGCACGGTGGGTGCCGGGACGGCGCTGACCGGGCTGGAGGTCAGTGGCGCGGCAACCATCAATGGTGGGGCCATCACCACCAGCGGATCGCAGCGCTTCAATGGGGCCGTCACGCTGGGGCGGGCCACCCGCTTTGCCACCGGCACTGGCGACGCGCTGTTTGCCGGACCGCTGACAGGCGCTTTTGCCGTGACGGTGGACAGCGCCGGCCTGACCCGCTTCGGCAGTGCCACCAATCTGACCAGCTTGGTCACGGATGCAGCCGGAACACTGTCTCTGGATGGCGGCACGGTTACCACCAGCGGGGTGCAGACCTATGGTGAACGCGCCGTGCTGGGAGCGGATACCGTGCTGAGCGGCACTATCGTTACTCTGAATCAGGGCGCTGACGGGCGGGCCTCTGGTGCTCAGTCCCTGACCATTACAGGCGATGGCATCATCCGGGGCGGAGTTGGTTCCGGCACCCTGTTGAAGTCGGTGGCGGTCAGCGGCCGCAGCACGCTCAGCGGCGCTGTCAACAGCACGGGCGCCCAAATCTATAACGGTCCGGCAACCCTGGTCGGGGCCACCAGCCTCAGCAGCAATGCCGGTTCGCTGACCTTTGGCGGCACGGTGGACAGCAATGGCGGCGCCAGCCTGACACTGACCACTGCCAATGGGGGGAATATTGCTTTCAACGGTGCCGTGAGCGTTGGCAGCCTGCGTGCTACAGGCGGCAATATCACCTTCAACGGCCTGACCACCGCCACCACCGGCGCGATCAGCCTGACGAGCAACAGCAGCACGGGCGTCATCAGCTTTGCCACTGCTGCCGCTGTGCAGGCCGCCACCGGCTTCACCCAGGCGGGTGGGGTACGCGTATTGCTGCCGTCCAGCGTGGTGGTCACGGTGGGCGACATCAGCTTCGCTGCACCGGCGGAGCTGCCGGCCGGGGCGGCATCGATCAGCACCAGCGGTACGATCACCATGCCGGGTCTGACCGGTGCCAGCACCAACCTGACGTTGTCGTCGGGCACCGGTGCGCTGGTGATCGGTGTCAGTGGCGGTGCGCCTGCCCAGACCATCCAGGTACTGACGCTGGCCGTGCCAACGGCCGGATCGGCCAGCATGTTCGGCAGCATCGGTGCCAGCAGCGGCGCCCAGGCGGCAACGGTGATCAACAGCCCGCTACGTTCTGCGCCCTATTTCATCAATGGTACGCCATGGGGTCAGGTGGACGCGGTGACGCAGGTTGTTTCCGTCATCGTGCCGAAGACCCCGGTTCCCAGCACGCCCACGGTCACGGCGCTGTTCTCCGGGACCGTCACCAGCGCCGGTGTCACCCCTAACGCGCTGGCAGCTTACCAGGCCCCGCAGGTTCTCACCTCTGTCAATACGCTGGGTGCCGGCAGTACCCCGCAGGTGCTGGAAACCACCAGCGGTAACGCACCGGTGGTCAGCAATGGCGGGTCCATCGGAAGTGGCGTACAGGGGGCCGCCAGCCCATCCGTTCTGACAAATGCACCGGCTCCAACGGCTCCGGCGACGGGTGCCGTATCCGGCCAGGCGTCGGGCGGGGCTTCAACCGGCGCCGGGCCGGCCCAGGGGGAGACAACAGGCCAGAATGGTGGTTCGACCCCTTCCAGTTCCGTGACGGACGAGGAAAAAGGCAAGAAGAACTAAATTACCCTGTATCGACCACCAACCGATGGTATAAGGGCGATCAGTAGCCTGTTCGCATAAGTCGAATAAAAGATGGGCTGAAAGCCGATACTCTTTCTGCCCGTCTGCCTCTTGATCCACAGAGAGTTGACACTATGAGCAATCCTAAGCTGCCCGTGATGTATCAGCGCCCCCGTCCGGTCATGGCGGAACGAGATGCCAGCACCTCGTTGGCTAGCAGCGGCGATTTCGGTTTTGCCGCCAAGACCAATTCGGTGCCGGTGATCGCCACTGAATTCACCCTGCTGTGCAAGTTCTTCCCCATCCTGTTCGCCGATGCAGAATTCCCGCAGCCGGTCGCCCTGTTGGGGCTGCGGGATGAAGAAAACCTGTTCGTGAATGCTGACAGCCAGTGGGAAACCGACATTTATGTGCCGGCTTATGTGCGCCGCTATCCCTTCATCTTCCTGGAAGACAAGGAACGCGGTGAATTCGTGCTGTGCCTGGATGAAGCCAGCCCCGCGCTGGTGAATGACGATAGCAACCCGCTGTTCAAGGATGGCAAGCCGACGGAGCTGGCTGATCGCGCCCTGGAATTCTGCCGTCAGTTCCAGGCCCAGCACGCCGCTACCGCCGAATTCGTGAAGGCCCTGGTGGATAATGATCTGCTGGTGGAAAACCGCGCCGATATCACCATGCTGAATGGCGCGAAGCTGAGCCTGAACGGTTTCAAGGTGATTGACGAAGCCCGTTTCAATGCCCTGCCGGAAGAGGAATTCCTGCGCTGGCGCGAGCGTGGCTGGCTGCATCTGGCCTATTGCCACTTCATCTCGATCAGCAATTGGGCTGGTTTGATCGAACGCGTCGCCAAGCGCTGATGGCCTTCTAAGGGAATGGAGGCGGCGGCCAACATTGGTTTAGGTGAGCCCCTCCTCCATACCTGACCGACATGGCGAGCGACGGCAATTGATGTCACTGAACCACGGATGCCGGTGACCGCCACAAGGCCCAGGCACATGGTATAGAGGGGCCAATCAACCTATATCCCGATCGGGGAAAAGCACCGGCTGGGCAATCCCGGCCGCATCCCGCTGCACCTGATCGAGGTGCGTTCAGGCAGTTATCTGGGCGAAGATGATATCATCCGCTTTGAGGATAAATACACCAAGCTGTAGCCCCCTGTCCAAAAGGGACCAGACCAGGACGTGACAGACCTACGCCGTGCTGCGATAAAGAAGGACATCTGATGCAATCAGGATGGTCCCTTCCGACCAGGACGACAGTATGAACCATCGGCAAATCCTTGATCAGGCCCTGCGCGAACTACCCGCTGCCCGCGCTTCCTATATGCGCAAGGTTGCTGACGCGTTGAATGGGGTGCCGGCGCTGGAGGAACGGGAACATCTGATGTTTCCAGTGCTGGCTGCGGCGTCATCGGGAATAGAACCGATCCTGGCGCCTGCAGATTGCGCCCGTCAGGTTGTGGCCTTCATGCAGCGTCATGCCGAGGGCGTGGCCCACACGCTTTATTCCGCTGCCTATTTGCAGAACCAGAAAGCCGCCATGGCACCCTGGGCCGCACGCTTGCAGGCGGATATTGCCATTACCATCATGGATCAACTCTCCAACGGGCAGGTGAGCTTGAACGAACCGAAGGTCTGGCGTTTCCGTGCCGACGGGCCGGGCGGCGGCACTATGGCCGGCGCCCCCTTCCCCTATGGGGATGAAGAGGAGATGTGAGCCCCTTAAGAGGAAGATTTTGCTGGTCGGCAATTTCTGCCGACGCAAATCTTCCCTTTGCGTCGAACCAGACATCGAAAAGGCGGCGCGAATGGCATGAGACCATCCGCGCCGCATCAAGGTGGTGCTTTCGCCCTGAACCGAAAAATGGGCCCGGCAGCACAGAGGCCGGTTTCCTGGGTATGAGCCGAAGGGATGGAGCGTCCCTATCGGCGGGTAATCCTCGGAGAGGAAATCACCTGCAAAGGTACAAGCAATTTTCGCGCCAACTCGTCCTATTAAGTTTCCATTGAGGGGCGTTGGAAGCGCCTGTCATTTCCGGTTGGAAATATAATGAAGACAACAGATAGGCGGTGCATTTTGCAAAGTTTTGTGGCGTATCGCATCATTATCGTTGCTTTTCGCATGAGCTCCATGCGAAACTCCTGTTGATGAATAATAACAATCTCAACCTTCTTGTTGTTGAGCCAGCTCCTTCCTTGGCATTGGCTTATGTCAACGCTTTGAAGCGGGATGGTCACAACATCGCCGTGGTGGATACCGCCTCCGCCGCCAAGCGGGCGCTGGCGGCGGAGGCTGCTGATCTGGTGCTGGTCAATCTTCAACTGCCCGATCAGCCGGGGACGGAGCTGGTGCGTGACCTGCTGGCGGCCGGCACGGCGGCGCGGGCGATCGCCTTGACGGCCCAGGGGTCTGTGCAGGTGGCGGTGGAGGCGATGCGCGCCGGTGCGGCCGATGTGCTGCTGTTGCCCGTCGGCACGGAGCGATTACGCGGCGCCGTGGCTGCCGCCCTGGCGACCCGCCCGGCCGAGGAAAAGCCGAGCACCACCAAGCGCCCCACCAAAGCAGCGAAGGCCGACAGCAAGCCCGAAACACCCGATGGCAGTGCCTTCATGGGCTTCATCGGTGCCTCACCCCCCATGCAGGCGGCCTATCGGCTGATCGATGCCGCCGCCCCCTCCAAGGCCACCGTCTTCATCACCGGCGAAAGCGGGACGGGCAAGGAGGTCTGTGCCGAGGCCATTCACCGACGCAGCCCACGCGGCGGCGGCCCCTTCATCGCCATCAATTGCGCCGCCATCCCGAAAGACCTGATGGAGTCGGAGATTTTCGGTCATGTGAAGGGTGCCTTCACCGGGGCCACCACCGACCATTCCGGTGCCGCCCTGCAGGCCGATGGCGGCACCCTGTTTCTGGATGAAATCGGCGAAATGGACCTGTCACTGCAGGCCAAGCTGTTGCGCTTCCTGCAGACAGGCATGGTGAAGAAGGTCGGCTCGGAAAAGTTGGAACCGGTGGATGTGCGCATTGTCTGCGCCACCAACCGCGATCCCTATGCCGAGGTGCAGGCCGGCCGCTTCCGGGAGGATCTGTTCTATCGCCTGCAGGTGATTTCCATCGAACTGCCGCCCCTGCGGGAGCGGGGTGACGATGCCCTGCTGATTGCTCGGCATTTCCTGACCAAGTTTGGCCGGGAAGAGCGCAAGGATTTCAAAGGTTTCAGTCCGGAAGCGGAACAGATCATCCGCAATTACGCCTGGCCCGGCAATGTGCGCCAGCTGTTGAATGTGGTGCGCAACGTCGTGGTGCTGAATGATGGCGACATCATTCAGCCCTTTATGTTCCCGCCGCCGTTGAACAAGCCGACCATGATCGTGCCGCCCCTGCTGCAAGACCCACGCTGGGCCGCGATGATGGGGCCGCTTGCACAGCCGCCGGGCACGGTTGCCGCCGGTGCCAATCCTTTTGCCAGCCTGGGCATTCCCGGCCTGTCGCTGCCACCGACCGCAACGGTTGTCGGGGTGCCCACCGCCCCGGTGGCCGCCCCTCCCCCCGCCACGCCACCGGTTGCGGAAATGTCAGAACGGCATATTCGTCCGCTCTGGATGGTGGAGGAAGAAGCCATTGATGCGGCAATCCAGGCCTGTGGTGGTAATATAACCCGTGCCGCCGCGTTGCTGGAAATCAACCCCTGCACGATTTATCGTCGTCGGCAGAAAAAGAAGACGGGCTGAGGCGCCGGAGGCAGAGAGAGCCATGATCACCGAAATCCGTCACATCATTTTCTCCAACGATGAGCTGAAGCTGGTCTTCCAGACCGTGCCGCTGGAGGGGTTTGATCCCAGCCGCCGCATCATGCGCGTGCAGGTCGTGGAAGGCCCCCCGCCCTCCGTCCGCCTTCAAAGCGACGGGGTCAGCGGTCCGCGCGGGGAGCTGGAGGTCGAAAGCTACCAGCTGGCGCGGCTGATCGTCGCCTATTGCCGGGAAAAGCGCATCCCGCTGCCCAAGGATGCGCTGAAAACCATTCACGCGCAGGGCGATGCGCTATGCTTTTCCATCATGAGCACGCTGGGATGAAGCCCCCTGGCGGGAAGACCCGGATCGGCCTATAATCCGTCCATAACCAGGAAGGATTACTGCGATGGAAGTCGGCTCCTCCGCCGGGTATGCCTCGGCCGTCAATGTATTGCAGACCCGCAGCCAGCTGCAGACTGGTCAGCTGAAACAGAATGCCGACCAGGAACAGCAAGCTGCCCAGGTGCTGCAAACCGGCACCACCGCCGGAACGGAAGCTGGCAGCGGTGCCAATGGGCGCGGTGCTTTGGTCGATATCAAGGCCTGAGCGACAGCAAAGGCTGTTCAGCCCCAGCGTAACCCGTTATCCTGCCTCGCATTTGGCAGATCGTACCGCCCCGGCCCTGACGGCGTCGGCGGTGGTGGAGCGGGGGACGAGATAGATGAGCGATAGCGCCAGCGGCAGCCCGGTGGAATTGGGGCGCGTCGCCCTGGATAGTGGCCGGTTCGCCGATGCCGTTCCCCTGCTCCGCGAAGCCGTTCTGGATGATCCCGGTGATGCGACCATCCGGGCCGATCTGGGGATCGCCCTGGAAAATCTGGAAGATTATCCCGCCGCCGCCCAGGCCTATGCGGCAGCGGCGGCGCTGGATCCGCAAAACCCGGTCTATCATTTCAATCAGGGTGCCGTCGCTCAGGCCCAGGGAAGGGCGCATGAGGCTGCCGGCCATTATGTCGATGCGCTGGAACGCGAACCGCTGTTCGCCGAAGCCTATTTCAATCTGGGCACCCTGTTCTTCGAATCCGGCCATCTGGAAATCGCCGCCGAGCATTATGGCAATGCCCTGAAGGCGCGGCCGGACTATGCCGAAGCCGCCTCCAATCTGGGACTGACGCTGCGGCGGCTGGGCAAGCCGGTGGAAGCGGTGGAACAGTTCCGGCTGGCCCTGGCCCTGCGGCCGGATATGGGGCAGACCCATGCCAATCTGGGTATCGCCCTGATGGAGATCGGGGAGTTTGATGAGGCGATCGCCTGTTACGGGCGGGCCATGTCGTTCGATCCGACCAACCCCAGTATGCATATCAACCTGTCCCTGGCCTGGCGCGGGCGAGGGCGCACCGATCTGGCCGCTGAATCGGCCCTGCGCGCCCTGGTGCTGGCTCCGGAATCCACCCAGTCCCAGGTGGAACTGGGGTCCGTCTGTGCGGCCCTGTTCAACGAAGGCAAGGCCGATGCGCTGGTTGATGTGCTGGACCGGTGGCGCAAGGTGGCCGGCGAAACGGCCATCCTGAAACATACGCGCGCAGCACTGGGGCTGGAGCCGGTACCGGAGCGGGCATCGGATGCCTATCTGTCCCAGACCTTCGACGCCTCGTCCAAGCGGTTCGATGAGATGATCCTGAGCCTGGGCTATCAGGTGCCGGTGCTGATTGCCGAGGCGCTGCAGCGCCATCTGGGCGATCCGGCCGGGACGCTGGAGATTCTGGATGCCGGCTGCGGCACCGGCCTGACCGGCCTGGCCCTGCGGGACTATGCGCAAAATCTCACCGGTGTTGATCTGTCATTGGGAATGCTGCAGCAGGCCTCGCGCCGGGGCATTTACAACCGCCTGGATCAGGCCGAACTGACCGCTTATCTGATCGCCCAGCCCCATCATTTTGACCTGATCGGCTTTGGCGAATTGTTCAATTATTTCGGTGATCTGCAGGCGCCGTTGCAGGCGGCGGCGGGCAGTGTCAAGCCCAGCGGCCTGATCGTGGGCACGGTGGAGGCACAGACCAGCGAGGCACCCTTTGTGCTGGGCCCGGCCGGCCGTTATGCCCATCGCGCCGATCATGTGCAGCAGGCCCTGGCGGCCGTCGGCTTCAGCCCGCTGGAAATCACCCCCGGCATCCTGCGCTATGAGGGCGGGCAACCGGTGCCCGGCCTGCTGTTCGTCGCCCGGCGCGGTTGAGCCACGATGCGCCCGGATCGCCGCCAGCTGCTGGCCAGCTTGGCCGCCCTGCCCCTGCTGCTGCCAGGTACCGCCCTGGCGGCCGGCAGTCTGCTGGACCGCATCCGGCAGCAGGGAACTATCCGGGTCGGAACCACGGGGGATTACTTCCCCTATAGTTTCCGGGATGTGAAAAGCGGCGGCTTCAAAGGTTATGAGATCGAGGTGGCCAACCGGCTTGCCGCCGATCTGGGGGTGAAGCTGCAATTGGTGCAGGCAACCTGGCCGACCCTGGTGGCGGGGTTGCTGGCCGGCAAATATGATATCGTGGCCTCCGGCGTGACCATCACGCCGGAGCGGGCAAGGGCGGTGGGGTTCAGCACCCCTTATCTGCGCCCGGCCTTTCTGCCGATCATCCAGAAAAAGGACGCGGAGCGCTTTCGCAGCTGGGACGATATTGACCAGCCGGGCGTGGTGATCGCCGTGCAGCAGGGCACGGCCCCGGAACAGATGGCGCGGCGCAGCTTCACAAAAGCCAAGCTGTTGAGCGTGGCCGACCCGGTGATCGATTTCACCGAAGTGCTGGCGGGACGGGCCCAGGCGGCTTTCACCGACAATCTCTATTTCATGACCAAGATCGGGCGGGAATATCCGCAACTGACCATGGTGCAGGCCGGCGCCCGGCCAGGGAATGAAACGGAAAATGCCCTGATGACGGTGAAGGGCGATATGGTTCTGCTGGACTGGCTGGATGAATGGGTGGAAGCCCGGCTGGCCGACGGCTTCTTCACCGGCCTTTATCACCAATGGTTTGAGTTGGCGACACAGCCGTGAGACGTCTGGCCCCTGTCCTTCCCCTGGCGGTGCTGCTGCTTCTGACAGGGTGCAGTGCGGAGGGCTGGCATATTGTCAATCCGGCTGATTCTGAAGGTTGGGCCAATCTGCGGTTTCTGCTGGAAGGGGCATGGCTGACTCTGGCCCTGTCGGCCATGGCCCTGCTGTCGGGCGTTGCCATCGGGTTAGGGACGGCTGCCTTGCGCCTGTCACGTCACCGGCCACTGCGGGCGGTGGCGGAAATCTATGTCGAGCTGGTGCGGACGCTGCCGCTGTTCGTGCTGCTGCTCTGGGTTTTCTATGCGCTGCCAATCATGGTGCAGGGGCTGGACCGGGAGGGGTGGGGCTTTGCCCTGGTGGGCTGGATCGCCGATCTGACACCTTTCACCGCCGCCGTGATCGCGCTGGCGCTGAATGCCGGCGCCTTCCTGTCGGAGATTTTCCGGGCGGGTATTGAGGGGGTGCCGCGCGGGCAGGTGGAGGCGGCGCAGTCGCTGGGCATGGGCCGCTGGCTGACCCTGCGGCGGATCATCCTGCCCCAGGCCCTGCGGCGCCTGTTGCCACCCACGGTCAGCCAGTTCATCCATACGGTAAAGGACAGTTCCCTTGCATCTTCCATCGGGCTGGCGGAACTGACCCGGCGGGCGACGGAGCTGCAGACGCAGACCTATCGCCCGCTGGAACTCTATACGCTGCTGGCCTTGGAATATCTGATCATTCTGTTACTGCTCTCCCGGCTGGCGCGCTGGCTGGAGCGGCGCTGGGGGGCGCCGCCTTGAGCCGTCATTTTCTGCCGAACAAACTCTTCTCCACTTCCGCCGCCATGGCAGCGTAGCCGGCATCGCTGGGGTGCAGCTTGTCGCCCACATCATAGGCGGGCAGCAACTGCGCCGGGTTGGCGGGATCGCGGGTGGCGGCGTCGAAATCCACCACACCGTCAAAACCCTCATTCCGGCGGATCCAGTCATTCACCTCCCGCCGGATGGCATCGCCTTCCGGCGAATAATAGCCAGCACCGGCATAGGGCATGATGGTGCCGATGTATAACTGCACCCCTTGGGCGTGGGCGCGGTCGCGCAGCTGGGACAGGGCCTGGATCAGCTCCCGCGCGGTCACGGCCTCTGCCGGGCGGCGGGTGCCATTGCCGATATCATTAACGCCGATCAGCAGCACCACACGGCTGACGCCGGGCTGGTCCAGGGCATCGCGGTCAAAGCGGGCCAGCAGATTGGCCCCGGCCTGATCGCGCAGCAGCCGATTGCCAGAAATGCCCTGATTCAACACGGCCACACGGGCGGCGTCATCCTTGCGCGCCGCCAGCAGGGCCGCCAGCTTGGCCGGATAGGTGCCGGCAGGCTTGGCGTGGCTGACATCACCTTCGGTGATGCTGTCACCAATGGCCACCAGCACGGGGGCGGGCTGGGCGGCCAGCACCTCCACCGCGCCGACCAGGGTGGGGGCGCGCTTGGTTTCCCCCTGCAACACGGGCGCGGCGGTGAGGTCGCCGGGGCCGGCAATGGTGACCAGGGGTTGATGGCCGGCGACAAAGGTGGGGCCCGGATAATGAATGGAGATCACCAGCCGGTCGCCCGCCGCCACCTTGACGGGCAGCGCGTCGCTGAGCAGGGGCGCACCGGGCGGCAGCACGGCACCCGTCTGGCCACCGAACAACAGCGGCCGGTCACAGCCGGGGCGGATGCTGCCATCGGCATTCGCAAGGGCCAGCCGGGCCGCCCCGATCAGGACCGGCCGCGTGCCCAATTCATTGGACAGCCGCACCCGCACAGCCTCCCCCGACGTCACCAGCGGCACAATCTGGCGGACGGTTTGGTTATCGAAGGAAGGGTTATTACCAGCCGGCAGCGGCGACAAGGCCCAGGCGGGTCGCCAGGCCGGGGCGGCGGTTTCCGCCACCGACGGCTTCATCCCCACCCCACCCGGGTGGGCGGCACATCCCCCCAGCAGCAACAGGCCAGCCAAGGTCGCGGCAATCAATCCTTGCCGGTGCCATGATGTGGGCATGAAAGCTCCCTCCCCCCTTTATGAAAGAGCAGAGGGTATATTATCAGACAAATCATGCCAAGTCCTTGTGAAGGATCAGATACCCGTTTCTCCCCCACTGCCGCCAAAGGCATCAATCGCCACCATCATCTGGGCATAGGCCTGTTTTTCAGCCTCCGTCAGGCGGGGATGCCAGATGTCGAAGATCAGCACCACCCGCGTTTCATCGCTGTCATTCCAGGCCTCATGTTCGATTGTATCATCGAACACCCAGGCCTCCCCCACTTTCCATTCGCGGGTTTCGTTGCCAACGCGGAAGCCGCATCCGGTCGGCACCAGCAGGGGCAGATGCACCACCAGCCGGGTATTGGCGACGCCGGTATGCGGTGGTATGCGGGTACGGGGCTTCAGCACCGAGAACATGCCAGCAGGCGAACGGTTGGGAACCGAGGGCTGCGGCATCTGCGCCAGGATTTCCATGGTGCGGGGGCAGCGGTCGGCATTGCCAGGAACAGGGCGCCCTTTCTCCAGCAGGTGAAAGACGCTCCAATCCTTGGAGTTATTCAGCGGGCGCCATTGATCCAGCGGCATCCAGTCGGGGTAGTGGATATAGGGTTCAAAGGCGCTGTCGAGACTGCGATCCGCCATGACGGCGGCCATTTCCCGCTGAATGTCACGCGTGGCGGATTCCAGCAGGGGCAGCCAGGAAAACTCCTCCCGATCAAAAAACTCAATCGCCGGCAATCCGGGCAGATGATAATGGGTCGGCTGCTGGTGATAGATTTTGCGGCGCCCCATCATCTGATCAATCAGCTGGTTAACACGGCGCAGCTCCTTGCTGCCATCGGCGGTACTGGCCAAGGCGCCGCGCAAGGTCGCCTCCATCTCCCGCTGATAGGCGTCATGCACCTGCTGGGCGCGGGCCACGGCGCGGCGCGTCGGTTCATCTTTTACGGTTTCCGGGCGGTATTGGGAGAGGGCCACCCCATAGGCCTGACCAGCCTGACGGGCATCACCCAGCTGGTCAAAAATGGACGCGCGCATCAGCAGGGCCAGAAAACAGCGCGGGTCCACCCGCAAGGCCCCCTCCAGGGCGCCCAGGGCGCCGGTGGCATCCCCTAAGACCCGCAAGGTCACCGCATAATTGAGCCAGAGCGAGACATCCTGGCCATCGGTTCTTAAACGATCTTCAAGTAATTCCCGCGCCTCGCCAAAACGACGCGCCTCCAGCAGGCGCATGGCGATCAGATTGGCATCTTGTGCTTTGGACCCGGTTGCCGGCTGCATATCGATGGTTTTCCAGGGCTGTGCAAACGCAACGTTACTGCTTTGTAACAGCGTGTCACAGAAGCGCAGCCCCTGGAAAGGGGGTTTCGACAAAGCATGAAGATTTCGTTGAAGAGGAGATGGTTTCTAATCATGCTTGACTATATTTTTCTCTTCATTTCCTTTGGGAAATCCAAAAATAAACTTCATTGATTAAGTATTTTGCAGACTCTGCCAAAATCATGGGCATCCGCCGGATGGCCGATACGGACCAGACCCGGCCGATCCGGGAATCGCCGGGTCCAGATGCCGACCGCCGCCAAATCCGCCCATAGATCCCGCCCGGCGGGGGAGCGGACGAGCTGGAACAGGTCGGTGCTGCCCACCGGCACTATCCCGGCACCGGTCAAAGCCCGTTGCAGGGCTTGGCGTGCGCTGGCGAGGCGGGCACGGGTGGCCGCCTGCCAGTCGATATCCGCCAGGGCCTGACTGGCTACCAGCATGGCCGGCCCCGCCACCCGCCAGGGGCCGAGCCGGTCGGCCATGGCGGCAACCAGACCGTCCGGACCCAACAGGAAACCCAGCCGCAGACCGGCCAGCCCATAGAATTTGCCAAAGGAGCGCAGCACCAGCAGGCCGGGCCGGCCGATGCGGGGGGCAAGGCTGAGTGCCGGCATGAGGTCGCAAAACGCCTCATCCACCACCAGCCAGCCGCCACGCGCCGCCAGCGCCTCAGCCAGGGCCAGCAGGGGGGCCGGTGAGATGATCCGACCATCGGGATTGTTGGGGTTGACCAGCAACAGCACCTCCGGCAGCGGTCCCTGCGGGTCGGGCAGGCCAGCCACCTGTTCCACCTGATGGCCAGCGCGAGCCCACGCGGGCGCATGTTCGCCATAGGTGGGGGCCAGCACCTGCACATGGCCCGGCGGGCGCAGGAAGGGCAAGGTCTGGATCAGGATTTGCGAACCGGGGGCCGCCACCAGCAAGGCCGGATCGGCCACACCATAAGCGGTGGCGGCCGCCGCACACAGGGCGCGTTCCTGCCCCGGTTCCGGCAGGCGTGTCCAGGCATTGGCCGGAATGTCGGGCAGCGGATAGGGCCAGGGGTTGATGCCGGTGGACAGATCGATCCAGGGCCGGGGCGCCTGGGGAAAAAGGGCGGATGCCGCCGCCAGATCCCCGCCATGGGGCTGCACTGCACTGGCTTCCATGCTATTGGCTGGCACCATCATGATCGACCCGACCTCACCTTATCTTTTGCTGTCACTGGCGTTGCTGCTGGAAGCGCTGCTGGGTTACCCGGATGGGCTTTACCGCCTGATCCGCCATCCGGTGGTGTGGATCGGTGCCGTGATTTCCCGGCTGGACCGCTGGCTGAACCGCCCGCATTGGCCCACCGTCTGGCGGCGCGCCGGGGGCGTGCTGACGGTGCTGATCCTGCTGGGCGGGGCTTTGGGCATTGGCGGGGCGCTGCAGATATGGCTGTTGCGCTTGCCCGGCGGGGCCTTGATCGTGGGGCTGCTGGCCAGTTCGCTGCTGGCGCAGCGCAGCCTTTACCGCTTTGTTGCCGCCGTGCCGGCAGCGCTGCGGCGCGAGGGGCTGGCGGGGGGCCGGGCGGCGGTGGCGCATATTGTCGGGCGTGATCCCAACAGCCTGGATGAGGCCGGCGTCAGCCGTGCCGCCATTGAAAGCTTGGCGGAAAACTTCTCCGACGGGGTGACGGCCCCGGCTTTCTGGCTGGCGGTGGGCGGGCTGCCAGGTATTCTGGCCTATAAGGCGATCAATACGGCTGACAGCATGATCGGCCACCGCACACCCAAGCATGAAGCGTTCGGCTGGGCCGCGGCCCGGCTGGACGATCTGGTGAACCTGCCGGCCTCGCGGCTGACGGCCCTGTTGCTGGTGGCGGCGGCGGCGGTGACGCGGGGCGCACGGGCCGGGGCTGCTGCCCGTGCGGTGTGGCGCGACGCCGGCAAGCATCGCAGCCCCAATGCCGGCTGGCCGGAAGCCGCCATGGCCGGTGCCCTGGGCCTGCGGCTGGCCGGCCCCCGCCGCTATGCCGGCGTGGTGGTGGATGATCATTGGATGGGCGATGGCCGGGCCGAGGCCGGTGCAGCGGATATTGAGGCGGGGTTGCGGCTGTATCGGCGGGCGCTGGCGGGGCTGTGGCTGCTGGCCGGGATGTGGGCCTGGGCGATGGGATGAATTCGGAGCTGGACGGGGGCCTGCGCAACAGTACGCAACAGATTTACGCGTTTTGTTGCGTAGGGGGTGCGGAGAAGTTTTTTGTAAAATCAATTGGTTAGCTGGTAGGGGCGGCGGTGTGGGGGGGGCGAATGAAGGCTGGGTAACTCCGAATGCGTTAGTTTGGCATAAACTAACCGTCACCCCGGCGTAGGCCGGGGTCCAGTATCGTAGAGCGAAGCGCGTGGGTCTCCTGGACCCCGGCCTACGCCGGGGTGACGGTAAGAGAGAGCGAACCTTTTCGAAAATGCCGGATACCGGGTGAACACGGAAAACAGGGTAGCGCAAAGAAAACGCCGCACCCTTGTGCATCGCCCTCTGCATCGCCCCCTCCCGCCTCCGGTTCAAATTCCGCACCCTAACAAAAAATAGGAAATAATTCCAGATCACCCGGCGCAGCGCAGCAGCCCATCCAGGTCCAGATGGCGTTCGCAGGCGGCGGCTAGTTCGTCCAGGGCGGCGTCCACCGTGGCGTCATAGGCAAGGTCGGAGCCGGCGCCGAAGCCGGAGAGGAAATGGCGGCGAAAAGCATCATGGCCGAACAGGCCGTGGATATAGCAGCCGGCAATGCGGCCGTCCGGGGCAATGGCCCCTTCCCCCGCCGGGCCGGTGGGGCCATTCAGATACAGCATCGGCCGGTCACGGCCGGGGCCGCTGGTGATGCCGACATGCATTTCATAGCCGGTGAAAGGAATATCACCATCAACAGCGCAACCGGTCACGGCTGTCAGGGTTTTTGAACCGGTCAGCACTGTTTCCACATCCAGCCAGCCCAAACCGGCCACGCTGGCGGGCGGGCCTTCGATGCCGTCCGGGTCGCTGATGCGCGTGCCCAGCATCTGATAGCCGCCGCAGATGCCCAGCACCCGCCCCCCCCGGCGGATATGGGCGTGCAGGTCAATATCCCAGCCCTGGGCGCGCAAGAAGGCCAGATCGGCGATGGTGGCCTTCGAACCGGGCAGGATCACCAGATCGGCATCGCCCGGCAGGGGCTTGCCCGGCGGCACCATGGTGACGGCCACACCCGGTTCCAGGCGCAAAGGATCAAAATCATCAAAATTGGCGATGCGGGACAGCATGGGCACGGCAATGCGCAAGGCCCCCTGCCCGCCCCGCCAATTGTCCAACGCCACCGCATCTTCCGCCGGCAGGCGGGAGGCTGCCGGCTGGAAGGGCAGCACGCCGAAGCTGGGCCAGCCGGTGCGGCGGGTGATTTCCACCAGCCCCTCATCGAACAGGCGGATATCGCCGCGGAATTTATTGATCAGATAGCCGCGGATCATGGCGCGGTCGTCGGCATCCACCACATTATGCGTGCCGACGATGCTGGCGATCACCCCGCCCCGGTCAATATCACCGGCCAGGATGACGGGCACGCCGGCCGCACGGGCAAAGCCCATATTGGCAATGTCGCGGGTGCGCAGGTTGATTTCCGCCGGGCTGCCCGCCCCTTCCACCAGCACCAGATCGGCGCCTTGGCCGATGCGGGCGAAACTGTCCAGCACGGCGGCGAGCAGCTCCCCCTTGCGGGTCTGATAATCCGCGGCGCGCGAGGTGCCGATCATCCGGCCCTGGACAATGACCTGGGCGCCGATATCGCTCTGTGGTTTCAGCAACACCGGATTCATATGCACGGACGGCAGCACCCGGCAGGCGCGGGCCTGCAGCGCCTGCGCCCGGCCGATCTCCCCGCCATCGGGCGTGACGGCAGCATTGTTGGACATGTTCTGCGGCTTGAAGGGCCGCACCACCAGCCCCCGGTTGCTGTAGGCGCGCGCGATGGCCGCCACCAGCAGGGATTTACCGACATCGGAGCCGGTACCTTGGATCATCAATGCGCGGGGGCGGGGCATGGGCGGGACCGGGTTGGGGGTGTTAGGCGTCCGACGCCTTCTAAACCGTCACCCCGGCGAAGGCCGGGGTCCAGATTACAGGGACCAGTGCTCTACGAAACTGGACCCCGGCCTTCGCCGGGGTGACGGTGAGTGTAGAAACCAACGACGCCCCCTAAAACTCAATCCCCGCCTGGGCCTTGATGCCGGCATTGAACGGGTGTTTGACGTTCTGGAATTCGGTCACCAGATCGGCCGCGTCGATCAGCGGCTGTTTGGCGTTGCGGCCGGTGACCAGCACATGCAGGTCGGGACGGCGTGACACCAGGGTGGCCACCACCTCATCAATGTCCAGATAATCATAGCGCAGGGCCAGGTTGATCTCGTCCAGCACCAGCAGGCGGTAACGTGGGTCCGCCATGATCTCCCGCGCCTTGTCCCAGGCGCGGCTGGCGGCGGCAATGTCGCGGGCCTTGTCCTGGGTTTCCCAGGTGAAGCCCTCGCCCATGGTGTAATGGTCGATCAGATCATCAAACCGTTCCAGCGCCACCTGTTCACCCGTGGCCCAGGCCCCCTTGATGAACTGGATGAAGCCGACGCGGAAGCCATGGCCCGCCGCGCGTAGCATCAGGCCCAGGGCGGCAGTGGATTTGCCCTTGCCGGGGCCGGTATGCACCATCAGCAGCCCCTTTTCATGCTGCCGTTCGGCAACGCGCCGGTCCATCAGGGCCTTGCGCTTTTCCATCTTGCGGCGGTGGCGCTCGGCCTCGGCTTCGCTGATGTCAATCGTCATGGCGCTTCCCCCTTCAATGCCAGCGGCAAGCCTGCCGCCATGAACAGAACCCGGTCGGCGATACGGGCAATATCCTGATGCAGACGGCCGGCATGGTCGCGGAATTCCCGCGCCAGTTTATTTTCCGGCACAATGCCCAGCCCCACCTCGTTCCCCACCAGCACAACGGGGGCGGGCAAGGTGGGCAGCAGGGCCAGCAGGCGGGCGCGCTCAGCGGGGATATCCCGCTCGGCCAGCATCAGGTTGGTCAGCCACAGGGTCAGGCAATCCACCAGCACCGGGCCGGCGGCGGCGGCGCTGCCCAGGGCGCCGGCCAGATCCATCGGCTCTTCCAGCGTCTGCCAGCCGGGCACGCGGTCGGCCTGATGCTGGCGGATGCGCTGACGCATTTCCGCATCAAAGGCCTGGGCGGTGGCGATATAGGTCCAGGGGCCGGGCAGGTCGGTCACCAGCCGTTCGGCCATGGCGCTTTTGCCGGAACGGGCCCCGCCCAGCACCAGGGTCAGCCGGGCGGTCATGCCTGTTGCTCCCGCACCGGGCGCTGGCGCCAGGGCAGCACATAGGGCACGCCATCCCGCTCCCCGCGCAGCAATTCCACGCCATAGACCCGTTCCATCACCCCATCGGCCAGCAGGGCGGCGGGCGGGCCGGATGCGGCCACAAGGCCCGCCTCGTCCAGCAGCACCAGATGGGTGCAATAACGGGCGGCCAGGGCCAGATCATGCAGCACCACCACCACGCCGGTGCCGGCGGCGGCCAGACCGGCCAGCAGTTCCATCACATGCAACTGGTGGTGCGGGTCCAGCCCGGCGGCCGGCTCATCGGCCAGCAGCAGGGCGGGTTCCCCCGCCAGGGCGCGGGCCAGCATCACCCGCGCCCGCTCCCCGCCGGACAGGTGGGTGACGGTGCGGGCGGCCAGATGCGACACCTCGCACTGGTCCATGGCGCGGGCAATGGCGGCGCGGTCAGCCGGGCCTTCGCCGCCCCAGGGGCTGGCATGGGGCAGGCGGCCCAGGGTCACCACCCGATCCACGCGCAGCGGCCAATGGCAGGCGGCCCCCTGTTCCAGATAGCCGATGCGCCGGGCCCGGTCGGCCCTTGGCACGGCGGCCAGGGGCGTGCCATCCAGGCTGACCTGGCCGCCGGATGGCTCCAACAGCCCGGCCAGCACCGACAGCAGGGTGGATTTGCCGGCCCCGTTGGGGCCGATCAGGCCGACACATTGGCCGGCGGTAACGGCGAAATCCACCCCGGCCAGCACCGGACGGGGACCGCGTGACAGATGGATCTGGGTGGCTTCCAGCCGGCTCATCGCACATCCGCCCTTGTCCGCAGCCGCCATCCGAGACAGGGCCGCCCGCTGCATCAGAAGCGCACCTGCACGCCGCCATAGGCCGAGCGGCCGGGCGCACGATAGTTCAGCACTTCCTGATAATCCGCATCCAGCACATTATCGATGCGGCCGAACAGGCTGACCTGCTCCCAGGCCTGCCAGCGCACGGTGGCATCCAGCACGGTGGAACTGTCCAGCGTGGCGCTGCGGGCGGATGCCGTATCCAGCTGTTTGCCGGTATAGCGCAGGGCCGTGCCCAGCATCAGCGCATCGGTGACGTTCCAGTCAATGCTGGCATTGACGGTATGGTGCGGCCGGCGCGGCAGATCCCGACCGGTCACCCGGTCGGTGGCATCCAGATAGGTATAGTTGGCGGACAGCAGCAGGCTTTCCACCGGACGGGCCTGGAAGGTCAGTTCCACCCCTTGCGTCCGTGCCTTGGCGACATTCACATAGGCCGAGGTAAAGCCGATGAGATTGTCATACAGGTTGCGGAACAGGCTGGCCCCTAGCGTCACCTTGCCATCCAGCAAGGGCTGTTCAATGCCGGCATCCATGCCCTTGGCTTCCTCCGGCCGCAGCTTGGCATTGCCATAGCTGGGCTCGTAAAGCTGATAGAGCGTCGGTGCCTTGTGGGCCGTGCCATAAGACGCGCGCAGGATGGTGCCGCTCTGCGGTACCTGATAGGCGCCGGTCAGCCGGTAGGTTGCCTTGGAGCCAAAGGCGTCGTGATCATCCACCCGGCCGCCGGCGGTGACGGTCAGGTTATCCAGCAGTTCGGCCTGATATTGCAGGAAGGCCGATTTGGTGGTCACCTTGTCATCGATGCCGGGTTCCAGACCGAAGGCGGTGGTATTGGTGGTCTTGGCGGTTTCGCTATCCACCGACAGGCCGAAGGTGGCGACATCGCGGCCCAGATGCAGGTTGCCCTGGTAATCCAGCGCCTCCCGCCGGCTGTCGAAGGTGGATTTCATGTACCAGCCCGTCGGCTCGTCGAAATCACGCTGGGTGCTGGCGATGGAGGCGGCAAAATTGTTGGTGAAGCGGCCATCCAACAGGGAGAGGTCGGCGGCAGCGCGGCCCTGCCACATTTCCTTTTCCTGGGAGGCGGCACCATCGGCGCCGAACGGATCGTAATCGCTATCCAGCCAGGACCAGCCGCCGCTGACATCGAAGCGCAGCACCTCATTGGCCTGCACCGCCAGCTTGCCGCTGACGGCGCGGGCATCGCTGCCATCCTTCTCCGGCCCGATAAAGGTGCGCGAGAAGCCATCGGTATGCAGGTTGGAGGCGTTCAGCGCATAGGAAGTGCCGTTGCTGGCCCCGCTGATCCCTGCCTGCTGGCGGAAGGTGCCATAGGAACCGGCCTCCGCCAGCGCCGTGACGCGGGGGGCACCACTGCCCTGGCGGGTGATGATATTGATGACGCCGCCCATGGCGTCATTGCCATAAAGCGCGCTCTGCGGGCCTTTCAGCACCTCGATCTTCTCGATATCGCCGGTCAGCAGGCTGTTGAAATCGAATTCGTTGCCGGTGCTGGCAGCATCGTTCACCTCCACCCCGTCCACCAGCACCTTCACCATGCCGGATTCCGACCCGCGCAGCCGCACGGTGGAGGTGGCCCCAAAGCCGCCATTGCGGGAGATGGAGACGCCGGGCAGCCGCTTCAGCAGGTCCAGGGCCTGCACCTGCTGGCGGCGATCAATCTCCGCCCGGTCAATGACATCGACAGAAGCGCCGACGCGGGAAGCCTCTGTGGGCAGACGGTTGGCGCTGACGACCAGTTCCGCCAGCTCCGTGGTGGGGGCCGATTGAGCCGCCGCCGGCAGGGTGGCAAGACCAGCCAGCAACAGCGGGCCGAAAAGGGAAAGAGAGGGACGCGACATTTCTGGTTTCACTCCGCTTCGCAAAAACCTGGGTCCGGCGGAGCCTGAACCGGCGCGAAGCGGGGAACAGGAGCCTAAGCCCCGGAAAACCGCCCCAGCCGGCCCGTCAGGACCGCCGAAGCGCCAACGCGAAACGGAAAACCGTCCCACCGGGGCACCCCGCCCAATGGCCGCGCGACGCATTGCCGATGGCAGGTCTCCTGGCTTGCGGGTCGTCGCTTCCGCCCGGCCTTCCCAGTTTCCCAGTGGCCATGATGGGCATCGCTCGCCGCTTACAGTTGCGGGGGCAGCCGCGGCTCCAGGCTGTGACCAGCCCTTGCCCGCGTTCCCTTTTCACCCCCTGTTACGGGGGAACCATCGATAAGGCCGTCATACGCCGGTCATGCTTGGCAATCAAGCCACCGCACCGCCGCGCATGGCAAGGCGGCGACCGACGCATCCTATCCAAAAGATAAAACGCACACGTTGCATTGGGGCTGGTCTCTCCATGCAAAGACCGTCACAATCGGCTGACATATTGCAATGCGGAACAATCCAACACCCCGTTTCTCCCACCTTGTGCGCAGGAGACGAAATGGTGATGCTCACATTGCTCAAGTCATCCCTGAAAGCGCGCCTGGTCGTTTCAGGCATCGCTGTCTGCCTGTTGCTGGGGGCCAGCCTGATCGGTGTCACAGGATATTTGACCTACCAGGACACCAAACACCGGGTGGAAGAGACGGTACAGGAAAACAGCCAACAGTATGGGCTGATTGCCGCCGACATCATCAATCAAGCACTGCACAATGCCAATTTGATCAATGGCTTCGTGGAAGGGGCGCTGGATTCGGCCCGCCCGTCGCGGGAGATGTTGTCGGCCCAGGCCATGGGGATGGTGAATGCCAATCCGGGCATTGTCGGCGTCACAATCGCCTTTGAGCCCGACGGGCTGGATGGCAATGATGCCGGCCAGCTGGGCACACCGGGCGCCGATGCCAAGGGGCGCTTCGTGCCCTATTTCTTCCGCAAGAGCGGTGGGGGTGTGGGCATTGATGTGCTGGTGATGACGCTGGAGGCCGGGATCAAGGAATGGTACCTGGACCCGCTGGAACAGAACCGCACCCTGCTGACCGCCCCCTATATCTATCCGGTGGAAGGCAAGGATGTGCTGATGGTGACGGCCAGCGTGCCGATCCGGCGCCAGGGCAAGGCGGTGGGTATCACCACCACCGATCTGGCACTGACCGCCTTGCAAAAGCAGTTCGCCAGCTTTCGGCCGATGGGCGTGGGTGATGTGCGGCTGATCGCCCATAACAACCATTGGGTGGTGCATCCGGCGGCCGACAAGCTGAACGCCAAGGTGGAGACGCCGGGCCTCGCCCCGCTTCTGGCGGAAGCGGCCGGCAACGGCCGACCGGCCACGGCCCGGCTGACCCTGGACGGGGTGGACCGTATCGCGGTGGCCCTGCCCATCCGTTTTGCCGGTGCCGCCGAACAGTGGAGCGTGCTGGTGACGGTACCCACCGCCGTGGTGACCCAGGCGGTATGGGACAATGTGCTGCCGATGGTGTTGACCGGGCTGGTGCTGGTGGGATTGGCGGCGGCAGCCTTCGCCTGGCTGGGCCACGGACTGGCCACCCCTATCCTGAACCTGACCCAATCCATGGGCCGCATGGCCAAGGGTGATCTGGGATCAGAAATCCCCTGCCAGGGCAATGGTGACGAAATCGGCCAGATGGCCAAGGCATTGCGGGGTTTCCGGGATGGGTTGGCAGAGGCCGAGCGCCTGCGGGAAGCCGCCACCCGACGGGAAGAGGAAATGGCTGAACGTCAGCGCAGCGACCGGCTGGCCCTGGCCGACCAGTTCGAACGGGAGGTGGGCGCCCTGCTGCGACAGGTGAATGAAGCTGCCGGCCAGTTGGTCGACCAATCCAACCTGATGTCCAGCGATTGCAACGCCACCCAGCACAGTGCCGCGCTGGGGGCCGCCGCCGTGATGGAAGCCGCCTCCAACGTGCAGACGGTGGCGGCGGCGGCAGAAGAACTGCGCGCCTCCATCGCTGAAATCGGCAATCAGGTGCAGATGTCGGCCGGCGTGGCCGCGCGGGCCGCCGACGAAGCGGGTGCCGCCACCGAGACGGTGGACGCCCTGAACCAGAGCGCCGACCGCATCGGTGCCGTGGTCGGGCTGATTTCGGAAATTGCCAGCCAGACCAACCTGTTGGCGCTGAATGCTACCATTGAGGCGGCGCGCGCGGGAGAGGCCGGCAAGGGCTTTGCCGTGGTGGCGGCAGAGGTGAAGAATCTGGCGACCCAGACCGCCAAGGCGACGGAGGAAATCGCCGAACTGGTGGCCAATATCCGCAGCAGTTCCGGCGAAGCCGTGAAAGCCATCCAGGGCATTGCCGCCACCATCCGGTCGATTAATGAGACCTCCACCGCCATTGCCGGTGCCGTGGAGGAACAGACGGCGGCAACGCAGGAGATTGCGCGCAATGTGACGGAGGCATCACGCGGCACCGATGATGCCTCGCGCGCCATCCAGGGTATTGCCGACAGGGTGGTGCAGGTGACGGAGGCCGCGGCCATGGCGTTGAGCAGCGCCACCGATGTGCGTGGGCACGCCACCCAGGCGGATGGGGAAACCCACGGCTTCCTGCGCCGCATTCGGGAGGGGTGACGCCAAGCGGGACTGGACCGGGGGCCTGCTTGCCGTTAAGCAAGGGGGCCCCTTGTCCATCACCGGTTGGGTCCGATGCGCTTTCTTCACGCCGCTGATATCCATCTCGACAGTCCGCTGCTGGGCCTGGCCGGGCGCGCCGGGGCGCGGGCGGATGAGCTGGTGGGGGCGACAAGGCGGGCGCTGGTGCGGCTGGTGGATGCAGCATTGGCCGAACCGGTGGCCTTTCTGATCATCGCCGGCGATCTGTATGATGGCGATTGGCGCGATTTCATGACCGGCCTGTTCTTCGCCGGCCAGATGGCCCGGCTGGAACGGGCGAACATCCCCGTCATCATCCTGCGCGGCAACCATGATGCCGAAAGCCTGATGACCAAGCAGTTGAGCCTGCCCGGCAATGTGCGGGTATTCTCCGCCCGCAAGGCGGAAACCATCCGGCTGGATGATCTGCGCGTGGCCCTGCATGGCCGCAGCTTCCCCAGCCGGCATGTGACGGAGAATATCGCGCTCTCCTACCCGCCGCCGGTGGCGGGGTATCTGAATATCGGCGTGCTGCATACGGCCCTGGAAGGAAGGCCGCCGCACGCACCCTATGCCCCCTGCTCCATCGCGGACCTGATGGGCAAGGGCTATGATTACTGGGCGCTGGGCCATGTGCATGAACGGGCCGTGCTGGCGCAAGACCCCTGGATCATCTTCCCCGGCAATCTGCAGGGCCGCCACGCCAATGAAACCGGGCCGAAAGGGGCCACGCTGGTCAGCGTGGAGGAAGGCCGCATCGCCAAGGTGGAGGCGCTGGCCCTGGATCAGGTGCGTTGGGCAAAGCTGGTGGTGGATGCCAGCGATTGCGCCGATGAGGCCGCCCTGGGCGACCGCCTGGCGGCAGCATTGACAGCGGCCAGCACGGAGGCCGAGGGCCGAACCCTGGCCGTGCGCCTGTGCCTGACCGGTCGCACCGGGCTACATCGCTGGTTAAAATCGGATACGGAACGATTGGCGGCAGAGGTGGAGCTGGCGGCCAGTCGGGCCGGCGGGGATATCTGGATCGAACGGATCGTTATCGAAACGACTGACGCGGTGGCGGTTCCGGCGGCGGCGGGCGATGCCTTGGCCGAACTGGCCGCCGCGATTGCCGAACTGCGCGACGATCCCGCCGCGCGGGGGCTGCTGGCTGACGATCTGGCGGCCTTGCGCCACCGGCTGCCCCCCGGCGCGCTGGAGGCGGCCGGGCTGGCGGGAGAGGATGAGGCGGCGATGCTGGAAGCCGTGCTGGCGGATGCCGAATCCCTGTTGCTGAACCGGCTGGCGGGGGAAGCGTGATGCGGATCGACCGGCTGGACCTGGAGCGTTACGGGCATTTCACCGACCATCGGCTGGATTTTTCCGGCGCGGATGTGCGGCTGCATATTGTGCATGGCGCCAACGAGGCGGGGAAATCCACCGCCCTGTCGGCCATTTGCGACCTGCTGTTCGGCGTGCCGGAACGCACGCGGCTGGGTTTTCGCCATGGCAACAATGCCTTGCGCATCGGCGCGGTGCTGCGCCAGCCGGATGGCAGCCTGCTGGAGGTGAAGCGGCGCAAGGGGCGGCAGAACACGCTGCTGGCCGCCGATGGCAGCACAGCCCTGGGTGATGGTACGCTGGCCCCGTTGCTGGGCGGCATCGACCGGGTGCAGTTTGAACGCCTGTTCGGGCTGGACCATGCCCGGCTGCGTGCGGGGGGAGAGGCGATGCTGGCGGCCGGCGGCGATCTGGCCCGCACCCTGTTCCAGGCCGGCAGCGGGCTGACCGGTATTGCCGATCTGATGGCCGGACTGATGGCCGATGCCGACCGGCTGGGCAGCCCGCATAAGCGCCAGGGCAGCAAGCCGCTTTATGAGGCGTTGGACGCGCATCAGGCGGCATCGGCCCGGATGCGAAACGAGGCCACCAAGGCAGAGGCCTGGGAAGCGGCAGAGAAAAGGCTGGCCGATGCGCGGGCGGCCCTGGCGGGGTTGCAGGCGGAACTGGAAAAGGCGCAGCGGGCACAAAGCCGGCTGGAACGTATCCGCCGCGTGCGGCCGCTGCTGGCTCGGCTGGAGGCGCTGGCCGCCGAACGCGGCGAGCTGGGCGAGGGGCCGGACCTGCCGGCCGCCCTGGCGGAACTGTGGAACGCGGCGGCGGCCCGATTGCTGCAGGCCGAACGCCATCGCCAACAGGCCGCCCAGCAGGTGGAAACGGCCTTGGCGGCGCTGGCCGACGCCGGGGAGGCCCCCCGCCTACCCGAACTGGCGACGGAGATCGAGGCGCTGTTCCAGCGTGCCGGCAGCGTGGAAAAGGCCCGGGCCGACCTGCCCCGCCGCCAGCGGGAACTGGAAATGGCCGATGAGCGGCTGGCCCTGCTGGCTGGACGGCTGGGGCGGCATGATGCGCCCGACGCCCTGGAAGCGGCCCAGCCGGGCCGTGTGCTGGCGGCCCGCATCCGCGAGAAAGCCGCCGCCCATGGCCGGCTGGATGGGGCACGGGACGCGGCCGGCAAACGCGAAATGCTGGCCGCCCGCAGCCTGGCCGATCTGGCCGATGGCGCCGGCGATGGGGAGACGGCCGGCGATCCGCTGGCCGCAGAGGCAGCATTGGCCGCCGCCCTGCGGTTGGGGGAGGTGGAAACGCGGCTGGACGAGGCGGCACGGGAGGCCGATGCCCGCACCGACGAACTGGCCGATGCGCTGTCGCGGCTGGGCCGGTTCAGCGGCGGGGCCGAGGCCCTGGCCCGGCTGCCCCTGCCCGATCTGGCGGTGATTGAGAGCTGGGCCACGCGGCTGGGCGATCTGGCGCAGCAGCGCGCCAAACTGCGCGATGCCCTGGCCCAGGCCGAGGCAGACGCGCGCAAACATGCCGCCACCCTGGCCGAACTGGCCGCCGATGGCGAGGTGCCAACCCTGGCCGCCATTGAGGAGGCACGGCGGCTGCGCGATGGGGCCTGGCAGGCCATCCGCCGCCGGATGCTGGAAAAGCTGGACGTTCCGGATGTGGAATGGTCTGCCCTGGGGTTGGGGGAGGCCCCGGCCCCACGCTTTGAGGCGACGATACGGACGGCCGACCAACTGGCCGACCGGCGCGACCGGGAGGCGCAGCGGGTCAGCCGCCATGCCCGCGCCAGCAGCGATCTGGCCGAGGCTGAAGCGCGGCTGCAGGCATTGGAACGGGACCGGAATGACCTGGAGCAGCAGGGTCGGACGCTGGAAAATGACTGGCAGTCCCTGTGGCGGGAAAGCGGGCTGACCCCGGCCGAACCGGCCCTGATGGCCGGCTGGCGGCGGCAGGTGGAAAATGTGCTGGCGCTGCATCGCCAGGGGCGGGAGGCGGCGCGCAAACAAGCGGGGCTGGCGGAAGAGGCGGCGCGCTGTGCTGGTCATCTGCGTGATGCCATGGCGCTGGCCGGCCTTCCGGCCGCGGCGGGGGAGACGGAGCTTTCCCGCCTGCGTGCCCGCGCCGATGCGGCGGTGAAGGCCTGCCGGGAGCAGACAGACAAGGCGGAGAAGCGCCGGCAGGAACAGGCCCGCGCCGAACGGGCGCTGCGCGATGCCCAGCGGGAAAAGGCTGAAGCGACGGAGGCACTGGAAGCCTGGGCGGCGGGCTGGGCCGGCGATATGGCCGCCCTGGGGCTGCCTGCCGGCACCAGCCCGGCCGAGGCGGAAGCGGCGCTGACCGCCTGGGAAGATATCGGCCAGGAATTGCGGGCGCGGCATGATCTGGTGCACCGTATCGACCGACTTTCCAGCGATATCAAGCAGTTTCAAGATGATCTGGCGATATTGGTTGAAAAGGCGTTGGCCCTGGACCCTGCCTTGCCGCTGGATGCCACGGCACCGGATGCGGCCAACCAATTGCTGATGGCGCTGGATGAGGCGCGGCGGCGGGAGACGCGGTGCGGGTTGCTGGCAGAGGCAGCGGAAAAGGCCCGGCGCAGTGATGCCGAAGCGGCCGCCGAGCTGGCCGAGGCACAGGCGGAACGGGATGATCTGAAACGGCTGCACGGGCTGGGGCCGGCGGATGATGTGCCCGCCCTGGTGGCCCTGGCCAGCCGGCGGCGGGAGTTGCAGCGGGCCGAACAGATGGCACTGACCGAACTGGCCCAGGCCGGCGACGGGCAGGGTCGGGCGGCGCTGGCGACGGAAATGGACGGGCTGGACCCGGATGGTGTGGCCGCCGAACTCGCCACCGCCGGGCAGGAGATCGCCCGGCTGCAGGCGGCCCTGCCCCAGGTTTCCGCCGACCTGCGGGATGCCGAACGGCTGCTGGAGGAATTGCGTCAGCGCAGCGGTATCGGCGAGGCGGCGCAGGAAGCAGCGGCGGCCGAGGCCAAGGCGGCCCAGCACGCCGCCCGCTGGCTGCGGTTGCGTGCCGCCGGGCTGTTGCTGACGCAGGCGGTGGAACGGTATCGCAACCGGAATGAACACCCGCTGCTACGCCGGGCCAGCACCATCCTGGCGCTGATGGCCGCCAGCGGCGGCAATCCGGTGACGCATCTGAAGGTGGATTATGGCGATGGCGACCATCCGGTGCTGCTGGGCGTGCGCCGCGACGGCAGCGACGCCCAGGTGCAGGATATGAGCGAGGGCCTGCGCGATCAGCTGTTCCTGGCCCTGCGCATTGCTGCCGTGGAGGCACATGTGACCCAGGCCACCCCCCTGCCCTTCATCGCCGACGACCTGTTCATCACCTCTGACGAGCCGCGCACGGCGGCTGGGTTGGCGGCCCTGGCGGAACTGGGGGCCAGCACGCAGGTAGTGCTGTTCACCCACCACCGCTATGTGCTGGAGGTGGCAGAGGGGCTGGAGGGGGTCAGGATTCACCGGTTGGGGGGGATTAATACTCATTTACCATGATCAGAACTGATCAGTTCTGATCATGGCTCTCAACGCCGGCGCCAACATGGCGATAGATTTGATTGCGCGCACATGTTTGCACAGGCGCTTGTACGGCGCCCACTGAATTGCAGTGGGCCCCACCTACCGCTGCGGGAGATCACCTGGCTGAACGGGAAGCGTCATCAATGATATAGCGCCAGCCACCATCGGCCTGTTTGCGCATGACCTCGATCCCGCCGCCGGTCAGCTCCTGACTGGCCCCATTCTCACCCTTCATCGTCAAGGTCCAATGGTTGGTTGTCAGGGCAGTATCCCGGTAAACCAGATGCCGGCGGTCGCGCAGCACAATCTGCGGCTTCAAGGCCAGCAGGCCCTGGAAATCCTCCCGCACACGGGCTTGTCCAACCATCTCTTTACCGTCGGGATTAACGTAAGTGACGTCGGACACGTAAAGATCAACCAGCCCATCAAGATCGGCCGCGTTGAAACGCGCCTGCCAGACATCATACAGCTTATCAAGGTCGGTTACCGGGGCGATGACCGACGAACGGGCGGCCATCGCCCGGCCGGCGCTGGCAACCACCCCGGCCGACAGAACCCCCACGGTCACGGCGCGCAGGAAGTTTGACCGTGTCAGGCCCGGTTCCTCTCCATCAACCGCCAACCGTGCGGCGACTTCCTGGCGACCGGCCGATTTCCAAGCCGTGATGATGGACCCGATCACATTTCCTCCTTGCACAGGCGCTGATGGCACATTTGCGGGCAACTGTGACGGCCATAAGCGGGCCTGTCCATTTCATCTTCGGCCGTTTTATCGGCGGTTTCGGCCAGCGCCCCCCCTTTTCGTCAACATTTATGTATTCGACATTCCATAGAGCGGCGGGTCGTCATGGCGGCACAGCTGGGGGGTAACCGCCGCCCATCCCGGCGCTTGCGCCACGGCATTGCCAATCAGGATAAGCGAGGGGGCGGTGCCGTCGATCAAAACTGACCCGCCTGCCAGGGCCGTAAGAGGGGCGAACTGCACCTGCATATCCGGCCGCGTTGCGTTGGCCACCAGTGCCGCTGGCGTCTGGGCGGGAAGGCCGGCCCCGATCAGGTTTTCGGCAATGGTCGATAACCGATCGCGGCCCATATAGAGTGCCAGGGTGGTGGAGGGATCGGCAAGGCTGGCCCAGTCGATCAGGTCGGTTTCCGCTTCCGTCCGGCAATGGGCGGTAACGATGCGCAGCGACCGGGCGACACCGCGATGGGTAAGGGGGATGCCCAGCTGCGCCGCCGCCCCCATGGCGGCGGTGATGCCGGGCACGATCTCCACACCCACGCCCTGTTCGCGCAGGAATGCCGCTTCCTCCCCGGCCCGACCGAAGATGAAGGGATCGCCGCCTTTCAGCCGCACAACGCGCTGGCCCCGCCTGGCCTCACTCACCATCAGCCGGTTGGTGAATTCCTGCGGCACTGACCGGCAGCCGGCCCGCTTGCCGACGGAGATCAGCCGGGTTTCCCGGCGGGCCAGCGCCAGGATGCTGTCGGGCACCAGCGCGTCATGCAAGATGACATCGGCCGCGGCGATGGCCTGCACGGCCTTTACGGTCAGCAGGCCGGGATCGCCGGGGCCGGCGCCAACCAGGGTGACCGATCCGGTGGGAGGCTGTTTTCTCGGCTTTGCCAGGGCCGTTTCGATGGCCTCAATGGCGGCGGCTTCCGGCAAGCCCATAAGCTGGTCATCGGTAAAAAGCGCGTCCCAGAAACGCTGACGGTCGCGGAACCCCGCCAGGGCCGCCCGCACCTGCTGGCGACACCGCGCCGCGGCACGGGCGATCCCAGCATAAGAGGCGGGAATGGCCAGTTCCAGCCGCTGCCGGATATTCCGCGCCAATGCCGGCGCACCGCCCCCGGTGGAAATGGCGATGATGAGCGGCGACCGGTCCAGGATGGCCGGAACAGTGAAATCGCACTGGTCCGGCACGTCGATGACATTCACCAACACATTGCGGGAAAAGGCAGCAGCGCGGAGGCGATCCGTCAGTTCAGCATCACCAGCCCCGTCGAAGGCGAGCGTGGCACCGTCCAGCAGGCCGGGGCGGAACTGCCGTTCGATCCGGGAAATGGCACCCTGGTCCACCAATTCGGCCATCTCAGGCGATAAATTTTCTGCCACCAGCAGGATATCCGCACCGGCTCGGGCCAACAGCCGCGCCTTGCTGGCAGCAGCCTCCCCACCGCCGACCAGCAGCACAACCCGTCCGCGCAGGTCCAGAAAGATGGGGAAATAGGGCATGGGTTCGGCCCGGTCAGGCAGCGGCGACAGGTGCGACATGGCGCAAAATCTCCTTGATCTCGGGCAGGCAGGAACCGCAGCCGGTGCCGGCCCCGGTCAGACGGCCGATATCGGCTGCTGAGCAGGCGTTCCCGCTGCGGATGGCGGCGTCGATGGCATGGCGGCCAACATTGTTGCAGGCGCAGATCAGCGCGCCTTTCGTGGCACAGGCATCGGCCTCTGGCCGACGTCCAGCCAGCAGCCGGGCGCGATCCGTTGGTGACAGGGTGGGCTGGGTGAACAGGCCGGTCAGCCAGTCGGTGGCAAGGCTGGGCAGATCGGGGGCGGCGAACAGGCAGGCCACCAGCCGCCCCTGATCCAGCCAGGCCCGGCGGACCAGGAAGCGGCCCGGATCGGTGAATTCCACATGTTCGCAATCCGCCAGCTCTGCCAGTACCGGCAGGGTGTCGCCCGCCAGCCGGTAATGCTGGCACGGGCCGGCATCCCGGCGCACCCAATAGGGGATGTTGGACAGGTCCAGCGGGCGGCTGGTCATCAGCAGGGCCTGCCATTGGGTGACCAGCCGTTCCACCCGCACCGACACATGCTTGCTTTCCGGCTGGCCGGAGATGGGGTCGACATGGCCAGCGATCAGCCGTCCGATCCCGCCATGGCTGGCAAAATTGTCGTTCCAGTGCATGGGCAGGAAGATCTGCCCCTGGGCTTGCGCCTCCGTCACCGCCACCCGCATCAGCACAGCGCCCTGCAGGCTGGTGACGCGGGCGATATCGCCCTCCATCAGGTCGGCGGCCAGGGCATCCTGCGGGTTAATCTCCAGCAACGGTTCAGGCCGGTGGGCCGACAGGCGGGGGGCCAGCCCGGTGCGGGTCATGGTGTGCCATTGGTCGCGATAACGGCCGGTATTGGCGATCAAGGGGAAGCGCAGGGAAGGCCGTTCCACCGGCGCCTGCTGGCGCACCGCCACCATGCGGGCCTTGCCATTGGCATGGCTGAACCGCCCGTCGCCATAAAGCCGGTCTGTTCCCCGCTTGGCCCCCGCCGGCAGGGGCCATTGGAAGGGGGCCATCTGCTGGTAATCGCCGTCCCGTACCCGCGCCATGGCGCCGATATCAAAGGCGCGCAAGCCATCATTTTCAAAATCCGACAGGGCGGCATGTTCGCGGAAAATCTCCACCGCCGTGCGATAGGAGAAGGCCGCCGCAAAACCCATGGCCCTGGCCACCTGGGTCATGATCCACCAATCCGGTTTCGCCTCCCCCGGTCCGGCCCGGAAAGCGCGCTGGCGGGAAATCCGCCGTTCGGAATTGGTGACGGTGCCGTCCTTCTCCCCCCAGCCCAGCGCCGGCAGGCGGATATGGGCATGGCGCAGACTGTCGGTATCCGTGACGATATCGGAAACAATCACCGTGGAGCACAAGGCCAGCGCCTCGCGCACCAGATCGGATTCCGGCAGGCTGACGGCGGGGTTGGTGGCCATGATCCACAAAGCCTTGATCCGCCCGTCGCGGATGGCGCGGAACATGTCCACCGCCTTCAACCCCTGGCCGCCCTTCAGCGCCGGTGCCTTCCAGAACCGGCGCAGCCGTTCCACATCCAGCGGGTCATCGGGGTTCATATGGGCCGCCAACTGGTTGGCCAGCCCCCCCACCTCCCGCCCGCCCATGGCATTGGGCTGGCCGGTGACGGAAAAGGGGCTGGAACCCGGCTTGCCCACCCGGCCCGTGGCCAGATGCACATTCAGGATGGCATTCACCTTGTCCGTCCCGCGTGAGGACTGGTTGACCCCCTGGCTGAACACAGTGACGGTGCGCGGCGTGGCGGTGAACCAGTCGTAGAAGGTGGTGAGGTCGGCGGGGTCCAGGCCGCAGCTTTCCGCCACATCGGCGGCATCGGCGTATGCTGCCTCCAGCGCTGCCTCCAGCCCCTGCACATGGCGGAGCGCATAGTCGCGGTCGATGGCACCGGCCTGTTCCAGATGGGCCAGCAGACCGTTGAACAGGGCGACATCGCTGCCGGGTTTCAGGGCCAGATGCAGATCGGCCAAGTCCGAACTGGCCGTGGCGCGCGGGTCGATCAACACCACGCGGGTGCTACGCTGCTGGCGCGCCGCACGCAACCGCTGGGCCAGCACCGGATGGCACCAGGCGAGGTTGGAGCCGACCAGCACCACCAGATCGGCCAGTTCCAGATCCTCATAACATCCCGGCACCACATCGGCCCCAAACGCGCGTTTGTGCCCGGCGACGGTAGACGCCATGCAGAGCCTGGAATTGGTGTCGATATGCGGGCTGCCGATGAAGCCTTTGATCAGCTTGTTGGCGACATAGTAATCCTCCGTCAGCAACTGGCCGGAGACGTAGAAGGCGACGGCATCCGGCCCATGGTCGGCCAGGGTGGCCAACAGCCGGTCAGCCACGGCGCGGATGGCGCTGTCCCAGGGGATGGGCTTGCCATCCACCATCGGCTGGGTCAGGCGTACATCGCCCTTGGCCTCCGCCGTGACGGTATCAATCAGGGCCGCCCCCTTGGAGCAGAGGCGTCCCTTGTTGGCAGGATGGTCGGGATCACCACCCACAGCCCAGCCATCGCGCGTGGCACTGACGATCACGCCACAGCCAACGCCGCAATAAGGACAGGTGGTGCGGATTTCGGGGGTGGACATGGGGGCTCCGGGTTGGGGGGAGTCTGTCGTGAACATCGAGCCGGACAGCGCCGCTTGCTCTTTCCTGCCTCCCCCGCGAAAGCGGGGGTCCAGGGCCATCAGAACAACGCTTTGGTGCCCTTGGCCCCTGGACCCCCGCTTTCGCGGGGGAGGCAATTAAGATGGAATTGCGAAAGAGGAATGCCCCCCTACCCCACCAACCCCAGCAGCACCCGATCCCCCTCCACCCGCACCGGGATATGGCCGGTGCAGCCTTCATCCGGGCCGGTCGCCGCACCGGTGGCAAGGTCGATCACCCAATTATGCAGCGGGCAGGTCACGGCATGGCCGTGGACAATGCCTTCTGACAGAGGCCCCTTCTTGTGCGGGCATTCATCGCGCAGGGCGAAGACCTGATCATCGATGGTACGGAACACGGCGATACGGCCAGCCGGGTGTTCCACCCGCCGCGCGCCCTGCACCGGAATGTCGCAGAGCTGGCCAATATCTTTCCAATCAAGCGGACGGTGCATGATGGTCACTCCACAGTAGCAAGCGTGCGGAAGTCACGGGCGGCGGCGGTGCCGGGGGCGCGTTCGGCCCAGGGGTCGACCTGGGCATGGCGCTGGCTGGCCAGGAACCGTTCATGCAGGGCACGGCGGTTTTCTGAGTCATCCACCACCCGCGCCTTCACAAAATCCAGCCCCACCCGCTCAATCCAGGGGGCCGTGCGTTCCAGGTAATGTGCTTCTTCGCGGTAAAGCTGCATGAAGGCGGCGCAATATTCCTGCACCTCCGCTTCCGTCGTCACCTTGGCCAGCAGGTCGGTGCCGCGCAGCTTGATGCCACCATTGCCGCCGACCAGCAGATCGAAGCCGCCATCGGTGGCGATGACGCCGAAATCCTTGATGGTGGCCTCTGCGCAATTCCGCGGGCAGCCGGAAACGGCCATCTTGAACTTGTGTGGCGTCCAGGAACCCCAGGTCATGCGTTCCAGATTGACGCCGACCTCCAGCGATTTCTGCGTGCCAAAGCGGCACCAGTCCGACCCGACACAGGTTTTCACCGTGCGCAGCGACTTGCCATAGGCGTGGCCGGAGACCATGCCCGCCGCATTCAGGTCTGCCCAGACGGCGGGAAGATCATCCTTCTTCACACCCAGCAGGTCGATACGCTGGCCACCCGTGACCTTCACGGTGGGGATGTCAAACTTCTCCACCACATCGGCGATGGCGCGCAACTCGCTGGCATTGGTCAGCCCGCCCCACATGCGCGGCACCACGGAATAGGTGCCGTCCTTCTGGATATTGGCGTGGACCCGTTCATTCACGAAGCGGCTGGCGGCGTGATCGATATAGTCACCGGGCCAGGAGGCCAACAGATAATAGTTCAGCGCCGGGCGGCAGGAATGACAGCCATCGGACGTCTTCCATTCCAGCGCCTGCATCACATCGGGGATGGATTTCAGCCCCTGCACGCGGATCAGGCGGCGCACGCTGTCATGGTCATGGTCCGTGCATTTGCACATCGGCTTGACGCCGGCGGCCTGATAATCCCCGCCCAGCGTATGGGCCAGCAAGCCCTCCACCAGACCGGTGCAGGAACCACACGAAGCCGATGCCTTGGTGCAGGCCTTCACCGCATCCAGCGTGGTCAGGCCCTTCTCATTGATCGCCTTGACGATGGTGCCCTTGCAGACGCCGTTGCAGCCGCAGATTTCCGCCGTATCAGGCAGCGCCGCAACGGCGGCGGTAGGGTTTGCCGCACCGCCTTCCGTGGGTGCGAAACCCTGACCGAAGATCAGCGTATCACGCAGCGGGGAGACATCCTCCCCCGCCTTCAACAGTTGGAAATACCAGCCACCATCACCGGTATCGCCATACAGCACCGCCCCCTTGATGCGGCCTTCTTCCAACACGATCCGCTTATAGATGCCGCGCCCGGCATCGCGGAACACGATATCTTCGGTCCCCGGACCGCCGCTGAAATCGCCGGCGGAGAACACATCCACGCCGGTGACTTTCAGCTTGGTGGAGGTGACGGAGCCGGCATAGCCAACGCCCTTGCGCCCGGCCAGATGGTCGGCCAGCACCTTGGCCATCTCAAACAGCGGCTGCACCAGGCCGTAGCAGGAGCCACGATGCTGCACGCATTCACCCACCGCCATGATGGCGGGGTCGCTGGTGACCATATGGTCATCCACCAGGATGCCGCGCCCCACCTCCAGCCCGGCGGATGTGGCCAGCCTTGTATCCGGGCGGATGCCGACAGCCATCACCACCAGATCGGCGGGCAGTTCGGTGCCATCCTTCAGGGCCACGCCGGTGACATGGCTGTCGCCCAAAATGGCGGCCGTGTCAGCCCCGGTCAGCACGGTCAGCCCGCGCCGTTCCAGTTCCTTGGCCAGCAGATGGCCGGCAGAGGCATCCAACTGGCGTTCCATCAGATGGCCGGCCAGATGCAACACCGTCACATCCATGCCGCGCGCCTTCAGCCCGACAGCGGCTTCCAGCCCCAGCAAGCCACCGCCGATCACCACGGCATGGCCGCCCTTGGCGCTGGCGGCCAGCATGGTATCCACATCATCCACATCGCGGAAGGTGACAACGCCGGGCAGGCGGGCACCGGGAATGGGAATGACGATGGGCATGGAGCCGGTGGCGATCAGCAGCCGGTCATAGGGGCATTCCAAGCCGGATTTTGTGATGACGACCTGCCGCTGGCGATCAATCATCTCCACCGCGTCGCCGGCATACAATGTAATGCCGTTGTCGCTGTACCAATCCCGATCATTGATGACGATCTGGTCGAAGGTCTTTTCCCCCGAGAGCAGCGGCGACAGCATGATGCGGTTGTAATTGACCCGTGGTTCGGCGCCAAAGACGCTGATGTCATAAAGGCCGGGAGCCCGGTCCAGCAATTCTTCCACGGCGCGGATACCGGCCATGCCGTTGCCGATCACGACAAGGCGGGGCTTGGGGGCGCCGTCGGGGGGAGAAGAATGGTTGGTCGTCATGTCGGTCCATCCTCGCTCGCGCAAAAAATGCGCAATAAAAAAGGCGTCCGACCATGCAGCCGACCCGCAAGGGATCAGTCACATGTTCGGACGCCATTATCCGGTGGGGCCCGGCCTTGGGCACCCTATGGTGCCACCCCTTCCAGGGCGGCAGGGGCCAGCAGCGTTGCTGGCCTGCCCTGATCTTAGCGAAAGCCGTGCCAACCGGGGCACAGGACGCTAACCGTTTGATAAGGCTTGAACCTTAAAATATGAGGCTGAAAGCAGGACAAGGAGCGCGGATAATTATTGCGCAAAATCAAGGCAGCTGCCGACGGAAGCCTTTAATTTGTGCAACAGCGAACAGTCCTCCCTTGCACCGATCCAGGGCCAAAAGCGTGATTATCCTTATTCATCAACCCCCTACCGCATTGCACCGGAATTGGCATGACCGTTGCTGATAGTGCAGCGCTCCCGACGCAGGGAGAGAAACGACATCGTCCAATGGCGGACGACCAGGCAATGGCGCCTGAAACCGATCACACGGCCCCCCGGCCGGATCGGCGACAGGTGCCTTATCGCATGGCCGCCCGCAGCGTGGATGATATCGTGTTGGATATCGTGACGGTGCGGATGGCCCGACGGGTGAACTCAAGCGGCCGCGCGCGGACAATCAAGCGCCAGCGGCCCGGGACGTAGGGGCTCGCACGATGGAAATCCGGCATAAAGCAACGCGCATCGACCTGTTCTCCTTGAAGACAGTGCAAATGCGCGCCTTTCACCTGACGTGGTTCGCGTTCTTTCTCTGCTTTTTCGGCTGGTTCGGCATCGCCCCCCTGATGGCGGTGGTGCGGGAGGATTTAGACCTGACCAAGGCCCAGATCGGCAATACCATCATTGCCTCGGTCGCCATCACGGTGCTGGTGCGGTTGTTGATCGGGCCGCTTTGCGACCGGTTGGGGCCGCGTAAAACCTATACGGGGCTGCTGGTGCTGGGCTCCATCCCGGTGATGTGCATCGGGCTGGCCCATTCCTATGAAACCTTCCTGCTGGCCCGGCTGGCGATTGGGGCCATCGGTGCCTCTTTCGTCATCACCCAGTATCATACCTCGGTGATGTTCGCGCCCAATGTGGTGGGCACGGCCAATGCCACCACGGCCGGCTGGGGCAATCTGGGCGGCGGGATCACCCAGATGATGATGCCGCTGATCATGGCGGCCATCGTGTCGCTGGGCGTGGAACAGACCATGGGCTGGCGTCTGGCCATGGTGGTGCCGGGGCTGGTGCTGCTGGCGGCGGCCTGGCTTTACTGGAACTTCACCCAGGATTGCCCGGAGGGCAATTTCGCTGAACTGCGGTCCAGCGGTGCGCTGGCTGCCGGGCGCGATGGGCTGGGCGGCCTGCAGAGCTTCGCCGTGGCCGCCCGCGATATCCGTGTCTGGGCGCTGTTCATCGCCTATGGTGCCTGTTTCGGGGTGGAACTGACACTGCACAATATTGCGGCGATCTATTTCTTCGACAAGTTCAAGCTGGATCTGGCCACCGCCGGCATGATTGCCGGTCTGTTCGGTGCCATGTGCCTGTTTGCCCGCACGCTGGGCGGCTTCATCTCTGACCGGTTGGCAACCAAATCGGGCCTGCGGGGCCGGGTGCTGCTGCTGTTTGCTGTGCTGTTCCTGGAAGGGCTGGCGCTCATCCTGTTCTCCCAGATGGGGGTTTTGGTCGCCGCCGTAGCAGCCATGATGATGTTCTCCATCTTTGTGCAACTGGGCTGTGGTGCCACCTTTGGCATCGTCCCCTTCATCAACCGCAAGGCACTGGGGGCCGTGGCCGGCATTGTTGGCGCCGGCGGCAATATGGGTGCGGTGGTTGCCGGGTTCCTATTCAAATCTGAAAGCCTAAGCTATCAGCAAGGACTGTTCTATCTGGGGATCGGCGTTACCGTTGCTTCTTTCGCGGCACTGGCCATCCGCTTCTCGCCCGAGGTGGCGGCGGAGGAAAAGCGCCGGCTGGAAGCGGCATTGGCCGAACGGGATGCAGCGGCACGGCAGACGGGTGGCGTGGTGGTGGCCGCGGAGTAAGGGGAATGGGGTGGCATCGGCGGGTGCCACCCCATACACGGATAGCCCATCGTCACCGTCACCCCGGCCTGTGCCGGGGTGACGGTGGAGAGGAGTGGAAGGTTTCCCCTCAAGTCATCCGTACCTTACTGCACCCGAAACTCTCTACGATCTCCGCAAACAGCCAACGAAACAGGCACCAAAAAACCGACCATGGGCAATGCCGATCTTTCCATCCTGATCATTGATGGCAGCCCCGACCGGGCGGCGGTGGTGGAGCGTGGGCTGGTGGAAGCCGGTTGGGTGCGCGTTTCCACCATCGGGCCTTCGGTCAATCTGCTGGCCCGCATCCAGGCGCTGGCCCCGGATGTCATCATCATTGATCTGGAAAACCCAGACCGCGACACGCTGGAACAGATGTTCCAGGTCAGCCGGCTGGTGCAGCGGCCCATCGCCATGTTCGTGGACCAGAGCGACAGCCAGATGATCCATGCCGCCATTGAGGCTGGCGTCAGCGCTTATGTGGTGGATGGCTTGCGGCAGGACCGGATCAAGCCGATTGTGGAAACGGCGGTCAGCCGCTTCAACGCCTTTGACCGGCTGCGCCGGGAACGGGACGAGGCGCAGGCCAAATTGCAGGACCGCAAGCTGGTGGAACGCGCCAAGGGCCTGCTGATGAAAAACCGGGGCTTGTCGGAAGAGGATGCCTATACGCTGATGCGGCGCACGGCCATGAAGCAGAACCGCAAGCTGGCCGATATCGCCCAGAGCGTGATCACCGCGTTCGAGATGGAGTTGTGAGGATGGCCGACATCGTCAAGCTGGGCTTCGCGCCGCTGGTGGATTGCGCCATTCCCGTGGTGGCGGCGGAACAGGGGTTCGCGGCAGCGGAAGGTATTGATCTTGTGCTGGAGCGGGCAAATTCCTGGGCGGCCCTGCGTGACAAGCTGGCCTTTGGCTTGGTGGATGGCGCCCATCTGCTGGCACCGCTGGCCCTGGCCATGCATCAGGGCATCGCTGGAATACCCGCTGTGCCGCTGGTGGTGCCGATGACATTGGGCCTGGGCAATAATGCCATCACCCTGTCAGCAGCACTCCACGCCCGCATGATGGCCGTGGCACCAGCAATCATGGCCGGCCCCCCCGCGCAGCGGGCCCGCGCGTTGCGGCAGGTTATCGATGCTGACCGGGCGCGCGGGCTGGCACCATTATCCTTTGCAACGGTCTTCCCCTTCTCCTGCCATCATTATGAATTGCTGAACTGGCTGTCCGACGGCGGGATCGATACGCGGACGGACGTCAATATCGGCATCGTCGCCCCGCCGCGCATGGTGGAAAGCCTGACCAGCGGCTGGATCGACGGCTATTGCGCCGGGGAACCGTGGAACGCACTGGCGGTGGCGCGCGGCGCCGGCCTTATCGTTGCGACCAAGGCCGATATCCGGCCCGGTGGCGTGGAAAAGGTGCTGGCCTTGCGGGCGGACCAGGCCACGCCGCACCGGGATCGAACGGTTGCCCTGGTCCGGGCCATGGTGCGCGCGGCAAGCTGGTGCCATGACCCGGCCAACCATGGGGCGCTGGCGCAGCTGCTGGCGGAACCCTGCTATGTCGGCCAGCCGGCCGAACTGATCGCCACCACCTTGGTGAAGGCAGAGGCAGCCAAGGCGGCGGACAGCCGTCCCCATCTGGCGCAGGCGCAACAGCTGGTGGCGGATATGGTACGTGCCGGCCAACTGGCTCCGGATACCATACCCGATGCCGATATGTTGGGCGCCCTCTGGACCCCCACCTATCACGATCTGGCCCAAGGCACTTTCAACGCGGGCTGATCCTGAAGCCCCCTTTTTCCTGTCAACGGCGGTTTTTCCCATCTGTCATGTCAGTGCTTTTTTGGATTCATATTGAAATATTTTTGGATGCAATAATATAGTGACATGCGTTTTCCCAGATTATGAGCCGATCCCATGTCATCTCCTGCGAACCGGAAAATTGTCGTCACCCAGCGCTTCTTTGATGATCGTTCCCGCGCCTATCTTGAGACACATGGTTTCACTGTTGAGGTTGTGCCGCTGCCGCCGGGCCTGGGCGACGGTGATCTGGACAGCGGTACCCTGTGCCAGAAACTGGATGGTGCCGTCGGCTGGATCGTTGGCCATGCGCGGGTCACCCGGGATTTGCTGCAGGCCCTGCCCGGTTTGCAGGTGATTGCCCGACGGGGGGTTGGATATGACCGGGTGGATGTGGAAGCCGCGCGCGAACTGGGGCGCGTCGTGACCATCGCCGCAGGCGGTAATGATGCGTCGGTCGCTGACCACACAATCGGCCTGATGCTGGCTGTCGGCTGTCGTTTCCGGGAATCACAAGCCCGCATGGTGGCTGGCGACTGGTCGATCCGCAGCGGCAGCGATCTGTGTGAAAAGACCGTCGGGCTGGTGGGTTTGGGCCGGATCGGCAAAAGCGTCGTGCGCCGGCTGTCTGGCTTTGACACCAAAATCCTTGTCCATACGCGCACCCCTGATCCCGATTATGCCAGCCAAGCGGGGGTTCAGTTCACCGACCTGGATCAGATTTTGCTAGAGAGCGACTATATCAGCCTGCACGCCCCCCTGACGCCCCAGACCCGGTTCCTGATCAATGCCGCCGCCATCGCTGCCATGAAGCAGGGTGCCATCCTGGTCAATACCGCCCGCGGCGGGCTGGTCGATGACGCCGCCTTGCTGGAGGGATTGCGCAGCGGCCATCTTGGGGGGGCCGGGCTGGATGTCTTTGTCAGTGAAGGTGATCCAACCTATCGGCCCATCACCGATGCGCTGCTGGCCTTGCCCAATGTGGTGGCCACCCCGCACGCTGCCGCTTCCTCCCATGAAGGGCTGGCACGGACCAATCTGGTCGCCGCCCGCTCCATCGTCGCCGTGTTGAAAGGGGAAACGCCGCCGCCCGGCAGCATTGTCGCCGATGGTCGCTGAGCGGGATCGGGGCTTTCAGGTTGCATGATGCCGGGACGATTGCTTTAACAGAGGCAGGATGACGCCGGCTTGGCGGTGACTATGGGGGCTTTTGTGGGCGAAACCGAAATGGTGACGATGGATGGGCCGGAGCAGGAGGATACCCTGGCCGATCCGCAGCAGACCGAGCCGGCCACCCATTCCGTCCTGATGCGCCTGCGCGAGATGATCGTGACCGGCAAGATCGCGCCGGACAGCAAGCTGCGCGCCGAGGCGCTGGCCACCCTGCTGGACGTATCGCGCACCCCCATCCGCAGCGCATTGGCCGTGCTGTCGGCAGAGGGTTTGGTGAAGTACAGCGTCAATCGCGGCTATACGGTTCGTGCCGTGACCATCGGTGATGTGTTCGACAGTATCGAGGTGCGGGCCACCCTGGAAGGCATGGCTGCCCGCGCCGCCGTGGAACTGGGCTGGGAGCCCGATGCCTTGCAGCGCTCCGCCGATCTGGTGGCGCAGGCCCGCGCCATTCTTGATCGGGGTGAATGGTCCGAACCGATTGAATGCGCTTGGTACGAGTTGAACCGTCAGTTCCACCGCTCGATCATGATTGCGTCACGCAACGAGGTTTTGCGCAATGCCGTGCGCATGACCCTGATCTATCCCATCCTGGGTGATGCGGCACGCCTGTGCCCCAGCCTGGCCGCCAGCATCGCACCCCGGCACCGGCAATTGCCGGCTACGCCACCCGCCCATATTCTGGAATCCCAAGCGGAACATGAAACCTTGCTGACCGCCTTCCGGCAGGAGGATGCCGCTCTGGCCCAGCGCCTGATGGTGGACCATGTCCTGACCACAAAGCGCCGCCTGCACGCCATCGTCATTCCCCGCTGACAGGTGGAATAGAAAGCGCCACCGCCGATAGGGAACCGGCGATGGCGCCCGAAGGCGATGATCAGAAACGGTAGCCGATGGCGATCGCACCGGAGAGCTGGCTGGCGCTGCCTTCCAGATCCACGATGGGGCTATCCTTGAAATCGCCCATCAACTGTTTGTAATTGCCCAATAACTGCACACTCCAGTTTTCGCTCAGCGCGTAACCCACCTTGGCGCTGATACCGACATCGCGCACGCCACCGCCAGGATTGTAGACAGGAAGACCGCTGACGGTGGATGCCGCCGGGGTGATGCCGAAATAGGTTTTGGCGTATTTATCATCAACATAGGTCAGGCGTACGCTGGTGCCCACCGACCAGCGGTCCCCCAGCTTGCGCCCATAGGTCAACCCGACCGAGCCGATGGCACCATCATGGGTGTCGGAAACATCCACCTGATATGTCGCATCCAGGGTCAATTCGTCCCGGCCGCTGAAGATGCCCTGCCAGCCATAGCGGATAAAGCCGCCGGTTTCGACCGCATCATCAATTTCCGGCAGCAGGGCGACGCGGTCATTCTTGACCTTGTCGTCGCGGCCATTGGCAAAATCCACCATCGGCCCCAAGGCCAGATGCGGGGTCAATTCCATACCAAGGCTAAGCTTCATGCCTTGGGCTTCCAGGAAATAGCGGTCATAGGCAAACCGGCCCTCGACATAGGGGGTCAGCTCCATATCGTCGGAGCCGAGATAATCCGGGCGGGCACCAACGCCCGCAACCAGTTCAGCTGACCATTGCCGCGCCGGTGCTTCATCGGCAAGCACCGGGGTGCCGGCCGCCCAGGCAGCCAGCAGGAAAGGGAGGCGGAGGCCTCGCATGATCAATTCTCCTCGTGAAAGAAGGACGTCGTCCCTCCCAGGGACGGGGGCTGCGGCGATCTTGCTGTCGCGCTCAAGCCACCCTTATTGATTGCCACCTGTTCGGGCTCATCAGGCCCGGAGGCTCCCTTTAACGGGCACTGGCTGGAACGATGCCGTTCCAATAGCCGCCCGGAACTCGAATAAATTAGGCCAGCTCGACATCCAGCAGCCGCACGAACTGCTGACCGCAATGCATGTCGCGCTCCACCATCCCCCCTTGCGGGCTGGTTCGGGCGTGGGAGATTTTCACCATATTCAGGCTGGGCACCGGGTAATGCTGCACCAGCGCCGGGTCGGCCCCATAGAGGCGCTGGAACGTGTCCGGCCCCAGGGCGGGATGGGCGTGATAGGCGCGGAATTTTTCCGCCCCATCGAAAAACAGATCAAAGGTAACCCAGAAGGGACCGGCATTCTTCGACCGGACATGGCGGCAGACATCTTTAAGCTTGACCATCACACCGCCTCCTCTTGGGCCATGTCGATCCACACGGTGCGCACCAGTTCCATCGGGTCATCCAGCGCCACCACATGGTTCAGCAGGAACTCGTAGACCGGGCCGCGATCAATATCCGCCGGGCTGAAGGCAAAGCCGTAGCTGGGCAATTCCTCATCCATCAGCACGGGGAAATGGAAGAAATAGGGGTTACAGGCCTTGGCGATCTGCGCGGCCATTTCCTGGCTGTCGGCGGTGGCGACGAACAGCACGCCGATTTCCCGCGGGGCCGCCGTGCCCGGTGGCGGCCTGTCACCGGAGACCGCGTTCCAACCATAGAGGCGCAGGGAGATATGGAAATCGCCCGCCGCCGGGCCAATGGTCTTGTGAACCCGGTCATAAAGGGCGGCCAGCATCCGGTCGTGAAACGCATCCACATTCGCCAGGACGTGCGGGTCCTGGATGCCGATCAGCATGATGGTCTGGAACCGCCGGCTGCCCGCCCCTTCCAGCTTCATTGTATAGGGCTGCGGTCTCCAGACCGATCCGGTGACCGCCACCGTTCTTGCATCGCGCTGGCGATAGACCGCTGCCGTCACATCCAGCACGCCGCCGGGTTCGGTCAGCAGGAAGGGATTGCTGTTTTCATACAGCATGTGAGCGGAAACGCTTTCCGGGCTGCAGCGATTGTCCGGGGACAGCGGCTCCACCTCGAACCCACCGGCACCGATACTGATCAGGACGCCGGCGCTGGCAATGGGGGAAACGGTGCATTGCGCCCCGCATTCCGCGATTTTCGCCGCGTGCCACGCGGCACCGACATCGGCCCCCTTCAGCAGGGCGAAACTGGCCAGCACCGCCGTGTCGGTGGTGCGCCCCCCCAGGATGATATCAGCACCGGCGGCCAGGGCGGCCATATAGGGTTCTGGGCCCATGACGGCGACGATATGGTCGCAGGCGTCTATGGTCGCATCCGCAAGCGGACCCAGGGGCGGCAGCGGGCTGACCTTCCCCGTCTTGTTGTAACGTTTCAGCGTTTCCTTCTCCTGCTCGCAATAAAGCAGGGCGATCTTGGGACGCAGGCCCAGTTCCTGCGCCACCTCCAGGGCGATATCGCGGGTCCAGTCCAGGTTGCGGTCGCCGCCGGCCTGGCCGCTGGTGCCGACAATCAGCGGGATACCCGCATCCGCCGCCGCCCGCATCAGGATGGTCAGGTCGCGCTTCACGGAGCCGCGATTATTCTTGGAGATACCCAGCGCCAGATAGGCCGCCCCGCTGTCGGTGGAGCCGGCATCGGTGGCGATGGCATGGGCACCACAGGCGATGCCATAGCGCACCTCATCTTCACGCGCGCCAGCGCCCAGCGACCCGGTGGGGACCAGGATTTTGATCGGACCGTCCATCATGCTCAATCCAGGTGATTGGGGCCTTCATCAAGGCCGTGGAAGGGAGAGTGGTTTATTGAATTCATTAAGTCAAGTTTTTGGATGCAAAATTTGACTCAGACGCACAAGTTCCCTTCGCCTGCCTGATTGACAGACGGCAGGGCTTGATCAGGTCAGGGAGGAAAGCCCTTCAAAATTAAGGATTTCGATCCGCCCATGGACGGTGCGGATGAGGCCGCCCTGTTCTGCCATCTCCAGCAGCCGGCTGAGCCGATCGCGCGGCATCCCGATCCGGCAGGCCAGTTCCTCGCGGTTGATCCGCACCAGCTGCTGGCAAGGGGCTTCGCCGGCCATTCTTAAAAGCACATGCGCCAGCCGGGCGGGTGGGCTGCGCAGCAGCATCAGCCCGATATGGTCAATCGTGGCGCGATGCTGCTGGCAGGCCAGCAGGGCGATATGCTGGTAAAGGGCCGGATTGGCCCGGCCCATGGCCTGGATGTCGGCCAGGGGAATATGCAGAACAAGGGAGCGGCCGGCGGCAATGGCATCATGCGGGCGCGGCCCGCCATCCAGAATGGACAATTCGCCAAACCAACAGCCCGTTCGGGCGGCGAGATTGATTAATGGTCGCCCGGTTTCCGGGTATGAAACCAGCCGCACCTCCCCGGACAAGACCCGAAAAAGACCGCTGGGCGGATCGCCGGCCCGGTAGACACACTGGCCATCCACCAGTTTTTCTTTGCGCGCGGCGGCTGCAAACCAACCCCGGCAGCCCGGCGGCAAGCCGGCGAACCAGGGGTCAACTTCCAGAAGCCTGACCACACCCAGCATCGGCCGCCCCCCGATCAGCACCGGAAACCGGGATTGGCCCGGTCCAGCCGGCGCAGCAAGGCCGGCCAGGCCAGCCTTTCCGCCGCCATGTCAACCATGGGACCGGAGGATTGCTGGCGCACCTTGTCGGCGACGCCCGCCGGCGGCGGGTACAGGTTATCGCGCCCGGCGGCCAGCATATGCACCTGCGCCTCGCACGCCCGTTCCAGGAAATAGATGCGCAGGAAGGCAATGGCGATGGAGGCACCGACGGCCAGCGTGCCATGATTGCGCAACAGCATCAGATTATGGCCGCCCAGATCCGCCACCAGCCGCGCACGCTCAGCCAGATCGGTGGCGATCCCTTCATATTCATGGAAGGCGAGATCGTGATGGGCGATCATCGCCGTCTGGGTATAGGGCAGCAGCCCGTCGCGCATCGCCGACACCGCCTGACCGTGCGGGGTGTGCAGATGGATCACCGCCTGCGCATCCTCTCGCGCCATATGGATGGCGGAATGGATGGTGAAGCCGGCCGGGTTGACCATATGCGGCGTGGGATCAACTGCCCTGCCCTCCACATCGATCTTCACCAGGGAAGAGGCCGTGATCTCCTCAAACATCAGATTATAGGGGTTGATCAGAAAATGATGGTCCGGACCCGGAACGCGCACGGAAAGATGGGTGAAGATCAGGTCATCCCAGCCATAGAGCGCCACCAACCGGAAGGCGGCGGCCAGATCGACCCGCAGCCGCCATTCCGCCGCGGACATGCCGTCTGGGATATTTTCAATATCAGACATGGTTTTCCTCCCATTTTTTTGATGATCGTATCATCGGTCAAAATTTTTGACCGATGATACGGCGGCGACTGCCGCCGCGCCGCTCATGCGGCAGAAGCCCGAGCCCACGGATGTGGGCGCTGGCGATTGAAGGGCTTGGAAGCGTGACCATCGGTCACACTTCCAAGCCACTGGTATCAGTTGACGTGGCGGGCGACATAGGTGGCGAGTGCCGGCCCGACCAATAGAACCAGCAAGACCCGCAGCACCTGCGCCGACAGGATGAAAGGCAGATCAACCGGTACCGTGGTCCCGATGATCAGGATGGCATCGATGCCGCCCGGTGTCGTGGCCAGATAGCCGGTCAGCCAATCGACATCGCAGATCAGGCTGACCAGAACCCCCAGACCGGCACAGAGACCGATCAGCAACGCACAGGCCAACAGGATGCGCGGCAGGGCGCGGGCACAATCGGTCAGCGTGTCCCGCGTGAAACTGAGCCCAATATTCCAGCCGATGACGGCATAGGCAGCGGCGGCCAGCAGGGGCGGCACGGCCGGGCTTGTCCAGCCGGCGGCAATAAACGCCGCACCGATCAACCCCGGCACCAGAAAGGCACCGGCGGGAAAACGGAACAGCCGGGCCGCCACCACGCCCAGGCTCGCCAAACCCAGGGTTTCCAGCAATCCCGGCAGGTCCGGGGCGGGCAACCAGCTTGCCAGCGGCGGCGTGGCGGCGGATCCGGTGAGCATATGGGCCAAAGCGATGGCCGAACCGGTCACCAGCAATATCCGCAGATATTGGATGATGGCGACCATCCGGCCATCGCCCCCCTGTTCCTGCGCCAGGGCCACCATGCCCGCCGCCCCGCCGGGGGACAGACCCCAGACGGCGGTCGTGCCATGGAACCAGCCCCACCGGGCCACCAGCCAGCCCAGCCCGCCACTGGCCAGCAACGTGGCCGCCCCCATCGCCAGCAGCAGGGGCAACCGTGCCAGCATCGCCGGCCCCACCGCACCACCCAGCGCCACCGCGACCAGACAGCCGATAATGGTGTAGCTACATAACAGGCCAAGCTTGGGGGGACGGATGGCAAAACCGGCCAACCCGCAGGCGATGCCCGCCAGCAGCGGCCCCAGCAGCAGGGCCGCCGGCACCCCGGCCAGTTTCAGCCCCGGCACCAGGGCGGCGGTAGCCAGCCCCAGCAGCAGCCACTGGCCTGCCTTTGCCCCTGCCTTTGCCATCGCCGACATGGTCGCTCACCCTGCCTGAAGGGGAAAAGCCCCGGTGGCCAGGGCTGCCGCCAGCACCACCAGGGAGATCAGCGCCGCCCATTTCAGGGCGAAACGCTGTACATCGGCGACATCCACACCCAACAAGCCGCAGGCCAGATAGATCGGTGCCAGCAGCGGGCTTAACGTATGGACCGGCTGACCGATCAGGGAGGCGCGGGCAATGGCGTCCGCCTCGATCCCATAGCCAGCGGCGGCACTGGCTATCACCGGGACGACGCCGAAATAATAGGCATCGTTCGACATCACGAAGGTGAGCGGCATACTGACCAGGGCCGTGATCGGTGCCATATAGCGGCCGATGGAAGGCGGGATGACCGACAAAGCGGCGCTGGCCATGGCATCGACCATGCCGGTGCCGTTCAGGATGCCGGTGAAGGCACCCGCCGCGAAGATCAGCACAACGATATTGACCACATTGTCGGCATGGGCGGTAAGGCGCGCCTTCTGGTCCCGCAGCCGGGGATAATTGACAGTGGCGGCGATGGAAAACGCCCCCATCATCATCACCGGCAAGGGTGCCAGCCCGAACGCCATTCCCAACACCAGCCCCATGGTCAGGGCTAGATTGAACCAGAACAGACCGGGCCGGCGGATATCGGGTTCAGCATCTGCCATGAAGGGGCTGACCGGTTCCACACTGCCGTCACTAATCGGGCAACCGCTGGCCGCCAGCCGCCGCCGCTCCGACTGGCCAAGGAAGAACGCCAGCAGCAGGGTGGCCAGAAGCCCCGCCAGCATTGCCGGCACCAAGGGTCCGAACACCTGCCCCACATTCACGCCGACAGCAGCGGCGGCGCGGGCAGACGGGCCGCCCCAGGGCAGGTAATTCATCAGCGAATTGCACAGGCCCAGCAAGGTCGCAAGGATCAGCGGATTCATCCCGACACGGCGATAGACCGGCAGAAAGGCGGTGATGATGATCAGCGCCGTCGTCGTGCCATCCCCATCCAGGGAGACGATGCTGGTCAGCACCGCTGTACCCAGGGCAATGCGCACAGGATCATTGCCGACGGTCGCCAGCACGCTGCGCACCAGCGGGTCGAACAGGCCGGCATCCATCATGATGGCGAAATATAATACGGCGAAGGTCAGCATCAGCGCCGTCGGCGCCACCTGGATCACCCCTTCCAGGATCATGTCGCCCAGCCCGGCACCGGCACCCGCCAGCACACCGAACAGGATGGGAACCGCCAGCAGCGCGGTGACCGCCGACATCCGCTTGGTCATGATCAGCACCATAAAGGTGGCGATCATCAAGGTTCCCAGCAGCGCCGGCGAAAGCAATGTGTCGATCAACGTGTTGTCTCCCGGCAACCACGGCAAACCCGCTTTGGCCTGATGTCCAGACACGAAAGGGGGCCGTTTGCATCAGTGAATCCCATCCGCAGATAGCGGATGCAGGAAAGGTGGGGCCAACCGCGCAGCCGGAACCGGCGGCGGAACCTGACCCCGACCGCACCGGCCCATCCTTCAGCGCAAGCCGCCATCGTTCGTCCAACGCCCTTATCCTGTGCAGTTGGCGTCGGCCCGTCAAATAAAAACATCCATATTCATAAATTTTTGCATCCAAAATATTGACCATCGACATCCAATGCGCATAGGTTGTTTCCATACCCGGAAAAACCGGGGCTAACCGGGAGGAACAGATGAGAATGATCAGCCGCTTGGCTTTGGCCGGCGGAACCATCGCCATGACCCTGGCGTCGAATAATCTTGCCCAGGCCCAGGCGGCGGATGCGGTTGGAGAGATGGAGGAGATCATCGTCACGGCCCAGCGCCGCAGCGAACGCCTGCAGGATGTACCCGTCACCGTCACCGCCTTCGGTGCTGCGGAAATCGAGCAGGCGCGCCTGCGTCAGATTGATGATATTGCCGGGCGCACACCCGGCCTGAATTTCGATGCCTTCCCCGCCTCCCAGCCCCGCATCAGCATTCGCGGCATCGGCTCCAGCGACCGGGGGGCCGCCGGTGACCCCAGTTCCGCTGTCTTCCTGGATGAAATCTATCTGGGCCGGCCGGCCGCTGTGGCCTTTGATGCATTCGACGTGTCACGCATTGAGGTGCTGAAAGGCCCGCAAGGCACGCTTTATGGCCGCAATGTCGTCGGCGGTGCCATTAATGTCGTCACCAGCCGCCCCTCGCTTGACGCGGTTGACGCCGCCGTGGAAGCCACCGTCGGCAATCATGAACGGTTGGAAGCCGCCGGCTTTGTCAATGTGCCCCTGGTGGAAGGGAAATGGGCGGCGCGTGCCAGCGGGGCCGTCCGCAGCCATGACGGCTACACCCGCAACAGCTTCACCGGCAACCGGGTGGATGATCAGGATATACGCAGCGGTCGCCTGCATCTGGCCGGCGAACCGTCGGAAACGCTGCGCGTGCTGCTGACGGTGGATGGCACCCGCGATCGGGCGACGGGGCCCGCCCAGCATGTGCTGGACCTGGACACAGAAGACCCCCTATCCGCCCTCTGGACCGTCAACCGCGATCGCCGACACATTGCCAGTTCCACCGATGGCCATCAGGACCGCGACACCTGGGGGGTGCGGGGGCAACTGGATTGGGATCTGCCTTTTGCCAGTCTCACCTATCTCGGCTCCCACCGCGATCTCGACTATCGCGCCTTCTATGATGTGGATGGCGGTAATGAGACCACAAATCCTCTGAATATCAGTGGCGGCAATGATGAGGTCAGCGACTTTTCCAGCCATGAGCTGCGTCTGAACGCCCTGCCTGACAGCCATATCCAATGGGTGGCCGGGCTTTACAATTTCAACAATGACACTGACCGCACAGATACGCTGATCATTGATATGGGCGGCCCGGCGACGGAAATTTATACCCAGGCCGCCAAGCTGCACAGCTATGCCGCCTTCGGCGATGCGACCCTTCCGCTGGGCGGGCAACTGTCCCTGATCGGTGGCCTGCGCTATTCCCGGGACAAGAAAGAGTACCGGGTTTCCAACATGACCGGCGACGCGGTGCTGCGCGGGTCGGAACGGTTCAACGTCACTACATCGGACACATACGAAGCCTGGACCTGGCGGGGCGGCGCGCAATACAAGCTGGACCGCGACCATCAGCTTTACGCCATGGTTTCCCGTGGTTTCAAAAGCGGCGGCTTCCAGGACACGCCCGGCAACGCGGCGGAAGCCGCCGACGGCTTCGAACCAGAATATGCCACCCAGTATGAACTGGGCCAGAAAAGCAGCTTCCTGGATGGCCACCTGATCTGGAACAACACCCTCTATGTCATGAAATATACCGACCTGCAGACGCGGCGGACCCTGCCCAACCTGTCCATCGTCACGGAAAATGCCGGCAAGGCCACCATCCAGGGTTATGAGACCTATCTGCAATGGCGTCCTTTCACAGGTGCCAATCTGACCGCCAGTTATGGCTATACAGACGCCACCTTCGACGAATTCGCGCCGGAACCGGGGGAGGATTATGCCGGCAACCGCCTGTCGCGCACGCCCAAGCACAAGCTGGTGATCTCCCCCTCTTACGAGACCGTGCTGGAAAACGGTCACTCTCTGCTGTTCGCCGCGGATTACCGGTATGAAAGCATGATCTTCGACGATAATTCCAACGAGGGACCGGAACGGCGGGCCCCCACCCATTTCGTCGATGGGCGCATCGTCTTCACCGATGTGACGGGACGCTGGTCGCTGTCACTGTGGGGCAAGAACCTGACCAACGAGCTGACGCGGACCAACCAGCTGGTTTTCCTGGGGGCCAATTTCGGTGCCTATAACCCGCCCCGCACCTATGGGGCAACGCTGGGCTGGCGGATGTAGGCATGATCACCTCGCAGCAAAACCATTTGCGCCTGTTGTTCGAGGCGGCTTTGGCCGCCGCCTCGCCAGCATCATGCCTGCCCCCCCACCTGCCGCCCCCGCCCAAGGGGCGAACCCTGGTGATCGGGGCCGGCAAGGCCGCCGCAGCCATGGCGGCCACGGTTGAACAGCATTGGCCAGGCTCCTTGTCGGGGCTGGTCATCACCCGCTATGGCCATGGCGTGCCCTGCTCTGCCATCCGCGTGGTGGAGGCGGCCCATCCCGTGCCCGATGCCGCCGGCATCCGGGCCACGCGGGAAATGCTGGACCTGTTATCGGGGTTGACGACCGATGATCTGGTGCTGTGCCTGCTGTCCGGGGGCGGATCGGCCTTGCTGGCCGCCCCGGCACCCGGCCTGACGCTTGCCGATAAACAGGCGGTCACCCGCGCCCTGTTGAGGAGCGGGGCCACCATCGCGGAGATGAACTGCCTGCGCAAACATCTCTCTGCCGTCAAAGGCGGCCGTCTGGCACAGATGGCGGCCCAGGCCCGTACCGTCACCCTGTTGATCTCCGACGTGCCGGGGGATGATCCGAGTACCATCGCTTCCGGCCCCACCTTGGCCGACCCCACGACACGCCAGCAGGCCCTGGCGATCCTGGAACGCTACAAGATCACGGCCCCGCCTGCCGTGCTGGCCTGGCTTGCCGATCCGGCCAGTGAAACGCCAAAAGGGCCGGACGCGCTGCCCTCCGGTCATCACCGGATCATCGCCACCCCCGCCGCCGCCCTGGAAGCCGCAGCGGCGCGGGCGCGCGAACTGGGCCTGACGCCCCTGATCCTGGGCAGCGATATCGAAGGCGACGCGGGAGAGGTCGCCCGGCACCATGCCGCCACAGTCCGGGAAATTCTGCGGGGCGAGAACAACATCGCGCGTCCCTGCGTCCTGTTGTCGGGCGGGGAAACCAGCGTCACCGTGCGCGGACAGGGCCGGGGCGGGCGCAATGCGGAATTCCTGCTGGCGCTTGCGGTGGAACTCGCGGGCCAACGCAGCGTCCATGCCCTGGCCGCTGACACCGATGGTATTGACGGGTCGGAAGATAATGCCGGGGCCTGGATCGACCCCGACATCCTGCACCGGGCAGAACAGGCCGGCCTTTCCGCCACTTCCCTGCTGGCAAACAACGACGCCTACAGCTTCTTCAAGGCCATGAATTGCCTGCTGATGACCGGGCCGACACGCACGAATGTCAATGATTTCAGGGCCATCCTGATTGATTGAGGATTGGAGAATGATGATGAAACGACCCTACCGCATCGCCGTCATCCCCGGCGACGGGATTGGCAAGGAAGTGGTGCCGGAGGGCCTGCGCGTGCTGGAGGCTGTGGCGGCGCGCTATGGCTGCACGTTCGCCTTCGACCATTTCGACTTCGCAAGCTGCGACTATTACCAACGCCATGGCAAGATGATGCCGGACGACTGGAAACAGCAGATCGGCAGCCATGATGCCATCTTCTTCGGTGCCGTCGGCTGGCCAGCGACCGTGCCCGACCATGTCTCCCTCTGGGGATCGCTGATCCAGTTCCGCCGGGAATTCGACCAATATGTCAATCTGCGCCCCGTGCGTCTGATGCCCGGTGTGCCCAGCCCGCTGGCCGGTCGCGCCCCGGGGGAGATTGATTTCTACGTCGTGCGGGAAAATACCGAAGGGGAATATTCGTCCATCGGCGGCCGCATCTTCCCCGGTACCGAGCGGGAAGTGGTGATGCAGGAAACGGTGATGACCCGCATCGGCACCGACCGTATCCTGAAATACGCGTTCGATCTGGCGCAACGGCGGGAGAAGAAGCACCTGACATCGGCGACCAAATCCAACGGCATCGCCATCACCATGCCCTATTGGGATGAACGGGTGGAGGCAATGGCGGCGCATTATCCCGATGTGCGCTGGGATAAATACCATATCGACATCCTGGCCGCCCATTTCGTGCAGCATCCGGACTGGTTCGATGTGGTGGTGGCGTCCAACCTGTTCGGCGATATCCTGTCCGATCTCGGCCCCGCCTGCACCGGTACCATCGGCATCGCACCGGCCGGCAACATCAACCCGGATGGCAAATTCCCGTCTCTGTTCGAGCCGGTGCATGGTTCTGCCCCGGATATTGCAGGCAAGGGCATCGCCAACCCGGTCGGCCAGATTTGGTCTGCGGCCCTGATGCTGGATCATCTGGGTGAACATGCCGCCGCCGCCGCCATCCTGCGTGCGATCGAGATGGTCCTGGCCCAACCCGCCCTGCGCACCCGCGACCTGGGCGGCCCCGCCGATACGATCACCTGCGGTCGGGCCATTGCCGAGGCCGTGGCGGTGGCACCGCGAAATTGACCTGCTCCCTGGAAATGTGCCCGGCATAAAGTAGAGTCCTCCGATCGAAGGAGGGCTATTTGAGGAAGAAGAGCCGTTTCAGCGAGGAGCAGATCATGGGGATTCTGCGGGAGCAGGAGGCTGGGCATAAGACGGCGGAGATTTGCCGCCGGCATGGGATTTCGGAGGCGACATTTTACGCCTGGAAATCGAAATATGGCGGGCTGGAGGTGTCGGAGGCCAAGCGCCTGAAGGGCTTGGAGGAAGAGAACAGCCGCCTGAAGAAGCTGCTGGCCGAGGCGATGCTGGACAACGCCATGCTGCGCGAGGTGGCGGGAAAAAAGTGGTAAGGCCCGCCGCCAGCCGCCGGACGGTTGCTCATCTGCGGGCAACGTTCGGGGTGAGCGAACGGCGGGCCTGCTCTGTCTGGAAGGTGCATCGGCGGACGATCCGCTACCGGTCGCGGCGCCCTGATGACGGTGCCTTGCGGCAAAGGCTGCGGGAACTGGCATCGGAGCGACGGCGTTTTGGCTACCGGCGTCCGGGATGTCTGCTGGCCCGGGAGGGGATGGCGGTGAACCATAAGAAGCTGCTGCGGATTTACCGGGAGGAAGGGCTGGCGGTGCGCCGGCGGCGGGGTCGCAAACGGGCACTGGGCACACGGGCGCCGATGAATGTGCCTCAGCGGCCCAACCAGCGCTGGAGCCTGGATTTCGTGTCGGACGCATTCAGCGATGGCAGGCGGTTCCGCATCCTGGCCGTGGTGGATGATTTCTCACGCGAATGCCTAGAGCCTGATGCGTTTAATCGTAAACGCATCAGGCTCTAAGCTCTTGTTCAGCGAGCAGATTCACGCTGCAAAGCGATTCCGCTTTTCCGCGATCTGCTCTAGCCCTGGTGGCCGACACCTCGCTATCCGGCAAGCGGGTGGCGCGGAAGTTGGACGCGCTGATCGCCACACGCGGCAAACCGCTGATGATTGTCAGCGACAATGGCAGTGAGTTCATTTCCAGGGCGATCCTGGCCTGGACGCAAGCCAATGGGGTCGAATGGCATTACATCCAGCCCGGCAAACCCACCCAGAATGCGTTCGTGGAAAGTTTCAACGGACGCTTGCGCGATGAATGCCTGAATGAAACCCTGTTCCACGGCGTGCGTCACGCCCGACAGGTGCTGGCCGACTGGCGGGACGACTACAATAATATTCGACCTCATTCCACCCTGGGCGGGATGTCACCCGCCCAGTTCGCAACGTTCAGGACCGGGGGCATGCCCCCGGTCCTGAACGTCACTCAACCCCAATACCAAACCAGAGGTCTCTGCTTATAAACGGGGATGTTTTGGGGAGGAGGTCATATACTGATATTTCGGTACCAGTTTAACGGCTGCCCGGTCCGGATGCAGAGGTGACCCCGCTAAAACGCCCCCTTGACGCTAAGAACCTGATACAAACAAAGCAGAAGTCCAGACGCGTGACTGATCACGTTGCCGGGCCGTCAGGAACAGGGGATGTTCACGTCCCTTCTCAAGCCCCAGATCGGCAAGGTCAATGCGGCCCGCCACCTCCCGCGGCAGGGCGGCGGCGGTGATGCGTTCCAAGGATACTTCCAGTTCCGTCCCCGACAGAACGCTGCTGACACGCCCCGCCGCCAACAGGTCCGCGCCTGAGACCGCCAGCACCGCCTCTGACGCATGGGGGTTGACGGGCGGGTTCAGCGGATCCCCCACCTTCACATAGGTGCCGATCCCCAGATCAACACGAAGTTGGGCGTCGGCCAGATTGGACAGGGTCAGTTCGATCGCGTCCGTATCGCCATGGGTAACGGTCCGCAGTGCAACACTGGTTGCGCCATCGCGCCAGCAGGATTGTTCGGGATGATCGAAACCAAAACTCTGGATATGGCGGATGCTGGCCCCCGTCACGGTCAAGGCACCGTTCCAATAGGCGCCGCGATAGCGGTCTTTGATGCGGGCTCCCCCCAGGCGCAGGCGCACATGCTGGTCGGACAGCCCCGCCTCCCGGTGCAGATCGCGTTCCCACAGCAGCCTGTCGCCATCATAGAGCTGCAGGCTTTCCCAGCCATGATCCCCCAGCAGACGATAATCCAGGGTCCCTGCCCCGGCCGTCACCACCTCCCCCATCCATTGATCGCCCAGCCGCAGCAGCGCAATGCTGCGTTCACCCGTGGTGGCAAAGGTTCGCCGTGCGCGCAGGGCCCGGCCCACCTGGGCCCGGTCCACACCATCGGACAGCACCCCCGTCAGCCCGCCGCGCGAACCGAACACCGACGTGGCCGGGTTGCCGCCACCGCAGCGCCCCTGATGCTCATCACTGCTGGCTGACGCCCCCAGCCGGTATCCGCGCTTCAAGGCATCGGCATAAACCCAATGGAACTGCCCCCAGGCGGAACTGATTTCAACCAGCCGTTCCAACTCTGGATGATGCCAATCCAGATTGCAGCGCCGCCCGCCCACATGCGGGATCAGCAAATGCCCCTCCGGATCATCGGCATAGGCAGCATAAAGATCATCCAAAGGCCAGGCGCCGGGGCGAAGGGCCCCACGGGTACTTTCATTCCATTCAAAGGACCGTACCGGATTACCCCGTGCATCGTGGGGGAAACGCGGCGGGGCATCGCGCAGGAACACGACATTATGGTCGCCACCCGCCGCCGAATTGCCGCACCATTCCGTGCCTGGATAGCAAACGAAACGCCCCGGCTGGTTGAAGCGGTCGATCAGCGCCACCGCTTCCTTCCAGGCCGTCTCCGTGACGTTGAAATCATTGGCCGTATAGCCCAGCACATCCAGGCCCGCCACGTCACGGCCATAGGACAGGTTATAGAATGTATCATTGGTGCCAACCGTGTCGTTGGAATGGACATGCAGGTCGGCATACAGAACGCGTGGTGCTTGTTCGTCGATGCTGACGAAGGCGAAGGCGGGGCTCAGGCCCGGCGCATCCGCATCGACCCGCCATTCGCCCGCTTGGGACAGAGCCAGATCATCCCGGCGCAGCACCGCCCAGCCCTTCGCTGACAGGGTGATGGGATGCGCCGCGACGGTGCCATCGGGGGCCGTCAACCGCAGGGAACCAGACACATTCTCATGCTCGACCGTATTGCCCCACTGATCCTCCGCCCGTATCAGCACAGGCACCGGCCCCGGCACGATCAGGCGCGGGGTGACCAGGCGCAGGGCATGGGGCGGACCGGGCACCACATCCAGGGTGCAATCGCCGGGCACAGCGGCATATTTCTGGCTGCCCAACGGGTCGATGAAAACGCGGAACCGGAAGGACTTTTCGACAAAGGTCTGCACCCGCGTGCCAGGCCCGCCCTGACGCCGGTCGCCCAGACGCACGATGATACGATCACCGGGGTTCAGATAGCCGTCGATGACGTCGATAATCACCGACTTTTGAAAGGGCCGCTCATGCCCCTTCTGGTCAAACCGGACCTTCAGCGCCTGCACCGTTGCCGGGCTTTGTCCCGGCACCAGATCGCCCGCCTGATATTCGGCAGAGACATAGTTCGCGGCCCGGGGGTCGCTGGTCTGAAACAGGGCCCAGTCGGAATAGAATTTGATGGCCAGCTTGATAGCGGCACCATCGGCCAGACCGGAGCCACCGACTTCGTAAACCAACTGCACCTCTGTCCATTCGCCGGCCACCAGACGGCCATGTGAACAGGTGGTGCGCCCCAGGAAGGGGCGGGCGCGATTGCGTTCATACAGACCCAGGGGCGCGATATGCCCCAGATTGGCGGCAATGTCGGTCACGAATAGGTTCCTTCGTTCAGATGCCAGGTGCGGTATAGCCAAGGGCCGCCATTTCCGGATGAACCGGCTGACCATTGATGGTGACGGAACCGACCTGCGGTGCCAGGAAACCCGACAGCAGGTTCATCGATGCGGTCTTGCCACACCCCGAGGAACATGGCGCCGGCCGAAGCGAAACCAATAACAACGCCATATTCAGTGTTCATTAGGTTATTTCACGATGAGTTTACGATAATACATTACAATACATGTTGGCAACCCCCCGGCTTGAAATCGTTGAAACGACCCCGCCCGGGTGGCATCAAGGACGCCGTCTGGTGAAGGCGACAGGGGGCGGCGGTGAGTTTGGTGCGGGAAAATGCGACGGCGATGTACCGCCAGATCGCGGTGCGCCTGCGCGATGAAATCGCCGCCGGGCTGTTTGAACCGTCAGGCCGCCTGCCCGGCGAAGCAGAAATCGGAAACCGTTTCGCGGTCAGCCGGGTCACCGTGCGCCAAGCGCTGGACCTGCTGGAAACCGAGGGTCTGATCGTGCGGCGCAAGGGCAAAGGCACGTTTACCGCCGATACCAGGATGCGCCACCCGCTGGACACGCTGCGCAGTTTTCACGAATCCCTGAAGCTGCAAGGGCTGAACGCCACCATGCGGCACCTGCGGGCCGATCTCACATCCACCCCGCGTGAACTGCGCGACCATTTTGGCGAACATTGCCTGGTGGCTGTGCGCCTGCATCTGGTGGATAACAGCCCGGTTGCACTGGGCCGCAGCATTCTGCCCTCAGCCCTGGCACAGTATGACTGGACGAATGCCCAGCATACGCCCATCTATTCCATTCTGAATGACGTGGTCGGCAAGCCCGTCTGCGGCGCCGATGTGGAGATCAAGGCCACCGCCGCAGAGGGCGAGGCGGCGGCGATGCTGGAGGTGCGGCCCGGCACACCGCTGCTGGTGATGGACCGCCGATCCTATTTCGCGGACCAGTCGACGGCGGTGCAATCCACCTTCTTTGTACGCCCGGAACGGTATAGTTTTATTCTGTCCCATCGCTGGGGTGGGTAATGCAGCGACCCTATGCCCTGACGCCGGACCTGCCGCTGTTAACCCGCGATGGGCTGCTGCAGACAGATCCGGCATCCAGGCCGACAGTCCGCCGATCATTCCTTTTTCTTGCACGCGGCAAGGTCGGCATGTCCGTCATTCTGAATCTTGTCGGGCGATTCCTGGATACGCTTTGATTTTTCTGCTTTTATGGCGCCCTCCAACGGCTGCAACAGGCAGACTGATGAATCCGCGTCCCGGCCCCCGCAACAGCATCACCGATATTGAAGGCTTGCTGGTTGGCCATGCCACCGATGAGAAAATCGGGTCCGGTGTCACCGTCATCCGCTGCGGCGGCCCATGGGTGGCCGCTGTCGATATAAGGGGCGGCGGCCCCGGCGTGCGGGAGACGGAAACCCTGTCGCCGGAAAATGTGGTGGGGGGTATCCATGCGCTCTGCCTGTCCGGCGGGTCGGTCTTCGGGCTGGCAGCGGCGGATGGGGTGGTCGGATATCTGTCGGAACGCGATGTCGGGCTGCGGCTGCGCCCCGGCGGGCGGGCCATCCCCATCGTGCCCGCCGCCGTGCTGCATGATCTCAACAACCCCGGCGACAAGGATTGGGGTGAAATTTCTCCTTACCGCGCCCTGGGGGCGGCCGCGATTGCAGCGGCGGGGACAGAGGTGACGCTGGGTTCCGTGGGGGCCGGGCGCGGCGCCATGGCCGGTTACATCAAGGGCGGGATCGGCACCGCCTCCCTGGATTTGGGCGATGGCTTGATGGTCGCGGCCCTGGTGGCGGTCAACCCGATCGGGTCGGTGCTGATGCCTGACAACAGCACCTATTGGGCCTGGCCCTACGAGATTGAGGGGGAGTTCGGCAACCGGCGGCCCGATCCGGCGGCCCCGCCGGTGACCGATCCGACGCCCGATGTCACCCGGCTGCGAGAGCTGGGCCGGCTGAACCCTGGGGCCAATACCACCCTGGCGGTGGTGGCCACCAATGCCGCCATCGACAAGCTGGAGGCCAAGCGCATTGCCATCATGGCGCATGATGGCATGGCCCGCGCCATCCGCCCCGTGCATACGCCGTTCGATGGCGATCTGGTCTTTGCCATTGGCAGCGGGGCCGTGCCGCTGGGGGATGATCGCACCCGGCAATGGCAGGCGGCCCGTATCGGGTCCGCCGCCGCCGATGTGCTGGCCCGCGCCATCGCGCGGGGCGTTCACCAGGCCGGGGAGTGAACCATCCCCCCCCTTTTTCTTACGCCCCCGGCAGTTGCGGGGTGGCGGCCAGCAATTGCGCGGTATAGGGATGCACGGGTGCTGACAATACCTTTGCCGTCGGCCCCTGTTCCACGATCCGGCCCTGGCGGATCACCAGCACCCGGTCGGTGATTGCCCGCATCACCGAGAGATCATGCGAGACAAACAGATAGGCCAGCCCCAGTTCCGCCGAGAGCCGGGCCAGCAGGTCAAGGATATCGGCGCGGATGGAGACATCCAGCGCCGACACCGCTTCATCCAGCACCACCAGCCTGGGCTCCACAATCAAGGCGCGGGCCAGGGCGATCCGCTGGCGCTGCCCACCGGAAAACTGGTGCGGATAGCGCGTGGCATCGGCGGCGGACAGGCCGACCCGTTCCAGCACCTTTTCCACCCGCTGCCGCCGGTCCGCCGCCGTCAGGGGTTTATCCAGCAGGTGCAGCGGTTCCGCCACAATGGTTTCCACCCGCTGACGCGGGTTGAAACTGCCGGCGGGGTCTTGGAAAACCGCCTGCATCTGCCGCCGCAAGGCGCGTTGTTCAGGGGCCGTGCGGCCATGCAGGGGCTGCCCGTCCAGCAGGATCTGGCCGGCCTGCGGCAGGTCCAGCCCCAGCACACAGCGCAGCAGGCTGGATTTGCCGGACCCGCTTTCCCCCACCACCCCCAGCGTTTCGCCGGGGGCGATATCAAAGCTGACATCCGCCACCGCCCGCACCGGCTCCCCCCGCCGGAACAGTCCCTGGCGGGTGCCGGGATAGACCCGCGACAGGCCGGAGACGGACAGGATGGGCGGGCGGGCCCGATCAATGGCCGGTGACCGCAAGGGCTGGTGCCGCGCCCGTTCCAGCAGGGAACGGGTATAGGGGGCGGCGGGGCGGGTCAGCACGGCCTCGGCCGGCCCCTGCTCCACCAACTGGCCATCCTTCAGCACGGCAATATGGTCGGCCACCTGCCCCACCAGCCCCAGATCGTGGCTGACCAGCAGCAGGCCCATGCCCTCTTCCCGCACCAGCCGCACGATCAGGTCCATCACCTGGGCCTGGGTGGTGACGTCCAGCGCGGTGGTCGGTTCATCCGCGATCAGCAATTTTGGCCCGCCGGCAATGGCGATGGCGATCCCCACCCGCTGACGCTGCCCGCCGGAAAGCTGGTGCGGGAAGCGATGGGGGGAGAACTGGGCCGGGTCCAGCCCCACCCGGTCCAGCAGGCCAAGCGCGCCGTCCCAGGCGGCCCGCCGGCCCAGCCCACGCGCCGTCCGCACCGCCTCTGCCACCTGGGCGCCGATGGACAGGATCGGGTTCAGCGCCGTCAACGGTTCCTGGAAGATCATGCCGGCCACCCGCCCGCGCAACCGGTCCCCCTGGGCAGGCGTCAGCGTGGCCCAATCCTGCCCGTTCAGCAGCACCCGGCCCGACAGGACCACCCCATCAGGCAGCAGGCCCATGGCCGCCAGGGCGGCACTTGATTTGCCGGACCCGGATTCCCCGATCAGGCCGACAATCTGTCCCGGCGCGATATCCAGGTTGAAACCGGAAAGCGCCACGCGGTCGCCATAGTGAATGCCGGCATTCTGGAATGACAGGATGGTCATGCCCCTTCCCCCCGGCGGAAATGGCGGCCCAGCCCGTCACCGGTCAAAGTCAGCCCGAACACGGCCAGCAGGATGGCCAGCCCCGGCACGATGGCCAGCCAGGGGGCCGTGCCGATCAGCGTCTGGGCATCGGCCAGCATCCGCCCCCAGCTTGGTGCTGGCGGCTGCACCCCCAGCCCGACATAGGAGAGGCCGGCTTCCGCCAGCAGGGCGAGCGAGAACTGGATCGTCGCCTGTACCGACAGCGGGCCGGACAGGTTGGGCAGGATATGTTGAAGGGAGATCAGTCCCCTTCCCTTGCCGGCCAGCCGGGCCGCCGCCACAAAATCCAGTTGCCAGAGGCGTTGGGCCTCCCCCCGCGTCAGCCGGGCAAAGACGGGAATATTCAGGATGGCGATGGCCAGCACGGCATTCATGGCCCCCGGCCCCAGCGTTGCCGCCAGCAGGATGGCCAGCATCAGCCAGGGAAAGGCGAAGACCAGATCGCCGGTGCGCATCAGCCCTTCATCCACCCAGCCGCCACGCGCCGCCGCCAGCAGCCCCAGCGGCACCCCCACCACCAGGGCCACCCCTACCCCCAGCAACGAGACGGAAAGCGACACCGAAGCCCCGGCCAGCACCATGGACAGCAGGTCGCGCCCCAAATGATCGGTGCCGAGCAAGTGCGTGGCAGAAGGCGGCAGCAAACGGCTGCCGACATCCAGGACCGCCACGTCAAAGGGCGTCCAGACCAGGGAGAGCAGCCCCGCCGCCACAAACAGGCCCGTCAGCAGCAACCCCAGCCATAGCGTCACATTGCGCCCCTTTCTCATGACGCCCCCCGATCCCGTAGGCGCGGATCAATCCAGGCGGCGGCCATGTCAACGGCCAGGGAGGCGACGACGGTGAACCCGACCAGCAGCACCACGACAGACTGCACAACGATCAGATCGCGCTGCGCGATGGCCTGCAGGACCAGCCGGCCCAGGCCGGGCAGATAAAACACATTCTCCACAATCGCTCCACCGGCCAGCAGGAACGGCACCTGCAGGCCCAGCAAGGTCAGCACCGGCCCCATGGCATTGGGCAGGGCGTGGCGGCGGATGGCCTGGCCCCGGCTCAACCCCTTGGCGCGGGCGGTGCGGACAAAATCCTTGTGCAGGGTTTCAATCAGGCTGCCGCGCGCCACGCGGGCCAGGATGGCCGCCTGGGGCAGCGCCAGGGCCAGCACCGGCAGCACCAGCGCCGACAGGGCCGGGCCGATGCCCGCCCCCCAGCCGGGAAAGCCCCCGGCGGCAAACCAACCCAAGCCAAGTGCAAAGACCAGCACCAGCAGAATGGCCAGCCAGAAGCCCGGCACGGCAATGCCCAGACGCATGATCCAGGATAGCAGCCCGTCCACCCAGCCGCCCTGCCGCACCGCCGCCAGATAGCCGGCAGGCAGCCCGATCAGCAGGGACAGCAGCGTGGCCAGCAAGGCCAGCGGCAGGGACAGCGCCAGCCTTTCGCCGATCAGGTCCGCCACCGGCACGCGATAGGTATAGGAAATGCCGAAATCGCCCCGCAGCAGCCCGCCCAGCCAATCCAGGTAACGGGCGGGGATGGAACCCTGCAGCCCCAATTCCCGGTGCAGATTGGCAATCGCCTCCGGCGTGGCATTCAGCCCCATCATGAAGGCGGCAGGATCGCCCGGCACCACCTGCACCAGGGCGAAAATCAGGATGCTGGCTGCCAGCAGGGTGCCGGCCAGCACTGACAGCCGGGCCAGCACATAGGCGGGACCAAAGCCCCAGACCGCCAGCCCCAGCAACAGCACAAGCACCCCCAGCAGCAGCCAGCCGCCCCCACCAACAGCGGCAGCGGCCTGAACCGTTTCGCCCGCCGCCGCAGCACCGGCGGTGAAATGCGCCCGGCTGTAATCCAGCATCTGGTTGGGGCTGTTCAGCCAGATATCCGCCAGATCGCGGTCCTGCACGCCCAGATGCGGGAACTGGTAGAGATAGGCATTGACCGCATCCTCGGCCAGCTTGCGCTGCAGATCACCCAGGATGCGATGCCGGGCCGCCTGATCGGGGGCCGCCTTCAGATCAGCCAGCAAGGCGCGATAAGCCGGGCTTTCATAGCCGAAATAATAGCCGGTGCGGCCATAGATTTCGTAATCATAAGGCTCGGCATGGTTGATGACGGTCAGATCAAAATCATGCCGTTTATAAACCTCGTCCAGCCATCCCGCCCATTCGACATTGACGATCCGGGTGCGGATACCCACGGCGGCCAACTGTGCGGCCACAATCTCCCCGCCCCGGCGGGCATAGGCCGGTGGCGGCAATTTCAAGGTCAGGTCCAGACCCTCTGCATAGCCCGCCTCTGCCAGCAGCCAGCGGGCGGTGACCGGATCGTGCGGGGAAAGGCCGGTCAGATCGACATAATCCGGATTATGCGGCGGGAAATGGCTGCCGATCGGTGTGCCATAGCCGTACATCGACCCATCGATGATGGCTTGCCGGTCAATGGCCAGCGCGATGGCGCGGCGCACCCTGATATCGGCGAGGGGGCCCTGGCGCTGGTTGATCGCCAGGATCACCTCCCCCTCCGACGGGGTGACGGCCAGTTTCAGGCGCGGATCGGCGGCCAACTGGCCCATCACCTCCGGTGCCGGGAAGTCCGGGAACAGGTCCAGGTCGCCGGCCCGCATGGCGGCGTAGGCGGCGTTGGGATCGGCAATGAAGCGGAAAACCAGCCGCGACAGGCGGGCCGGCAGGCCCCAATAGCCATCGAAGCGCTGCAAGCTCACCGCATCGCCACGCCGCCATTCGACAAAGCGGAACGGGCCGGTCCCAACCGGGTCCGTGGCCAGCCGATCCGCCGACAGGCGGGAGACGATCACCGCATCGCCCAGGCTCAACAGGGTGGTAAAGCCGGAATTGCGTTCGGCCAGTTCGATCCGCACCTGCAACGGGCCGGTGGCCGTGACCGAAACGATGGCGCGCAGGGCCTGCGCCTGGGCATTGGTGGAATTGGGGGCGATGGCCCGCGACAGGCTGAACACCACATCATCGGCACTCAACGGGCTGCCATCATGGAACTGCACACCGGGCCGCAGATCGAACAGATAGGTGCGCCCATCCGCCGAGACCGTCCAGCCGCTGGCCAGCAGGGGCTGGACGGAACCATCGGCGGCAATGCGGGTCAAACCTTCAAAGATGGTGCCATAGGTCACATCATCGGTGGGGGTGGCCGCCCCGCTGGTCGGGTCCAGATTGGGCGGTTCCAGCTGCAAGCCGACGCGCAGCGTATCGCGCAGGGCGGCGGGGGCAGCGACCGGCAGCAGCAGAAAGGCCAACAGGGCAAGAAAAGCGGCAAACAGCCTCATGCCGTCGCCCGCCCGTCGGCCCGCGCGGCCGCTTGTTCGGCCAGTTGCGGCAAGCCCAATTGGCGATAAAGGGCGGCCAGCGCCCGGTTCAGCGGCACATTGCCGGGATCGGACGCGCGGCGCAGTTCCAACGCCTGCTGTGCTTCCACCCAGGCACCGGCCTTGATCTGCGCATCCAGCAGGAACTGGGCGAACAGGTCGCGCTGCGCGTGGCTGCCGCCCAACCGGGCCAGCCGTGGTACGGCATCGGACAGCAGCGGCAAGGCCTCTGCCGCCTGCCCGCGTGCCAAGGCCACCAGCCCGCGCGCCAGCGGCAAGGCGGCATCCCGCCAGGTGGCGCGGCTATGGTCCTGGGCCGTCTGTGCCGCCTCCGCAATGGCGGCCAGCAACTGATCCGCCTCCGCCCGCCCAGCCCGCGCCAAACCATAGGCGTATTGTACCGACAGGAAAGGCTGCACCACATCCGTGGCGCGGGCAGCCAGATAGGTGCCCACATCCGCCCAGCGACCGCCCACGCTGTAACCGGCCAGTTCCAGCCGGGCCAGCAGGGAGACGGCCCCCACCTGATCCTGGGAATAATCACGCGCATGGGCCCAGACCTGGGCATCATAGATGGCCAGCGCCGCCGGGGCATCACCCCGGCTGAGATGGAACAGGGCCAGATGCCACCAGAGATGGGTGACCATGAAGCTGTTCAGCCCCTGCCAGCCCGGCGACCATTCAATCAGCGCCGCCAGCCCCTCATCAATACGGCCCTGGGTCAGCCAGACATGGGCCAGTGCGTGTTGGGCCCAGGGGTCGGTCGGCACGATGGCAAGGCCGGCGCGGGCCGCCGCCTCCGCCTCTGCCAGCAGATGCAACTGCTCATAGGCGAAGGCCAGACAACCGCCCAGATAGGGCAGGTCCGGGGCCACGGCCGCCACCCCCTGCGCCGCCCGCAGCATGGCGGGAAAGTCACCATGGTTGAACAGGTGATAATGCAGCAGCTTCAGCGTTGCCAGATCGCGCGGATGATCGGCCAGGATCGCCGACAGGATGGCCACCGTACTGTCAATATCATCGGCGATCCAGGCGGCCAGGGCATCCGCCAGCCGCCGCTCCCGCTCATTCGCCGTGGCCAGCCGCAGCCGGGCGGCATCCAGATGCGGCCGGGCCGCCTCTGCCGCCCCCGGCGCCTCTGCCAGCAGGTTCAGGAACCCGGCATAGAGATGCACCAGGGCCGGCGCATCGGCACCCTGCGCCGCTGGCAGGATATTCAGCGCCCGCGCCTCATAGGCGATCATACCGCCAACGAAATCATTGATGGCGGGCAGGCTTGCTTCCGGAACCGTAACAGGATTGCCCAGCAGATCCCTTGGCATCATTCACCCTTGCTGCTGTCCAGGAAGCGGGCCACATCGGCGGCGGAGCGTGCCGGGATTTCCCATTGCGGCAGATGGCCGACATTGGGATAGATCACCAGTTCCGCCTGGGGAATGGCCGCCTTGAACTTCTGCGCCGCCGCCACCTCAATGATCTGGTCGGCCTCCCCCCACAGGATCAGGGTGGGTATCTTGATGCCCGCTAGCAATTCGTTGGAGACAGCCAGCGATCCGGGGTTGAGCGACATCAGGATGGGCCGGTGGCCCGGCAAGCGCTGCAGGTCGGCCCAACGCTGGATGAAGGCTTCCGTCAGCACCGACTGATCCACCACATCGCGCTTCAGCCCTTCGCGGATCAGCGGCTTGTTATCGATGGAGGCGATCAGGTCGCGCCCCCATTGATAGCGCATCAGCTTGAAGGCCAGCGGCGGGTCCTGCAAGCTGACGGTCGGCCAGCCGGCAGCATCCACCAGGATCAGCCGCGACAGCCGGTCCGGATGGCGCACGGCCAGTTGCCAGGCGACACCACCACCCAGGGAATTGCCGGCAATGGCGATGCGGCCCAATCCCAGCTTGACCGCCAGTTCCTCCACCAAATCGGCATAGCGGTCGGGGGCGGCGGGGAAATCGGCCGGCGCCTCCGTCAGCCCATGGCCCGGCAGGTCCAGGGCAATCACCCGGTGATTGGCTGACAGCACCTGCGTCCAGCCATCCCAGGAAAAGCCATTGTCACCAAAGCCATGTACCAGGAAAAGGACCGGCGCATCCGCCGGCCCGCTTTCCAGATAATGCAGCCGCACCCCACCCGACAGATCGGCATGGCGGGAATTGGCGCGGCCATACTGGGCCTGCAAGTCGGCCACCGGAATGTCGGGTGCGCGCAGATAAAGCCAGCCCCCGCCCGCGATCAGCAGCAATACCAGTATCAGGCCCGCAATCACCGCCACGATCTTCATTCCCCGTCTCCTTCGGTAGACTTGTATCAGGCGGGGCCGATCCCGCCCACCGGCTCAGCGTTGCGCCGGCCCTTACAGTTCATAGGTCAGGCGCACGCCATAGGTGGCAGGGCGGCCCGGCGAGGCGATATTGGCATTGGGCAGGAAGAAGTTACGGGTGTTGTCATAATCCGTATTGAAGATGTTGCGGCCATAAAGCCCCGCCGACCAGCCCCCTTCATCGGGATGCAGGGTCAGCGTGGCATTGGCGATCCAGCGCGACGGCAGGTCATAGGTGGTGCCCAGGAAAGACGGCAGCTTGTCGCGATAGGCATAATCGGCCTGCGCCTCCACCGCAAAGCGGCCCACCGGGATGGTATAGGCGACGGAGCCCTGATAGGACCAGTTGGCCAGCGGAATGGCGGTGCCCGACAGGTCAATCGTGCTGGCCGAATAAAGGCCGGTAACCGGATTGCGGGTCAGCGAGCCGGTATTGATGTTGCTGTAATCTTTATATTCCCCCTTCTTGAACCCGACCGATTGGGTCAGGCGCAGATTGTGCAGCGGGGTGACGGTCAATTCCAGCTCCCCACCGTAAATTTCCGATTTGGGCGCATTGACGATACGGCCGATCAGGCCGCGCTGGGGATTGACGATGGTGCCCAGCACCTGCTGGTTCCGATAATCATAATAATAGGCGGCACCGTTCAGCCGGACCGACTTTCGCAGGTCGGATTTGAAGCCGATCTCATAGGCATAGAGCGTTTCCGGCTTGAACGGGTCGATCTGCTCGGCATTGGGGGAATTATAGACGGTGAAGCCGCCCGATTTCACCCCGCGGCTGGCATTGGCATAAAGCAGCAGATTTTCCTGCGGCCGGAATTCCAGCCCGATCTTGCCCGTGCCCTCATTCAGTTCCTGATCGCGGTTGCCATTGCTGAAAGTGGGGGCGCCGCCGATGGCGGTGCGGAAATCACGCAGCTTGCGCTTTTCATTTTCATAGCGCAGGCCGGCAACCAGCTTCACCTGCTCCGTCAGCGCATAGCCCACCTGGCCAAAGCCGCTGATGGAATCCACCTTCTGGCGATAGGCGGTGTCGGTGACGATGCCCAGGCTCTGGCTGAAATCGGTCAGGAACTTCTCATCCTGATCCTGATGCGAGTAATAGGCCCCGGTTACCCAGGAGAGCGGCCCCGTATCCGTGGAGGACAGGCGCAGTTCCTGGGAGAAGACATCAATATTGCTGGCCCAGTAGGTGTCGGATTCATGGCTGGCGGAGGCGTCCCAGTCCCCCAGCTCACGACGGTCCAGATGGTCAAAGGCGGTGATGCTGGTCAGGCGGACCTGCTCGCTCAGGTCCGATGCCGCGGTCAGGCTGCCGCCATAGCTTTCATTATCCTTCTGCGGCTTGGCATCGGCTGCAAAGCCGATCAGCCCCGCAAAGCTGGGCGAAAGCCCCCAGCCCGTGGTGCGCCGACCGGTATCGGCGGGGATGACCGGGCCGGGTTTCGCCCCATAGCCCTGGGTGGTGAAGGGGCGGAACAGGTAAAGCCCGGTCTGTTCCGACTGGTCGCGCCCGCCATGCAGGTTCAACGTCACGGTGGTGGTTTCCGACGGCGTGAACTCCACCAGCGCCCGGCCGAACAGGCGGTCAGCATCGCCCAGATGCTGGCCAGTAACGCGGTTCTTCTGGAAACCACCACCCTGTTCCGTCACGCCGGAAATACGGAAACGCAGCTTGTCATTGATGGGGCCGGAAACAAAACCTTCCGCCTTGAATTCATCAAAGCGGCCATATTGCGCATCGATCCCGGCACTGAAATCGGCCGTGGGGCGGCGGGAGATGAAGTTGATGGCACCACCGGTGGTGTTGCGGCCATAAAGCGTGCCCTGCGGCCCGCGCAGCACCTCCACCCGGTCAATATCAAACAGCACACCCTGGGTCGCCACCGGCACCGGATAGGCCACCTCGTCCACATAGACGCCGACGGTGGGGGTGTTGTTGGTGGCGTAATCCTCAAACCCCACGCCGCGCAGGCGGAATTGTGGTTGCCCACCCCCGAAGGCCGGCACCACCTCCAGGCTGGGCGTCTGGTTTTGCAACTGGTTGACGTTGGACAGGCCGCGCTTGGCCAACTCATCCCCGCTCAACACCGACAGGGCAACACCGACATCCTGGGCAGATTCAGACCGGCGCTGGGCGGTGACGATGATGTCTTCCACCTGGCCGCCCTGCCCTCCGGCTGCCGGGGCTGTCTGTGCCAAGACAGAAAACGGAGATACCAGGGATCCGAACGCCAGCGCGGTGGTGACGGAAAGGCGGAATTTCATATTCTTAAGCTCCCCAAAGGCAGTGGCGTTCATCGGGCTGATGCGAATGTGGTTCACCGCCGCGATGAGGTCATCGTCGAGGAATATTATCTACTCGTATTGTAGGAATTACAAAACCAAATTTCACACATATGTGCGAAATAGAAAAATTATACAAATTTAAAATGTTATATAGTACCCTGCCCCGCCGAAATAGCGGGCAAGGGTGGGAAGGGTCTGCCAGGAGAGCTGGTCGCCGGTGAGCGGACAGTTTTTGTTCGGCGTTAAGCTTGGTCCTGATCAGTTCACGCTGCCTGACCTGCTCCCCAAAACATCACCGTTTATAAGTAGAGACCTCTGGTCTGGTATTGGGGTTGAGTGACGTTCAGGACCGGGGGCATGCCCCCGGTCCTGAACGTTGCGAACTGGGCGGGTGACATCCCGCCCAGGGTGGAATGCGGTCGAATATTATTGTAGTCGTCCCGCCAGTCGGCCAGCACCTGACGGGCGTGACGCACGCCGTGGAACAGGGTTTCATTCAGGCATTCATCGCGCAAGCGTCCGTTGAAACTTTCCACGAACGCATTCTGGGTGGGTTTGCCGGGCTGGATGTAATGCCATTCGACCCCATTGGCTTGCGTCCAGGCCAGGATCGCCCTGGAAATGAACTCGCTGCCATTGTCGCTGACAATCATCAGCGGTTTGCCGCGTGTGGCGATCAGCGCGTCCAACTCCCGCGCCACCCGCTTGCCGGATAGCGAGGTGTCGGCCACCAGGGCCAGGCATTCGCGTGAGAAATCATCCACCACGGCCAGGATGCGGAACCGCCTGCCATCGCTGAACGCATCCGATACGAAATCCAGGCTCCAGCGCTGGTTGGGCCCCTGAGGCACATTCATCGGCGCCCGTGTGCCCAGTGCCCGTTTGCGACCCCGCCGCCGGCGCACCGCCAGCCCTTCCTCCCGGTAAATCCGCAGCAGCTTCTTATGGTTCACCGCCATCCCCTCCCGGGCCAGCAGACATCCCAGACGCCGGTAACCAAACCGCCGTCGCTCCAATGCCAGTTCCCGCAGCCTTTGCCGCAAGGCACCGTCATCAGGGCGACGCGACCGATAACGGATCGTCCGCCGATGCACCTTCAAGACAGAGCAGGCCCGCCGTTCGCTCACCCCGAACGTTGCCCGCAGATGAGCAACCGTCCGGCGGCTGGCGGCGGGCCTCACCACTTTTTTCCTGCAACCTCGCGCAGCATGGCGTTGTCCAGCATCGCCTCGGCCAGCAGCTTCTTCAGCCGGCTATTCTCATCCTCCAGGCCCTTCAGGCGCTTGGCTTCCGAGACGTCCAGCCCGCCATATTTCGACTTCCAGGCGTAAAATGTCGCCTCCGAAATCCCGTGTCGCCGGCAAATCTCCGCCGTCTTATGCCCAGCCTCCTGCTCCCGCAGGATCCCGATGATCTGTTCCTCGCTGAAACGGCTCTGAACCGCGCCGTGATTGTCGGCGGCTCCAACTCCTGAGAGGATGGAGCTACGAAGTGCCGAGACAACGAACAAATTTTCAGCTGAGGTCCGCGAGCGGGCTGTTCAGCTGGTACTGGATCACGAGAAGGATCACCCGTCGCGATGGGCGGCGGTGTCACCCGTGGCGTCCAAGATTGGCTGTTCGGCCCACACGGCACGAACGAATGGGTCAGATGAGCCGAGGTGGAAAGCGGCAACCGCGCTGGTATTCCGCTGGATGTGCTGGAGAAACTGAAGGCGCAGGAGCGGGAGATCCGGGAACTGCGCCAGGCGAATGAAATCCTGCGCAAGGCGTCGGCATATTTCGCGATGGCGGAGCTCGACCGCCGACTGAAATGATGCTGGGTTTTGTTGATGCCCACCGCCAGGAATACGGGGTCGAGCCGATTTGCGACGTTTTGCCAATCGCCCCGTCGACTGTGCGTCTGCATGCGGCTCGCAAGACTGATCCGGCAAAACTATCGGCGCGTGCACAGCGCGATATCGGCCTTAAGGCCGATATCCGGCGGGTGTTCGATTAAGAATTTCCAGGTCTATGGGGTGCGCAAAGTCTGGCGGCAGTTGCAGCGCGAAGGCATCCAGGTGGCACGCTGCACGGTCGCGCGGCTGATGCGGGAGATGGGCCTGCGGGGTGCCATCCGCGGCAAGTCGGTGAAAACTACCATTGCCGACAAGGCCTTACCCTGTCCGCTGGACCGGGTGAACCGGCAGTTTCGGGCTGACCGGCCCGATCAGCTGTGGCTTTCCGATTTCACCTATGTGTCCACCTGGAGCGGGTTCGTCTATGTGGCTTTCATCATCGACGCCTTTGCCCGGCGGATCGTCGGCTGGCGAGTGTCCCGGACGGCCGACGCCGGCTTTGTCCTGGATGCACTGGAGCAGGCCCTGCATCAGCGCCGACCGGCGGGGAAATCAGGACTGGTTCACCATTCGGACCGGGGCAGCCAATATTTGTCCATCCGATACACCGAGCGGCTGGGCCTGGCCGGCATCGAACCGTCGGTCGGCAGTGTCGGCGATTCATACGACAATGCCTTGGCCGAGACCGTCAACGGCCTCTACAAGGCGGAGGTCATCCACAGGCGGGGACCGTGGAAATCCTTTGAAGCCGTGGAATATCCAACCCTCGAATGGGTCGACTGGTTCAACAACCGCCGCCTGCTCGAGCCTATCGGAAATATCCCGCCCGCAGATGCCGAACAACGCTATCATGACACTGTGAGCGCTCAGAAATTGGCGGCGTGACTCACGAACCTTTGCCGCCGACAATCCCGGCGCGGTTCAAAGCGCCTGGATCAGGACGGAGGTACCGGACCTGAGGATCATCGATAATGAGCTTTGGCAGGCAGTGCGCAAGCGCCAGCAGGCGCTGGCCATCCAGTACGAGCCAGCCATTACCGCCGTCCGCCAATCGCAAGCCAACCGGCTGAACGACCGGCACCGTCCCAGCTTCCTGCTGTCCGGCCTGCTCAAATGCGGCCGCTGCGGCGACAATTACGGCATCATCACCTATGATCGCTACGGCTGCCTCAACCGGTACCGGCGCGGTACCTGCGAGAACAGCCACACCGTCAAGCGCCAGGAAATCGAAGCCCGTGTGCTGAACGGGCTGCGCCACAATCTGGTTTCTCCCGAAGCCGTCGAGACAGCCATCCGGAATAGGGTTGAACTGGTCAACCGTTCCAATCGCGAGCTGCGCGCCCGGCAGCTGGATGATCGGCAGGCCCTGGCCAAGGTGCAGCGCGGCATCGACGCCATCACGGCGGCCGTCGAGGACGGGCTTTACCAGCCTTCCATGAAGGCCCGATTGGCGGACCTGGAGCAGCAGAAGGAGCAGCTTGCGGCCCGGCTTTCGGAAGCGCCGGCCGTCATGCCCGACATCCATCCCAATGTCGCCGTCCTCTACGCCAGGATGATCGAGCGGCTGACGACGGCCCTGGAGGATGCCACCACGCGTGGCGAGGCCATGGAGGCGATACGGTCGCTAATCGACAAGGTGGTGATCACGCCTGGCGCTCGTCGCGGCGAGGTACAGGCGGAGCTTCACGGCAAGTTGGCTGAGATCCTGAAAGCAACAACCCGTCCAGCGGGGGCTGGACGGGTTGTTGTAACGTCGGTGGATGCGGGGGCTCGCCTTGGCCGATGGTATGACAATCTTGAAGTGTCCATTTAAAATGGATTTCAGCCTAATTATGGGAAGGCACTTCGAGCATAGATCGCTCTTCATTCATGCTCGGCCGTGCTGGCAAATTGTTCCTTAACCCTGTGAACATCTTGATAGGAGGATCGGATCAGATGGCCAACTATCTCAACTGAGGAAACGCCGAGACTGGCCAGGCGATGGCACCAGGCACAAGTCACGCTTGCCGAACAGGCGATAGCGGTTGTCGGCAAGCCGGTCATAAAGGCAATCCGTTACCCTTGTCGGCAACAGCCTGAACAGGCTCACCCACGACCAGGGCGCCCGCAACCGTCGGGCCAGCCGGAATGCCGCCATGGACCGCAAGGAAACCACGCCATCATCGATATAGACAAAGCTGTTGGTTAGATGCGGCATGCCAATGGCTTCCAGAACAGCCCTGCCCAGCGGCGACTGTATAGCCGTGAACAGGATTTCGTGGTCAGCCTCCGTCGCCAGGATGAAGCGCACCGACCCGTTACACAGGATGCAAACGCCATCGAACAGGCAGGTCGGCCCCAGCAAAAGCCGCTCCAGAATGGCTGGGGCTGGCACGGCATGGTTCGCGTCGCTCATCGCAGGCCCATCCTGTCCATTTTCTTCAGCAGACCCACCCGCGACAGCCCCAGAAGCCTGGCCGCATGGGTGTGGTTATGCCCCGTTTCTTCAAGCGCTTGAATGATCAGCCGACGTTCCAGCACCGCCACCTCCTGCTCCAGCGTGCGGCGGCCAGTCGCCCCGTTATCCACGGCCGGTACCGCCATCTCCCCGTTCGCCGCGAAAGCCAAATCAGCCGCATCAAGCAATCGCTCTCCGGCCTCTGCCGGACCTGCCAGGGCGGCGGCGCATTCCACCAAGACCCGCAACTCACGCACATTGCCGCGCCAGTCGCGGTCGACCAGCCAGTCCAGCGCATTCTGGGTGAAACGGCCCACCCCACCCGATGCCCGGCGCAGGAACAGTGTGGCCAGCACGGGCACATCCTCCGGTCGTTCCGACAAAGGCGGGGTGCGCAGCACCATGCCTTTCAGCCGGTAATAGAGATCCTCACGGAAGGTGCCCTCCCCCACCATCGCCTCCAGGTCGCGATGGGTGGCGGCGACGGTGCGGACATCGGCCTTGCGCGTCTCCCGTCCGCCCACCGGCTGATAGGTGCCTTCCTGGAGGAAGCGCAGCAGCTTTACCTGCATGGGTGGAGGCATCTCCCCTACCTCATCCAGAAACAGGGTACCGCGATGGGCGGTTTCCACTAGGCCCGGTCGGTCGGCATGGGCGCCGGTGAAGCTGCCCCTCAGATGGCCGAACAGCTCACTTTCCAGCAATTCGGCGGGAATGGCACCGCAATGAACGGTGACAAAGGGTTGGTCACGCCGGGAACCGCCATCGTGCAGGGCACGCGCCACCAGTTCCTTGCCGGTCCCGCTGGGGCCTAACACCAGAACAGGAAGCTGCGTCGGCGCGATACGGCGGACCAGATCACGCAGGCGGGCCAGGGCGGCACTGGTCCCGACGATGCCCAGATCATCGGTCGCCCCCGCCACCGCACGCAGGCGCCGCAGTTCCGCCGCCAACCTCCCGCGTTCCAGACCCCGCGCGACCACGACGCGCAGCAGGTCAGGGTCCAGCGGCTTGCCCAGGAAATCCCAGGCACCGCGCTCCACCGCCTTCAGGGCCAGCGCATGGTCGGCATGACCGGTGATCACCACCACGGGTGCCGGCGCAAAGCCGGAGATCAGTTCCAATCCCACCACGGGATCATGGTGCGGCGGCATGGACAGGTCCAGCAAAACAAGATCAGCCGGCTGCTGACGGAAGGCGACCAGTGCCGCCTCCCCGTCGCCCGCCACCTCTACCTCATGGCCGGCACCGCGCAGCCAAGCGGCACCCAGGCGCTGAAAGGCCGGCTCGTCATCGACCAGAAGAATGCGCGACGGGTTCATGCCCGGTTCTCCACACGATCAGGAAAGGTCAGGGTGAGGCAGGTTGACCAGCCGGACCGCTCGCCCAGCGCGACCGTTCCACCATGGGCTTCCATGACGCGGGCGACGATGGCCAGTCCCAGACCTGTGCCACCGGGCCGGCGCGACACGAAGGCCTGGAACAGCCTGTCGCGGATATCAGGCGGAACACCCGGTCCATCATCACAGACATGGATGCGCACGTCGTTCCGCACCCGCTCCGCCATCACAGCCAGCCGCTGGCCGTGGGCGGCGGCATTCTCCAGAAGATTGACCAGAACCTGACGCAACCGGCGGGGATCGGCATGAACGGCCAGTTCCGGATCGATATTGGTCTCCACCTTCCGGCCCGACAGCCCGGACAAGGCCAGCGCCACCGCATCGGCCACCGACAGTGTACTGGGTTCAAGCCGGGCAGTGCCGGCATAATCCAGGACGTCGCGGACCAGCATTTCCATGCGCCCCACCTGCTCGGCAATCTCCGCGCGCACTTCCGGGGGGGCACCGGTGGCGGCCATGGTGATGATGTTCAACGGGTTGCGCAGATCATGGGCCACCGTGGCGGCCAGTTGACCAAGCTCGGCCAAGCGCGCTTCCCGCTGGCGCTCCCGCTCCGCCCTGGCCAGCGCCTCGGCCCGGTCCAGCCGTCCCGCCGCCTCGGCCAAGCAGCCAGCGAACAGGCCCGCCGCATGACGGGGCCCAGGCGGGGCATCGTCCCAGCCGACCAGATCGCAGCGCCAGCCCTGCACATCCCGCGACAGGGCCAGGGCCGGCACCGGCCCGTCCGCTTCCGCCCCCCGCACGGCAACCGGCAGGCCCAGGCGCCCACCGATCAGCGCGGAAGCGCGGTCCAACAGTGCCGGCCAATCGGCAGGCCCTGCCAAAGCCTCCCGCCAGCTCCCCAGATCAGCCGCCGAAACCTCCCCACCGGGAAAGACCAGACGATCGGCAATGAAACGCAACGGCTTCCAGATGGCCAGCGTGATGAAGGTCACCGCCGTCATCAGCAGCCACGTCTCCAACCCCACAAAGGGGGTGCCCGCCGCCAGCGGCAATGCCATCACCAGCGTCGCCGCCGCCGCCATCAACCCCATCAGCAGCAGCCAGACCAGCATCCGCCGGGCCCACAGGTTCACATCCATCAACTGATAGCGCAGGATGCCATAGACCAGCGCCACCGAATAAAGCGGCAGGCCCAGCATGGGCCAGGGATAGGCATCAATGCCCAGGGGTGCGAAGGCGAAACCCGTCAGGCTGACCAGCCCGATCAGGCTGGAACAGCAGATGGCCGCCGCCTGACGCCGCCGCAGTCCCGTCAGGTCCAGCCAGCCCTTGAACAGCCGCAGATGCCCCGCAACCGACAGCAATCCGCAGACACTGATCACCACCCAGCCCGCAGCGCTGGGGATGAAGACACCACGGAAGTCACGCCACGCCACCACCTGCCCTGGATCAACAATCAGGCCCAACATTGTCGCCGCCACCGCCAGCCCATAGGCAACGCGGACCAGTGGCCCCGTGGCACCACAGCGCACGAAGGCCAGGACCAGATGCACAAACACGGCAGAGGGCAGCGGCGCCAGCGCCAGCAAGATGCCGACCACCCCGTCGCTGGCCGGTCCGAACAATGGCGGCAGGGCCTGCCCGCCGCTCCAGACCGCCACACCGGTCAGGAACAAGGCAAGCAGTCGCGCACCCGGCACCGGGGCCGCCTTCAACAGCAGCAGCAGGGCCAGCCCGAAGCCGGCCAGCGCCGACAGTGCCAGGGCGCCGGTATAGAACAGGATGGGGGTCATGGCTTCTGTAAACATCGTTAACAGCATCCTAGCAGGAACTGTTCACGCCGTTAACGCCGCTGCCGCCCTGGACAGGGCCAAAAGCGCCGGAAACCGGCCTTCACACCGCCGATACAGCACATGGCATGCCAATCGCAAGACGGTCTCAGGCGCCCCTTCCGGCGGTGCCGACACGGACAGAACGGAGATTGGCCATGGCCTCGCTTTCTTTGACCCTGATGGGTTGGTTCATCACGCTGACCCTGTCCTCCATCGCTGCCGCAGCCTTGTGGCGGCCGCTACTGGTGCTGCTGGGCGATCTGTGCGGCACCGAGCAGCGGTCACGCTTCTGGACCATCTGGTCAGTGGCGATGGTGATTCTGGCGCCGCTGCTGGCGGTCTCCGCCGTCGACCTGAACGGCGATGCCGTGCGCGTGCTGCGCGGCGTGGTTTTCTATGCCGTGGGTGGCATCGTGACGGCCTTGCTGGGCATGGGTTACGCCATCTGGACGCGCACGCCGCGCGGTAACGATCTGCCGATACGGCGGGAGGTGATGTGATGCGCATCCTGATCATCGGTGCCGGCGGTTTCGTCGGTCGGCACCTGCTGGCACGGCTGATGGACGGGAATGACACGGTCATCGCGGCGGGCCGCAATCCCGACCGGTTGCGTCGCCTGTTCCCGGATATGCCCACCATGGAATGCGACCTGGGCCGCGACACGGCGACCGATTGGCGTCCAAGGCTGGCCGGCATCGATACCGTCATCAATCTGGCGGGTCTGATCCGCGATGGGGCCGGCGGTTTCGATGCCGTTCATGAGCAGGGAGCCAAGGCGCTGTTCGATGCCTGTCTGGCCGCCGGTGTCCGCCGCGTTATCCAGTTCTCGGCCCTGGGTGCCGACGAGACGGGGAGCAGCCGCTATCACCACAGCAAGAAGGCGGCCGACGATCATCTGGCCGCCCTGGACCCAACCGGCCACCGCATGGACTGGGCCATCCTACGCCCGTCGCTGATCATCGGACACGGCGGGGCTAGCACAGAATTGTTTTTGGCCCTGGCCGCCGCCCCTCTGCCCCTGCGGCTAGGTTCTGGCACCTGGCGGGTGCAACCGATCCATGTCGATGATGTCATCGATGTGATCGTTCGCCTGCTGCACCGTTCCGAGCCCTTCGCCCGCCGGCTGGACCTGACCGGGCCGGTGCCGATGACGACGGATGGGATCACCCTGGCGCTGCGCAACTGGCTGAGCCTGCGCCCCGCCCCCTTTCTGCCCCTGCCCCGCGCCTTGCTGATGTTGGGTGCGGTGCTGGGGGACCGGTTCGGGCTGGGGCCGGCCTCGCGGGACAGCCTGGCCATGCTGGCAGCCGGCAATGTCGGCGATGACGGCCCGATGCGCGACATCTTGGGTCGCCCTGCGCGGGCGCTGTCGGCGGCATTGGCCCGGCATCCGGCAGTGGCGGCGGACCGCTGGCGGGCACGGCTGCTGCTGCTGGCCACGCCGCTGCGCCTGCTGCTGGCGGCAATCTGGATCTGGACGGGCGTCGTCTCACTGGGGCTCTACCCGGTGGCGGACAGCTACGCCTTGCTGGCGCCGCTGGGGTTGACGGGAATGTCGGCCGGCATGGCGCTTTATACGGGGGCCGCACTGGATCTGGCTCTGGGATTGGCCCTGCTCTGCCGTTGGCGGCCCGTGGCGGTGGGTACAATACAACTAGCCTTGATGGCCGGGTACACGATCCTGATCAGCCTGTACCTGCCCGACCTGTGGCTACACCCGTTCGGGGCGATTACCAAGAATCTGGCGGTCGTCGGCGCCACGCTGGCCATGATGGCGATGGAGGCAGAAAATGGATGAATACGTCCTGCTAAAATATGCCCATATCCTTAGCTCGACGCTGCTGTTCGGCACGGGCCTGGGCACGGCGTTCCATGGCTGGCTGGCCAACCGTTCAGACAACCTCTCGGTGGCCGCTGTGGTCAACCGCAATGTCGTCTGGGCCGACTGGCTGTTCACGACGCCAGCCGTCATCGTGCAGCCGATAACCGGCGTCTGGCTGGCCCACATCACCGGCTATCAGATGGATAGCGGCTGGCTGCTGGCCGCCATCCTGCTCTATCTGCTGGTGGGGGCCTGCTGGCTGCCCGTGGTCTGGCTGCAGATCCGGATGCAGCACTTGGCCGAGGCAGCACTGGCCGCCGGCGCAGATTTGCCGCCGCTCTATCGCCGCTATGCCGCCATCTGGTTCACCCTGGGCTGGCCCGCCTTCATTGGCGTGCTCGCCATCTTCTATCTGATGATCGCCAAGCCGGAGTTCTGAGCCATGAGCCAGCAAGACACCCCCCTCTTCCGCCGCCTGCTGGGCCCATCTATGGGCCTGCTGCCCCGGCTGATCTGCACCCTGATGGGATTACCGAAGCCTGGACGCGACGTACCGGTCACCGTGGTCTTCGACCGCACGCCCTTAGCCGAACATTGGCAACGCCGCTTCGGCGACCGCCGTTATGCCAGCAGCCTGCGGGCCGGCACAGGCGTCGAGACGGGCCTGCTGATCGAGCACATGGGCATGATCACCAACGTCTTCCGGATCGAGGCGACCATCGACACACTGTACCTGACGGTAGTGCGTTGCCGTTTTCTGGACGTGCCTATGCCCGGCTGGCTGGCGCCACGGTGTGCGATAGCGGAGCGGCAGGAGGATGGGGAATTCACCTTCGATGTACCGATAGAGCTACCGTGGTTGGGGCGCCTGATCCATTATCGAGGGCGAATTCGGAACCTGAAACGCTGTGCAACGTGCCCAGCCCAAAGCTGTCCCGCCCCAACCGCAACCGCCCGACATCGCCATCCCGGTCTTTGGCTACGCCATCCCGGTCTTTGGCTACAAGGCGCATATCGCCATCGACCGGCGGCATGAGGTGATCCGGCGCCGGCTGGTCAGCGATGCCGCCGCCCATGACGGGGCGCGCCTGCGCGAGGGACTGATCGACCCGGACAATACGGCGTCGGGCGTGTGGGCCGACACGGCCTATCGCTCGCAGGCAAACGAGGACTTCCTGCGCGAAGCTGGCAAGGTCAGCCATATCCATGTCAAGAAGCCCAAGGGCCGACCAATGTCCAATCGTACGGCCAAGGCCAATGCCCTTAAAGCCGCCATCCGCGCCAAGGTCGAGCATCCGTTTGCCATGCTGAAGGGACCGATGAAGCTCTTCATCCGCACCATCGGCATCAAACGCGCCGAAGCGACCATCACGCTGGCCGCCATGGCCTACAACATGAAACGATGGGTCTGACTCAACGGGAGAACTGCGCCCGCTTGACGCCAAAGCCGCCCGTTCGGGCGGCTTTGGGTAGGCCATGATATGCCGAAAGCTGACACCACGGTGCCGGGATACCCGATTCTGCTCCGGTCACGGCATCACACAGGGTTACCGGAGGTGTCGATCTACACTCGTCATTACAACCATAGTCGCGTACTGTCGCTGATTGAGTCTGGACCCTAATAAAAATTTCTCAATACAAAATCACAAAACCGATTCCAAAAGGCCATCTGAATGGTAATTCTGCGCATACCATGCAACCTTGAGAGCCAATGTGGTCAACACAAAAATCGAAATATCCACCCTGTCTTTGCCTGCGGGTGATCTGGAGATTGCCGTCAACCGGTCGTGTGCGCCGCTGGAGGCGCTGTGCGGATTCGCTGCCCGGCTTAATCCCAAGCGTGGTTTTCTTTTCGTCAGCAAGGTGCTGGGCCGTCATATCCCGGTACGGCCGTCCGTGATGCGCCGGACCTACCGCGATCTGTCCGCCATGGTCGCGGATGATTTGCCTGGCCCGGTCTTGTTTGTAGGCATGGCAGAGACAGCCATTTGCATGGGGACGGGCGTCTTTGACGAATGGGTGCGTCGGACCGGTCGCCACGACGCGCTGTTCGTGCATACCACCCGCTATGCGTTTGATGCAGCGCCAGCTTTTGCGTTCCGTGAAGAGCATAGCCACGCTACGGGACACAATGTTTGCGTCCCTGTCGATCCGCGCGATGCCGACCTGATGCGCTCGGCCCGTACATTGGTGCTGGTCGATGATGAAGCCAGCACGGGCAAGACCTTCGGCAATTTTGTTCGTGCCGCTGGCAGTTTTTGTGTCGATGTCGAACGTCTTGTCTGCGTGGTCCTGACAGACTGGAGCGGCGGTCGTGCGAAGACGGCGGCGGCGGTGGCGGCAGGCGTCCCTGCCGATCTGGTGTCCCTGCTTGAGGGTGAATACCGTTTCGAGCGCAACCCGGATGCCCCCACGGTCAAGATGCCGAACCTGGAGGGCGATGGGCGCTCCCGCTCGGCTGTGCTGCGTACCAACTATGGCCGCTTTGGCATCCGTAAAGACCCTTGCACCCCCGCAGAGATAGCCGACAATCTCGCTCTGCGGACCGGGGAGAGAGCCCTGGTCCTTGGCACCGGGGAGTTTGTCTGGGCGCCCTTCCGGCTGGCCGAACTGCTTGAGGCGCGCGGCGTGGACGCTTGGTGTCAGGCCACGACCAGGTCACCGATCATGGTCGGCCATGCGATCGCCAATGCCCTGACTTTTCGGGATAATTACGGCGATGGCATCCAGAACTACCTCTACAATGCCATCGGCTGTGGCTACGACCGCGTTGTGCTTTGCCTCGAAACCCCGGCGCACTCGGCCGATCCTGAACTCGCAGCGGCGCTCTCCGCTGACATCGTCTGCTTCTGAAGGCTGCCATGACCGTTTATGCCTTTGTCGACCTTGACGATTCTCTGTTCAACAGTGACCGGAAGGCCGGACCCGATCGCTCGCGGGTCGCTGCCGTCGACCGCCAGGGCACGCCGCTTTCCTTCCAAAGCGCGCGGCAGGAACGGTTCTTGTCCCATGTCCTGGGCAACGGTGCTGTGATCGTCCCGACCACCGGTCGCAACGAGGCCGCCTTCCACCGGGTCCGCCTCAGTCTAAGACACAGCCATGCGATCTGCTCCTTCGGCGGCCTGCTGATCGGCCCCGATGGAAGGCCCGAACCGCGTTGGCACGCCTTCATCTCCGCCGAGGTGGAGCGTGAACGTGCCGCCCTGGAAGGCATCCTTGACGAAATGGTCCGTATCGCCACCGCCAGGGGGGCGGATGTGCGCCACACCATCGTGTCCGATGCGGGGCTAGATCTCTACCTTTCCGTCAAACACAACGCCCATGATGAGGAATGTTTGGCAGGGGTGGCGGCGGAACTTGGACAGGGTCTGCCGGATGGTTGGTATCTGCACCTGAACGGCAACAACCTCGCGGCGATGCCGGGGTTTCTCGGCAAGGCCAGGGCGGTGCGCTGGTATCTGGACAATGTGGGTACGGATTCCACCCTGACGCTCGGTATCGGGGACAGCTTCACCGATCTTTCCTTCATGGGTCTGTGTGATTACGCGATCACCCCAACCTCCCACTCGCAGATATTCAACGCCTTGATGAAATACGCCCGATGAGCTTCTCTGGCAGCTACCTTCCTGAGGATGTGACGTTCCTGTTGAAGACCGTCGACATGCCACCAACCGAGATCGAGGCGAAGGAGCGCCTGATCCAGGCCGGTCGCCGCCATTATTCGGAAATGTTGAGTGCGGAGAGGGCACCGGACCCCGCTTATATGGACCTATTCTGGGCCGTTTTCCGACGCAACCGGAACCGTTTTGCAGCCGATATGGCAGCCCTTGCGAAGGGCATAGCGGCCCGCAAGGACGGCACGATCGCCGTCACAAGCCTCGCGCGTGCCGGAACCCCCGTTGGCGTCCTGCTGCGGCGCGCCCTGCGTGCCCTGGGTCGCGAGGTTTTCCATTACTCGGTTTCCATCATCCGTGACCGCGGTATTGATGAAGTCGCTCTCGACCGTATTGTGGCCGCACATGGTGACGGCTCCATCATGTTTGTGGACGGTTGGACGGGAAAGGGGGCCATCACGGCCGAACTGAAGCGCTGCGTGACGTCCTACAATACCTCGCGCGGTGTCGCCGTGGATCCCTCGCTCGCCGTGGTCGCCGACTTGGCAGGGGTCGCGGCCCTGTCTTCCAGCTATGAGGATTACCTGATCCCGTCCTCTGTGCTGAATGCGATCGTTTCCGGCCTGGTCAGCCGCACGGTGCTGAATGCTGAATATGTCGGCCCTGGCGACTTTCATGCCTGTGTCTACTATACCGGTCTTGAGCCGCATGACATCTCCCGCCGCTTCGTTGATGAGGTGACCAGGCCGATGTTGGATGCACTTTTTGATCCGGCCTGCCTGCCGGTCGGTAACTCCTCGGACAGGCTGGCCGACCTGCGGGCCGGTTGCGAGGCATTCGTTGCCTCCTGCATGGAACGCCATGGTGTGGCTGACCGCAATCGCATCAAACCGGGCATCGGCGAGTCCACCCGGTCGCTGCTGCGGCGTGTGCCGGAAACCCTGATCGTGCGAGAACCTGATCACCGCGATGTGGCGCACCTGATGCAACTGGCACGCGGGCGCGGCGTGAGGGTGATTGTGGACCCGACGCTGGCCCGCCCCTATAGGGCAGCCGCCATCATCAAGACCCTGGGCGAGGGCTGACCTCGAAACGAACGTCTTTCAACCATCGACCTCACCCCGAAGCCCGGCCAAGCGGCAAGGAATTCACCATGGAAGTCCAGGATAATCGCTATCTCCACCTTGGCGCGTCCCTGTATGTCCCCGCGACCCGCGGTGACCTCGTTGAGATCGGCAACCGAGAAAAGCATAAAGGCTTGCGTTCGGTTATTTTCTGCACCGAGGATGCGGTGCTGACGGATGATGTCAGTCAGGCGCTGGACATCCTGGAAAATGCCCTGCCATTGATGCAGGCCTCGCCTGGACTGCTTCGTTTCATCCGGGTGCGCAACCCCCACGTCATGGGCCGCGTGCTCCAGATGCGCGGGATCAGCAAGATTGATGGCTTCGTCTTGCCGAAGATCACGACCGCAAACCTTGGCAACTATCTGGACCAGATTTCTGGCCATGACAGCCCGTTCGTCGTCATGCCGACACTGGAGACAGCCGAGGTGTTCGACGCTGTCGAGATGCGTCGCCTGCGCGAATATATGTCCGATAGCGCCGTGCGCCCCCGCATCCTGGCGTTACGCATCGGCGGCAACGACCTGTTCAACCTGCTGGGCGTGCGCCGTCCCCCGAGCCGGACCATTTACGAGACGGTGATCGGCCATACCATTGCCATGCTGGTTTCAACCTTCAAGCCGCACGGCTTCAACCTGACGGCACCGGTCTGCGAGGCCATCGACTGCCTTAAGGTACTGGAGCGCGAGGTCGTTCAGGACCTTGATCACGGGCTGTTTGGCAAGACGGCTATCCATCCGCAACAAGCGAAGATGATCGAGAGCCTCTATGCCGTGCGGAACGAGGATGTGGACATGGCCCGCGAGATTCTGCGGTCTGATGCGCCGGCCGTCTTCAAGATGCACGGCACCATGTGCGAGCCGGCCACCCACCGCAAAGCCGCCCAAACCCTCCTGGAGCGCGCGGCCCTCTACGGCGTCACGGTCGGGCTGTCGGTGCATGAAGGGGAGTTTGATATAGGGGCAGGTCCGCGTCTCTTCGTTTCCGCCTGACGTTTCCTTGTAGTCAAAAGACTCTGACAACACCCTGGATGGGGGCAACCACGCCTGATGTGGGCAAAGGCACGTCCTCCGGTGAAGCGTCGCCCAACGCCAGCAATATGGCCCAGTAGGGCAGATGCAGACCGGTCTGGCAGCTATAAAGCGTGCCACCCGACATCCGGGGGTTTACCTCAAGAATATAGGGTGTGCCCTCGTGGTCCTTGGTCTGCACATTGACCACACCGTTGAGGCGGTATCGTTCCACAAGCGCGTGCGCGATCCGGATGGCCGCATGATCTGTTTCGATATGCTGTGTACGCCCCCGCTTCACGCGGGAAACGGCGGCGACAAGGTGCCCTTGATGCGCCACGCAATCCACACTCCGCTCCTCGCCCTCAAGCGTGCGCATAAGCATGAATGGACGATGTTTGTGCCTGCTTGCAAGCAGTCGTCGGAATTCGTTGAGACTAATCTTGTACTGGTCGTTGGAGACGAAACGGCCCCACTCATCATCGTCCTCCACGATCCGCCGAAAACCCAGCGCGAAGATCGACACAGTCGGCTTGACACACAAGGAGGGTACGAACGGGCGAAGCGTGGCCCAGGCGTCATCAAATTCTGCCAGCGTAGAAAATTCCATCCATTCCGGGATCGGCAGGCCGGTACCAGCCAGATCGCGGTAGAAAGCCGCCTTATCGTCCAACAGCGCATGGGTCACTGAGTCGCTTGCAAGCAGTGTGCGGATGCCTGCTGCGTCGAATTCCGCTTTCCGGGCCATGATGTCGGGTGCACCCTTGCCGGGCCACAACAGATCAATGCCCAACTCCTCACATTTTGCCAGGGCGTAATCGGCAAAACCACCGCCTTTATATAGATCCTCCGGTTCCACCCAGTACCGGTCGGCGAAGGCGAAACCCGGAAAGTCCGCCTCGGTGTGGCTGACCAATATCTCCAGGCCGCCAGTCCGATCAACGGTGCGGGCAATGTCCGTTACGTTCGACAGGCCGCGGCTGAACCAAACCCGCCGGCTTTGCGTGGTCATGAATATTCGCCCTTCGGTCAAATGGCAGGATGGCACATGCACACAGTCGGCCTTCTGGAGTTTTACGAAAAATCCAGAAAAACCAAATAAAAAGCACCATATGTCATAATTTTGTCCCTTTATATTTTAATATTGCAAAAATGTAAATACGATTGATTAATATCTATCAATATCATATTTTTACCACCCTGGGCATTACCCTACCGCGCATATGGCCATTGATATAGGTGCTGAAAGGGAGAGTCGATGGTATCGTTGACGAACTTTGACATTATCACACGCCTTCAAGGATATGGCGGACAGCATAGCCGCGACATTTGAACGCCACCCAAGCTCTTGATCTGGTATTAAATGAGGCTGTCTCCATGAAGGCCCTGACCCAAGGCGGCAATACTGCCATCCCCGCGTCCCATACACGCGTTACCGTCGGCTGGGCCCCGGCACGCATCGGCAATCTGGATGTGGATGCGTCCGCCTTTCTGATTAAAGCGGATGGCAAGGTCCAATCCGACGACGACATGATCTTTTATAATCAACCTGCCTCCAGGGATGGCAGCGTGAAACTGGCTGACGGCAGGTTCACCATCGACCTTGGCCAGGTGCAACCCGATGTGGTGCGGATCGCGTTCGCCATCACGATCCATGAGGCGGAGGGTACCGGCCACAGCTTCGCTGAGGCCAGCGCCGCCTTTATTGAGGTCGAAAACGTGGCCAGGTACGATGCTGCGACCGCTGGCATGTCCGAGACGGCGCTGATCATCGGTGAGCTCTATCGCCGGGGCGGCGAGTGGAAAGTGAAGGCCGTTGGCCAGGGCTTCGTGGGGGGACTGGCACCTCTGGCGCGCCATTTCGGCATCGTTGTGGATGAAGCCCCGATCCCGCCCCCGGTCCCCGATGCCACCCCCCTGTCCAAAGCCGGTGCCAGCCGGGTAAGCCTTGAGAAAAGGCTTGTGAACCTGGAAAAAAAAGATCAGCAGCTCGTCAGTTTGATCAAGAAGGTGCAGGTCAGTCTTGAAAAGAAGCGGTTGGTCACGGATCGGGCCAAGGTCGCCCTGGTGCTGGACATTTCCGGTTCCATGCGCAGTCTCTACCGATCTGGCAAGGTCCAGCACTTTGTCGAGCGTGCCATGGCGATTGCCTATCGCTTTGATGATGATGGCGAGATTGATGTCTTTCTGTTCGGGGCACGCGACCATCATTACGGCTCGCTGAACGTGGACACCTATCGTGGCTTCGTTCCCGCCATGCTCGGGCAGTACAATCTGGAAGGCGGAACCAGGTACGGTCAGGTCATGCGCCGGATACGAGCGTTTTACGCCAGCCAGTCGGATTGGGGCCAGATGCCGGTCTATGTCATGTTCCTGACGGATGGTGGCACAGAGGATCGCGCACTGTCAGAGAAGATGATCGTGGAGGCATCCCGAGAGCCCATCCATTGGAGTTTCATTGCCATTGGCGAACGGCCTGCAGGTGGCCTCTTGGAACGGGGCAAGAAATCCGGTCGTCTGCCGCGTGGCTTTGATTTTCTTGCTTATCTTGACGATATGCCGGGACGGCTGGTGGATAACGCGAATTTCTTTGCCGTGGACGATCCATCCAAACCGAGTGACGAGGAAATTTTCGAGCTCCTGATGGAGGAGTTCCCGTCCTGGCAGGAGGCCGCGCACGAAGCTGGTCTCTTTCGCGGCTGACTAAACACCCCCTACAAAGCGGTCGCTTGCCAAGAGCCAGGTGGCCGCTTTGTCTTCACGCCCAATGCCAAAAAGGGAAGTCCCATGAGCTTTTGGAACAAGCTGAAAGCCAATGCCGCCTCCATTCAGAAAGGGTTGGCCGATGAAGTCACCAAGTTCAAGAATGATGCCTTCATGCATGCCGTCACAGCGGGCTGTGCGATGATGGCGTCGGCCGATGGGGAGATCTCATCGTCGGAAAAGCAAAAAATGGTCGGCTTCATTCAGAATTCCGATGCCCTGAAGGTCTTTGACCTTCAGAAGGTTATCACCAGTTTCAATGCCATCGTCACAAAGTTCGAATTTGACCGGACCATCGGCGAGGGTGAGGCGCTTGCTCTTGTCTCCAAGATCAAGGGCAAGCCCGAGGCCCATATTGTCGTCGCCGTTGTGCTGGCGGTCGCAAATGTGGATGGCAATTTTGACCCGAAGGAACGCGAGGTTGCACGCAAAATCGCTTCTGCTGCCGCCGTCGATCCCGCTGAATTCAACATTTGATATCCGGTTACCAACCGGTCTTCTCTACAGGAGCCGAAATGTCATCCAAGCCTACGCTCAGCTATTTCAACTGGTCCTTCGCCTTTACAATCCTGGGTCTGCTCGCGGGTGCTTGGCTCGGTTATAATGCTACCGGCACCGTCGCCGGCGCGCTCGGCACCGCGTTTATCGTGGCGGTCCTGTGCGTCCTGGAAATATCCCTGTCCTTTGACAATGCGGTCGTGAACGCGACCATCCTGAAAGACATGAACGCGGTCTGGCGCCGCCGTTTCCTGACCTGGGGGATTCTCATCGCCGTGTTCGGGATGCGTATCATCTTCCCACTGCTTATCGTTGCAATCGCGGCCAGCCTCGGCCCGATCGAGGCCGTTACCCTGGCCATCAACGAGCCGGAGCGCTATGCCCAAATCCTGACCGATGCCCATGTCGGCATCGCGGCTTTCGGTGGCACTTTCCTGTTTATGGTCGGGCTGAAATTCTTCTTCGATGCAGAGAAGGATACCCACTGGTTCCACGTCCTGGAAAGCCGCCTTTCCAAGGCAGCCAGCATTGAATCCATCGAGATCATCATTGTCCTGCTCGCCATCTACGTGCTGAGCCTGTTCCTTGGCGATCATGCCCATGAGTTCATGGTGGCCGGGGTGCTGGGGCTGCTGTGCTTTCTTGCGGTCAAGGGCGTTGGTGCCGCCATGGAGGCCAGCCAGGAGACCATGGAAGGTGCGTACAAGTCGGGGGCTGCCTCCTTCATGTATCTGGAACTGCTGGATGCCAGTTTCTCGTTTGACGGTGTGATCGGCGCGTTCGCCCTTTCGAACAACCTGTTTGTCATTGCCTTGGGCCTGGGGGTTGGCGCCTTCTATGTCCGTTCCATGACCATCATGCTGGTGGACAAAGGCACATTGGCGGAATACCGCTATCTGGAGCACGGCGCCTTCTATGCCATCCTGGCGCTGGCGGGCATCATGTATGCCCAAACCTTGACCCACATTCCCGAGGTTCTGACCGGTCTGATCGGTGCGACCTTCATCGGCCTCTCTGTATGGTCTTCCATCCGCCATAGCCATGCCGAGGCGGCACTTACGCCGTCTGAGAGCAGCGAGACGGGTACTGCCGCTTAGGCAGGTCGGTTCATCGGCGCAGGCTCAGTACAGGCGTCGTGCGCTGGGAAACATGGCGCTGCGCCTGTACCCGGATGTCCTGACACTGAATCGACGTTGTTCGATCGTGGATTGCCACCGCCAGTCGAAGGGCGGTGGTGCTCTCAAGCCGCTCAGCGCCCCACGGGGCAAGCTGGTCCCGTCCGTCCAGACAAGAGGGGAAGATGAAAATTATATAATCTACTTCAACGCGTATGTCGCTTGACTTTATTACCTTGTTTGCGAGACGCTGGCGCCGAATTTTCTGCTACCATCTGCCACTTACCGCAATGGGACAGGTTTGGGGGAGAATGTATCGGAATTAATTCTGTTTATTATCCAAGTTACCGTTTCAACGACAATATCGGAGCGATCTAATGGCCGTTTCTCTGTCCAAGGGGGGGAATGTCTCCCTGAGCAAGGAGGCCCCGGGCCTTACCGCCATCATTGTTGGCCTGGGTTGGGATGCGCGGGTCACCGACGGTTCCGCCTTTGACCTGGACGCCTCGGTATTCCTGCTGGATGAAGGCGGCAAGGTGCGCAGCGATGCCGATTTCATATTCTATAACAACAAGACTTCTGTCGATGGTTCGGTGGTCCACCAGGGCGACAACCAGTCTGGTGTCGGTGAGGGGGACGACGAGACCGTTGTGATCGATTTGTCCAAGGTGCCCGCCGATGTCCGTAAGGTCACCTTTTCGGTTACGATCCATGAGGCAGAGGCCCGCCGACAGAATTTCGGACAGGTTTCCAACGCCTATATCCGTGTTCTGAACAAGGCCGACAGCAAGGAAATCGCCCGTTACGACCTCTCCGAAGATTACTCCACGGAGACGGCGATGATCTTTGGTGAGATCTATCGGAACGGTGCTGAGTGGAAGTTCAAGGCTATCGGTCAGGGTTTTGCTGGTGGCCTGGGGCCGCTGGCCAAGAATTTCGGGGTTAATATCGGCTAAGGTAAGGGGATCGGGATGTCCGTCTCTCTCTCAAAAGGCCAGAAGGTCAGCCTCTCGAAAGATGGCGCCTCTCTGACACGCATATACATGGGGCTTGGCTGGGACGTGGCCAAGAAGGGGGGGCTGCTTGGCGGGCTGTTCGGTGGTGCGCCCGATAATATCGATCTCGACGCCTCCTGCCTTGTCTTTGACGAATCCGGCAAGCTGGTGGCTGAAATCTGGTTCCGTCAACTCAAGGGGATGAACGGCGCCATTATTCATACGGGTGACAACCTTACCGGCGCCGGCGACGGCGATGACGAGACCATCAAGGTCGACCTGTCGAAGTTGCCAGCTAGCGTCAGGGCGCTGGTCTTTACCGTCAATTCCTTCCGCGGACAGACCTTCGACAAGGTGGCCAACGCCTATTGCCGCGTGGTTGACGAGGTGTCAGGGAAGGAACTGGCGAAATTTTCTCTCGGTGAATCGGGCGGTCATACCGGTTTGGTGATGGCGAAGATCTATCGCCACAACGGGGAGTGGAAGATCCATGCGATCGGCGAAAAGACGATCGGTCGCACCTTCCACGACATGATGCCGGCGATTCAGGCCGCCCTTTAACATCTAATCCCGAAGAGGTTACCCCGATCGGGACGGAAGCGGCAGGTGACTGCCGCTTCCGCGCATATGGCTTCTCGCTGAGCCCATCGATGATGAGCCCGGTGATTTGTAATTGTCGCGGGGAATTGACAAAAGAGATCGCGTAAGGGGATAGGGGAATGGGTGTGGCTGTTCTGACACCAGGCGCGAATGCGGGTATTCCGTCTGCCCCCCGCGTTGTTGTTGCGGTCGGGTGGAACCCGAAATCCATCGCAGGGATGGAGATTGATGCCTCCGCCTTCATGGTCAAGGCAGATGGAAAGGTGCCGGACGACGCGCATTTCGTCTTCTATGGCTCTCAATCCTCACCGGATGGTTCTGTCCGGTTTCAACCCTCCCCCCAAACGGGTTCCCCGGCCGATATGCAGGTATTTGAGGTCGCGTTGACCCAGGTACCCTTGGTTGTGGACTCCATTGATATCTGCGTCACCATTCACGAAGGTCAGGCGAGGGGGCAGAGTTTCGGCAGCCTGAACGGCATGTTCGCCCGTCTGCTGGACCCTTCCACAGGTGAGGAGGTTGCCCGTTTCGACCTGCCTGTGGCGGGGATGAAGGAGACGGCGATCACCCTTGCCAAGGTCTATCGCCGGAATGGCCAGTGGAAAATCCGTGCTGTCGGACAGGGTTTCAGCGGTGGGCTGGCACCGCTGGCCCGTCAGTATGGCGTCGATATTGCGGATGAGCCGCCGGCATCATCATCGCCTGCTCCCGTGCAAGCAAAACCACCTGCACCGCCGCCGCCCCCACCGCCGGTGGTCAAGCCGATCAGCTTGACCAAGGTGACGCTGGAGAAGCGGGGGCAATCCGTCTCGCTGGAGAAGAAGCCGGGCGAAAGCTTTGGTGAAATCATCTTCAATCTGAACTGGAATCAACGACCGGAGAAAAAGGGCGGTCTGCTAGGCGGGTTGTTAGGGGGCAACAAGGGAATCGATCTGGACCTCGGCTGTCTCTGGGAACTGGAGGACGGCTACAAAGGTGTGGTCCAGGCACTTGGCAATGCCTGGGGGAATTATCAAGACGAACCCTTCATCAAGCACGCTGGCGATGATCGTACCGGGGCCATGGCTCAGGGGGAGAATATCCGCATCAATGGCGACAAGCTGGCGAAGATCAAACGCATACTTGTGTTCGCCTTCATTTATGATGGCGTGCCGAACTGGGCTGCCGCCGATGGTGTCGCCACTGTGAAGGTACCGGGCCAGCCCGATATCGAGGTCCGGCTCGACAATCCGACCTCTGGCCAGGGGATGTGCGCCATTGCCCTGATCGAGAGTGACGGGGGCAAACTGAAAGTCACCAAGGAAGAGCGCTATTTCCGGGGGCATCAACCCATGGATAAGGCCTATCACTGGGGTCTCCGCTGGGCAGCCGGCAGCAAGGATTGAAAGGGAAGAGCAATGTCGTTCACGGATTGGCTGAAGAAGAACGTCACCGAGGCCCGCGAGGCTCTCAACACCGAAATCACCAAGTTCAAATCGAAGGATTTGCTGGAGGCGGTTGTCGCGGGTAGTGCTTTGGTTGCTTATGCCGACGGCAGCATCACATCTGAAGAAAAGCAGAAGATGATGGGTTTTCTGCGCACGTCCGACCAGTTGAAGGTCTTCGATTCCGGGGACGTCATCAAGATTTTCCAGAAATATGTGGAGAAGTTCGAGTTCGACGCAATGATCGGTGTTGGCGAGGTGATGCAGGCCGTCGGCAAGTTTCGCGGCAAACCACAGGCCCAACTGGTTGTCCGTGTCTGCTGCGCAATTGGCGCTGCTGACGGCAATTTCGATGAGAAGGAAAAGGCAGCCGTCCGTCGCATGTGCTCCGAACTCGGCCTCTCCCCTTCCGACTTCAACCTCTGAGTGGAGGGATTTGGAAGTCAGCCTGGGTGCACGGTCGTGCGATGCCCTCTATGGGCGCATCATCGCACGGCCACCCGCCGGGCCGCATTCCTACTTATAGATAGACATAGAGGAAGACCATGACCATTTCTTTGAGCAAAGGCGGTAATGTCAGCCTGTCCAAGAGCGAACCCGGTCTGAAGCGGATTTTGATCGGACTGGGCTGGGACGCCCGTTCCACCGACGGTGCCGATTTCGACCTGGATGCCTCTGCGTTCCTACTCGGTGCCAATCATAAGGTGCCGGACGAAAAGGCCTTCATCTTCTACAATAATCTGAAGTCTGCTGACGGGTCGGTCGAACATACCGGTGACAACAAGACTGGTGCCGGCGAAGGTGATGACGAGGCGATCAAGGTCAATCTTGGCCTTGTTCCGACAGATATTCAGACCATTGCCATTATCGTGACCATCCATGATGCCGAATCTCGCCGGCAGAGTTTCGGACAGGTCCGAAACGCCTTCATCCGTATCGTCAATGATGAAACAGATAAGGAAATCGCCCGCTATGACCTATCGGAAGATTATTCAACCGAGACGGCGATGACTTTTGGAGAAATCTACCGACATAATGGGGAGTGGAAGTTCCGGGCCGTCGGTCAGGGCTATGCAGGCGGGCTGGCCGCCATGTGCGGCCAGTACGGAATCAACGTGGGCTGACCAGAATAGCAGGAGAAAAGCCAATGCGTCGTCTTCCCGTCTATCTGGTTCTTGATGTCTCTGGCTCCATGCATGGAGAGCCCATCGAAGCCGTCCGCAACGGAATGCAGATGCTGGTCAGCACCCTGCGAACCGATCCCTATGCCCTTGAAACGGCCTACCTCTCGGTAATCGTGTTCGACAGCAAGGCCCGCCAGGTTGTGCCGCTGACCGAACTGATGGCGTTCCAGCCCCCAACCTTTGATGCGGGTTCCACCACTTCCCTGGGCGATGCCTTGAAGGTAACGAAGGAATGTATCGAGCGGGAAGTCAAGAAGACCACGCCTGAGGAGAAGGGCGACTGGAAGCCGCTTGTCTTCATCATGACCGACGGCCAGCCGACCGATGACTGGGAAAAGGGCCTGATCGAATTCAAGCAGGTGAAGACTGGCATGGTTATCGCCTGCGCCGCCGGCCCACAGGCCGATACCACGGTGCTGAAGAAGATCACCGAGGTGGTGGTGTCGCTGGATACGGCTGATAACAGCACCATCGGAGCTTTCTTCAAGTGGGTGTCTGCCTCCATCTCTACCTCGTCCAAGAAGGTTGATCTCACCAAGTCCGACTCCAGCGAGATCAGCGAGCTTCCACCGCCGCCGCCCCAGATCACCCTGGTCTGAGCAAAGCTGCCTGAGGAAGAGGGGAGGGACGCGTGCGAAGGCTTCCTGTTTATCTGCTGCTCGACACGTCCGGCTCGATGCGGGGAGAGCCGATTGAAGCCGTCAATACGGGTATCAGGGTCATGGTCAGCGCTTTGCGCCAGGATCCGCACGCCCTGGAGACGGTGCATGTCAGCATCATTACGTTCGATGCGGACGCAAAGGTACAGGTGCCGCTCACAGCCCTGGACGAGCTGCAGGTGCCCGTGATCACCACCCCTCAATCCGGCCCCACCCATCTGGGGCTAGCCTTGGAAACCCTGGGAGCGCGCATTCGCCAGGAGATCAGGCATACCACGGTGGAAGAGAAGGGGGACTGGGCCCCCTATCTATTCGTGATGACCGACGGCAAACCGTCGGACACCCAGGTTTTCGAAGAACAGTGCCCCTGTATTCGGTCCATCGGGTTTGCCAGCATCATCGGCTGTGTGGCTGGCCCGAAGGCGCGCAAGGAGGATATCCAGCCCCTCTGCGATCATGTCGTGTCGCTGGACACGATGGACAGCGCCGGCTTCACCAGCTTCTTCAAATGGGTAACCGCCGCAATTTCGGGGGGGAACAGATCGATGGGGGCGGCCGGCACCGCTGCCTTGCCGCCGCCGCCGCCCGAAATCCAGGTTGTCCTGTAAGGGGAACCGACGATGCGCCGCTTGCCGATCTTTTTTCTTGTTGATGTTTCAGAATCAATGGTCGGGGAGAAGCTCTACAAGCTTGAGGAGGGGATCGGGGCGGTTGTCTCCACCCTCCGCAAGGATCCCTATGCGCTGGAGATGGCATTCCTCTCGGTGATTGCCTTCGCCGGGAAGGCGAAGACGGTAACCCAGTTTACCGAACTCTTCGCCTTCCATCCACCGGAACTGCCGGTCGGCGGCGGTACGGCCCTGGGGGCGGCCCTGTCGCACCTGATGGATGAAATCGACCGCACCGTCGTGACCACGACGCCCGACCGCAAGGGAGATTGGCGGCCCATCATTTTCCTGCTGACCGACGGGTACCCGACGGACAATGTGACACCCGCCCTTGAGCGCTGGAACCGCTCATACCGGCACCGGGTGGGTTTGGTGGCCATATCCATCGGCGGTGGGGCTGATCACACCCTGCTGAAGCGGCTGACCGATGATGTGGTCGTTTTCAACGACAGCGCGCAGGACGCGTTCGCCCGTTTCATCCGCTGGATATCCATGTCGATCCAAAGTCAGAGCCGGAGCGTCAGCGCAGGGCAGGATGGCAAGGTCAACCTGGCCAAAGCCGAACCCGGTCTGCTGGTGCCCGTGGAATCGGCGGCGGGCTTGGCCCCCTTTGCCGGGGTGGATGATCGCTACGCCGTGTTTGTCGGCAAATGCGCCAAAAAGAAGCTGCCCTATGTGGTGAAGTATGAACGGCATATGGGGCGGATGGAGGCGTCGGACCCGGTTCTGGCCAATTTGCTCAAGACCCGCCGCTATGCCCTGGATACGGCTGTTCCGGTGAAGCACAGCTATTTCGACCTGTCGGATACGGTCGGCAGTGGTCAGTCCGTCTATTCCGAGGATCTGATCGGCCAACCCAACTGCCCGCATTGCGGCGCGCGCTTCGCCATGGCGGTCTGTGGCTGCGGGAAAATTCATTGCGTGGAGGGCGAGGGCGAACAGACCTGCCCCTGGTGCGACAAGATCGGGATATATGGCACGGCGGAGGCCGGTGACGGTTTCGATATCGGACGGGGGCGAGGATGACCGACGATTTCAAGTTCCCCAGCACCATCCGCGTCGCGATGGCTGATTTGGCCAGCATCGTTACTGAGGAAAAAGTCCCGGACCCGGGGGATGGTTACCGCGACTTCTTTGGCCTGCCGCCGGAATTACGTCGTATTCTTTTTGTTCTTGATCGCATTGCCATCAACCGGCGTCGGAAGCAGTTGGAGGAACGGACTGCGGTTGCCGACTCGCGAATCCCCGAGCCTGCGGCCCCACAGGCTCCTTCGGTTCTTCAACCCCCGTCCAAATCCGTTTTCTCTTCCGGTCATGAACTTCAGAAGTATGTGCCGACTGAAGAGTTCGACGCCCCCTCCCCTTCTTTAAAGGCTCCGATGACCACGCCTACGCCTCCCCGAGATCCGGTGGCCAAAGCTGCACCATCCTCTGTCCAGCCCGCCCAAGAAACACCGCCGGTTCCGGCCCCATCCATGGACACAGCACGTCCGCAGGCCGCTCCAGCCGGTCCTGTCTCCCAACCGGAGGGGGCAGCCCGCCCACCAGCCTCTGGGAACCCGACCATATCGCCCATCGAAATGGTCAAGAAGACGGTCTATCTGAAGAATGCCAGGGCCAATGAAGCCTATGAGGGCGCAGTCGAGATTGAGGGGTTCAAGGATATTAAACTGGAGAATGCTGGTGGCTCCGGATTGACCCTGGACCCAGTATCCGGACTTTTGAAGGGGACGCCCGCGACCAGCGGCGACTTCGTCATCCGCCTGCTGGGGCTCTTCCATGGCAAGCGCTGCGAGGTCACAGCCAACCTTGCGGTCATCGCCGATCCCAAGTCGCTGTGGGTTTCGAAGGATAGCGACCGCAACGACTCGTTCTGGAAACCCGACCAGGCCTTCCGCCGGATTGAAGGCGATCTGCTCTGTGTGGCGGCCAGCAAGCGTGGACGCTCCCACGCCAAGGATGGTGGCTTTCGTGACGATGATTTCGGTCTCCTGGCCCATGGCCCGGGGGGCTGGCATATCGCGGCGGTGGCTGATGGTGCCGGTAGTGCCAAATACTCCCGCCGTGGTTCCAAAGTTGCCGTCGACTGCGTGCTACAGGGCCTTCCCGGTCTGCTGGATGAACATCTCACCCCACATCTGGCCAAGCTTGTCCCCGCCCATCAGCAGGGTAACCCCGACGCGACCGGGCAGATAAAGAGCCAGCTTTATCAGTCGCTGGCCACCGCCGCCTTCCAGGCGGCCAAAGCGATTGAGGAAGAAGCTGCCTCTCACGACGCGAAAGCATCCGCCTTCTCGACCACTCTTATCGTGGTGGTGGTTCGGCAGATACCGGGAGGTTGGTTTATTGCTGGCTTCTCAGTTGGTGATGGTGGGGCGGCAGTATTCGATATCCGGGACGGTTCCCTGACCCCACTCACACTTCCCGACAGCGGTGAATTTGCTGGCCAAACCCGCTTCCTCCAGAGGTCGGAGTTCGCGGGTGGGTTCGAGGAGGTAGCGAAACGGATATTCTTTGACGTCCGCAAGGAGTTCACGGCCATCGCTCTGATGACCGATGGCATCTCCGACCCGAAGTTCCCGACCGACGCCGTTTTCGCCACACCCGCCAGATGGGCGACATTCTGGAACGACGATCTGGCAAAGGCGGTCGATTTCTCCCGCACGAATAATGCGATTGAAGCCCAATTCCTGGAATGGCTGGACTTCTGGTCCCCCGGAAATCACGACGACCGGACCCTGGCGATCCTGGTGCCCTGAAGGAACATGGCATGACCATTGTTAAGCTCACCACCCTTGATGGGCAGCAGGTTGAATATAATGATGTCATCATCGGCCAGGGGGGCATGAAGGATGTCTATTTCAGCCCTGACCGCTCCTATGTCGTCGCCTTCTTCCGTGACCCGCTTGATTTTCAAGGACGCGAACGCCTGAAATCCATCGTCGGCACCTATCGTGAAGGCATTTTTGCAAAGGAAGGCGGGGATTACTGGCGGGATTTATATTGCTGGCCGACTAGTATTGTTGAAAAGGACGGCCGGATGGGGATTGTCGCGCCGGCCTACAAGTCACATTTCTTCTTCGCCCATGGGTCGGTCAACAATGACATGTTGGGTATCAGGGGTAAGGAAAAGGAAGGAAAGTGGTTCGCCAGCGCCTCCAATCGTACCAAATTTCTTGCCCAGGAGGAAAAGGGGTCATGGCTGACCCATCTCCGGATTTGCCTGATGATCAGCCGGGCGGTTCGTCGCCTCCATGCGGCCGGACTCGCCCATTCGGATCTTAGCTATAAGAACGTGTTGATTGATCCGACTACCGGCAATGCCTGCGTGATCGATATTGACGGCCTAGTTGTCCCCGGCCGCTTCCCACCAGATGTCGTCGGAACGCCGGACTTTATCGCCCCCGAGGTGATCGCCACCCAGCATTTGGACAAGAGCGACCCCAATCGCAAGCTGCCATCGGTATTGACTGACAGGCACGCTCTTGCAGTCCTGATCTACATGTATCTGTTCTACCGCCACCCTTTGCGGGGCGGGAAGGTCCATGACATGGATGCGACTAAGGATGAGGAACTGGCAATGGGTACCAGGGCTCTGTTTGTCGAGCATCCCACCGACGCCAGTAATCGGGTAAAAGCCGTTCAGCTTTCCAAAGCCCAGTTACCCTGGGCTGATCCGTCCACCATGCCCTATACCATCGCCGGGCCGCTGCTAGCCGATCTGTTCCGGAAGGCGTTCGTCAACGGCCTGCATGATCCTCAGAACCGCCCGACAGCTTCGGAGTGGGAGAATGCCCTGGTGCGCACCATTGACATGATCCAACCCTGCTCTGCCAAGTGCGAGATGGGTTGGTATGTGTTCGACAACAGCACCAAGCCAAAATGTCCCTGCTGCGGTACTGTTTATCAAGGAAAACTGCCGGTCCTGAATCTTTATTCCAGCCGGCACAGCGGGACCTACCAGTCTGACAACCACCGGGTTATGGTCTGGGACGGGCAGTCCCTCTTCTCCTGGCACGTCAACCGCAAGATTTTCCCCAATGAGCATCTGCTGCCTGATCAAAAGAAGCGGGTGGGTTATTTCCAGCGCCATCAGGGGGACTGGTTCCTTGTGAACGAGGGGATGCCCGAGATGTACGATGTCATCGCCAAGAAGGACGTGCCGATCGGCGGACATGTGAAACTGACCGATGGCAGTCAGCTTCTGCTGTCCCGTACCGACGGTAGCAGATTAATCCAGGTACAACTTGTGAATGGCTAGGCCCTGTTGACAAAGGTCTTTCCAAACGTTCTGTGACGTGATTCAACGCTGACCTTTACCGGAGGTCAGTTGATGCGCGGTGACGTTACAGACGCGGAGTGGAAGATCATCGGTTCGCTGTTGCCGGCCGAACGGGGTCGGGGCTGCCGCCCCGCCCATGACAATCGTCGTTTCCTGAACGGGATGCTTTACGTTCTCCGGGTTGGCTGTCCATGGCGCGATATGCACGAGCGATATGGCAAATGGAACTCGGTCTATGTGCGGTTCCGACGGTGGGCGGAGCAAGGCGTATGGGACGCCTTGCTCCAGACACTGGTCGATCTCGGCTTGACCGACGACTGGCAGCATATGATCGACAGCACCACCATCCGGGGGCACAGTCAGGCCGCCGGCGCAAAAGGGGGACCCATAAGGAAGGCTTTGGTCGAAGCCGCGGCGGCTTTACGAGCAAAATCCACGCCCGTGCGGACGGTCAAGGACGTCCTCTCGGCTTTATCCTGACCGGAGGAAACGCGTCCGATTATGAGGCCGTCCCAGACCTGTTTGACCTGGATGTTCCCAAACCCAAGCTGATGTTGGCTGACAAGGGCTATGACGGTGACGACGTCAGGCAGAACCTGCTCATCCACGGCATCCTACCCGTTATCCCCTCAAGGGCGAACAGGCGTGAGCCCATCCCGCATGACGTCGAAAGCTACAAAGACCGAAATCTGGTCGAGCGCATGTTCAATCGCCTCAAGCAGTTCAGGCGTATTGCTACCAGATACGACAAAACCGCCATGTCATTTCTCGCCTTCCTTAACATCGCCGCCGCAAAACTATGGTTGCCATCCTTTGTCAACAGGACCTGGCCCTGGTGGCCGACACCTCGCTATCCGGCAAGCGGGTGGCGCGGGAGTTGGACGCGCTGATCGCCACACGCGGCAAACCGCTGATGATTGTCAGCGACAATGGCAGTGAGTTTATTTCCAGGGCGATCCTGGCCTGGACGCAAGCCAATGGGGTCGAATGGCATTACATCCAGCCCGGCAAACCCACCCAGAATGCGTTCGTGGAAAGTTTCAACGGACGCTTGCGCGATGAATGC